>NZ_JAAOYS010000002.1:319251-784847 GCF_011759495.1 Dyella sp. SG562
ACGAGCAAGGAGCAGGCGTCCGAAATGCCCGCTGCATAAGCGGCCCGTTCGCGATAACGCGAAAACCAGGCGATAACGCCACTGGATCCCGGCCTACGCCGGGATGACGAGCAAGGAGCAGGCGCCCCAAATGCCCGCTGCATAAGCGGCCAAGCCGCCACCCCCTCCCCCGAAACGACGCCATTTGCCTCGATCCATGTGGCAACCGCAAACGAAGAAACATTACCCCCAAATTTCAATTTCGTAATTGTGCGCAGCGCTCCCCCATCCCAGCATGCGACCCACCGCACCCCGGCACGGCTGCCACCCAGCCACCGATAGGGGAAATCGGCCGAGGCATGCGTACATCCGCCGGACAAACGTCCACGGACACAAAAAATCTGTTGGGGAGTCGAACGACCATGATCGAAAGATTGCATGGCGGGGCCTCGCGCCACCCGTCCAAGGCACCTGCGCGCCTCGCCATGGCCGCCGCCATCGCCGTAGCCCTGCTGTACGGCGGCGCCGCCTCGGCGCAACAGACCCCGCCCGCGCAGGACAACGGCGCCCCCGCCAAGCCCGGCGAACCGGCCAAGTCCAAGAAGGACGGCAAGAAAGACGACAAGTCCGTGCAGGAACTGGCCGGCGTCACCGTCACCGGCGTGCGTGCCAGCCTGCAGTCGGCCCAGCAGATCAAGCAGAACGCCGACCAGATCGTCGACTCCGTCACCGCGGTGGACATCGGCGCCTTGCCCGACCGCAGCGTCACCGAGACCCTGCAGCGCATCAGCGGCGTCACCATCGACCACTTCATGGCGCGCAACGACCCGGACCACTTCTCCGCCGAAGGCAGCGGCGTGATGATCCGCGGCCTGACCCAGGTGCGCGGCGAACTGAACGGGCGCGACGTATTCAGCGCCAACTCCGGCCGCGGCCTCAGCTTCGAGGACGTGCCGGCCGAGCTGATGGCCGGCGTGGACGTGTACAAGAATCCCTCCGCCGAGATCATCGAAGGCGGCATCGGCGGCACGGTGAACCTGCGCACGCGGCTGCCGTTCGACTCGCCGGGGCGGGTGATCGGTTTCACCGGCGGCGTCAACGAAGGCGATTTCGCCAAGAAGAGCAAGCCGTCGGCCTCGTTCCTCTACAGCAATGTGTGGAAGACCGAGAATCATGGCGAGTTCGGCGCGCTGTTCGACGTGGCCTTCTCCGAGCTGGCCACGCGCTCGGACGGCATCCAGATGGAGCCCTACGTCAAGCGCAACGACGACACCGTGCTCAAGGGCACCAACTTCGCCAACGTCTATGTGCCCGGCGGCGCCGACTGGCGCACGCTGGATTTCCAGCGCCGCCGCATCGGCCTGGCCGGCGCGCTGCAGTGGCGCCCGACCAAGGACCTGGAGCTGACCAGCCAGGTGCTGCGCTCGGACTACCGCATGCAGTGGGACGAGTTCGGCGGCATCTTCAACGACAGCAGCAACAACGTGCATCCGGCCGACGGCGGCACCTTCAACTACGACAGCAACGGTGTGTTCCAGAGCGGCACGCTGGCGTCCGATTCGTGGCGCGGAAACCTGACCACCGATGGCGTGCGCTTCATGGCCGACCGCCGCTATGCGACGCAGCGCACCATCACCACCGACTGGTCCAACAGCCTCAAGTACAACATCAACGACCAGATGGTGCTGTACGCCGATGCGCAGTTCGTCAAGTCGACCAGCCAGTCGCTGGACTTCACCGTGTTCGACGCCACCTACCTGCCGGGCGTCACCCTGAACGTGCCCACCGGATCGAAGCCGACCATCACCTCCGACCCCGCCTCCTACGCCAGCAATCCGGCGAATTACTTCTGGAGCGCGGCGATGGATCACCACGAGCGGAACAAGGGACTGGAGCGCGCCCTGCGGCTGGACCTCGAATACAACTTCGAGGACAGCAAATGGCTGCGCTACGTGAAATTCGGCGTGCGCGCCACCAGCCGCAGCGAGTTGAACAAGAACAACGGCTACAACTGGGGCGTGGTGTCCGACAACTGGGCCGCCATCGACAGTCCGAGCGGGCTGGCCGACCTGGCCACGTATCTGCCGGGCATGTCCTCGCTGTACACGTATTCGAACTTCTTCCGCGGCAACGCCAGCATGCCGCCGCAGCTGTACTTCCCCAGCGACAAGCTGGTGCGCGACTATCACTACGCCTATCAGCAGCTGCATTCGTTCGGCTCGCCCACGGGCTGGGCGCCGCGCGATATCTATCGCAAGCAGGACGTCAACGATCAGAGCGAGAAGACCAAGTCCGCGTATGGCGTGCTGTACTTTGGCAGCGACGATGCGCTCGGCGTGCCGGTGGACGGCAACGTGGGCATCCGCCTGGTGCGCACCGACGTGGCGGCGAACGGCTACGGCCAGTATCCGGACCTCACCACCAGCGGCGTCGACCCCAGCCTGATGGCCCTGTACCACGGCCAGTATTTCCCGCTGAACTCCAACGGGCACTACAAGAACGCGCTGCCCAGCTTCAACCTGCGCTTCAAGTTCACCGACAGCCTGCAATGGCGACTGGCCGCCTCCCGGGCCATGACCCGCCCGGACTTCACCCAGCTGCAGCCGTACCTGCAGATGGGCGCCACGCTTACCTCGGACAACACCGCGGTGACCAAGTGGACCGGCTCGGCCGGCAATCCGGACCTCAAGCCGATGCGCGCCAACCAGTACGACACCGCGCTGGAATGGTATTTCGCGCCCACCGGCCAGCTGTATGCCACCTTGTTCTACAAGGACGTGCACGACTACATCTCCAACCAGACGCGCACCGAGACCTACAGCGGCCAGCCGTTCGAAGTGACCCGCCCGTACAACATGAGCAGGGGCAAGATCCGCGGCGGCGAACTCGGCTACCAGCAGTTCTTCGACTTCCTGCCGGGCTGGCTGAAGGGCTTCGGCGTGCAGGCCAACTTCACCTACGTCGACAGCAAGGGCGGCACCAACAGCGCCACCGATCCGTACTCCAACGTCACCGTCACCGGCGTGGCGCTGCCGCTGGAAGGCTTGTCCAAGCGCAGCTACAACCTGGTCGGCATGTACGAATTGGGCAACTGGTCGATGCGCCTGGCCTGGAACTGGCGCTCGCGCTACCTGCTGACCGCCAGCGACGTGGCCACCAAGCTGCCGACCTGGTCGGACGACTACGGCCAGCTCGACGGCTCGATCATGTACCGCCTCAACAAGAACGTGCAGGTGGGCCTGCAGACCAACAACCTCACCAACTCCACCACCAAGGTCCTGATGGGCCCGACCAGCTACGCCGACGGCACGATCGACCACCGCCTGTACAACCGCGGCTGGTTCGTCAACGACCGCCGCTACGAGCTGGTGGTGCGCGCGACGTTCTGATGGCGGGCTACGCGGGGAAAGGCGACGGGGGCCGCCTCATGCGGCCCGGCTGGAAAGCGGCGCTGGCGCTGTGCGCGCTGGCGTTCGCCCTGGCGGCGAATGCGCAGGAGGCCGTGCCGTACCGCTATGCCGGCGTGCGCATCGGCGGCGGCGGCTTCGTCAGCGGGCTGGCGTTCCATCCGCGCGAAAAGGGGCTGTACTACGCGCGCACCGACGTGGGCGGCGCGTATCGCTGGGACGACGCGGCGAAGCGCTGGGTATCGCTCACCGACTGGATCGAGGCGAAGGACGAGAACCTGCTGGGGATCGACAGCCTGGCGGTGGATCCGTCGGACGCCGGGCGCGTGTACCTGGCCGCCGGCACCTACACCACGCCGCAGGCGGGCCAGGCTGCGGTGCTGCGTTCTGCCGATCGGGGCAAGCACTTCGAACGCGCCGATCTGCCGTTCAAGCTGGGCGGCAACGAGCTGGGACGCGGCAATGGCGAACGCCTGGCGGTCGACCCGCACGATGGCCGCGTGCTGTTTCTCGGTTCGCGCGACTCCGGGCTGTGGCGCAGCCAGGACTACGGTGCGCATTGGTCGAAGGTGGAAAGCTTTCCCGCCGTGGCCACCTCGCCTTCCGCCAGCGCCGAGAACAAATGGCGCCGCCAGGCCATCGGCATCGTCTTCGTGGTGTTCGAGCCGGCCAGCGGCAAGCCGGGGCGGCCCACCCCCACGCTGTATGCCGGCGTGTCCACGCAGCAGGCCAGCCTGTTCCGCTCCGACGATGCTGGCCGCAGCTGGCAGCCGGTAGCGGGGCAGCCCACCGGCCTGCGGCCGAACCATATGGTGCGCGGCGGCGATGGCACGTATTACCTGAGCTATGGCGATGAGCCCGGCCCCGATGCGATGAGCGACGGTGCGGTGTGGAAATTCGAGCCGGCAACGGCGCGCTGGACCAGGATCACGCCGTGGAAGGACCAGCCGAGCGGCTGGGGCGCGGTGGCGGTCGATCCGCGCGATCCCAAGGTGCTGATAACCGCGACGTTCGCGCACTACGCGCCGAAGGACGAGCTGTTCCGCAGTACCGACGGCGGTGCGCATTGGGCGCCGGTATTTCCGCGCTCCGAGTTCGACCACGGCAACGCCACCTGGACGCGCGACCACACGCCGCATTGGCTGGCCTCCATCGAGATCGACCCTTACGACCCGGACCATGTGCTGTTCGTCACCGGCTATGGCATCTGGGCTTCGCGCGACATGCGCAACGTGGAGCGGGGCGGCACGGTGCATTGGTCGTTCCAGGACGAGGGACTGGAAGAGACGGTGGCGCTGGGCCTGATCAGCCCGCCCGAAGGCGCGCATCTGCTCAGCGCCATCGGCGACCTGGACGGCTACCGTCACGACGAGCTGGACACCGCGCAGCTGCAGTTCGCCGCGCCGCCGCGTTATGCCAACGGCGAGAGCATCGACTTCGCGCAGGCGAAGCCGGCGTTGATCGTGCGCAGCGGTTTTCTGCGCAAGCCGTTCGGTGCGGCGATCCGCGCCGCGTGGTCGGAGGATGGCGGCAGGCAATGGCGCGCGTTCGCGAGCGAGCCGCCCGAAGGCGAGGGCGCGGGAAGCATCGCGATCGCGGCCGATGGCGGCGTGGTGGTGTGGGCGCCGCGCCATGCGCAGCATGTGTATCTCACGCAGGATTTCGGCAAGAGCTGGACGGTGGCCGATGGCCTGGGCACGGGTCTGCGAATGCTGGCAGACCGTGTCGATGCGAAGCGCTTCTACGCCTACGACCGCATGAGCGGCGCGCTGTACGCCAGCCGCGATGGCGGCGCGCACTTCGCCCCGATCGGCGGAGAGCTTGGCGACTCATCGCATGGCCGTGCCCAGACACGGGTGCAGGCCGCTCCGGATGAAGCGGGCGTGCTGTACGTCGGCAGCCGCGAAGGCGAATGGCTGCGCGGCGACGACACGGGGCGCGTGCTCAAGCGCTTCGACGGCGTGACCGGCGTCGATGCCTTCGGCTTCGGCAAGGCGGCGCCGGGTTCGCCGAAGCCCGCGCTGTTCCTTGCCGGCCGCCTGCACGGCGCGCAAGGCATCTTCCGCTCGCTGGACGACGGCAAGAGCTGGCAGCGCATCGACGATGCAGAGCACCGCTACGGGCGGATCAGTCAGCTCGTCGGCGATCCGCGCATGTTCGGCCGCCTGTACTTCGCCACCAGCGGACGCGGCATCTTCTACGCCGACCCAGCCAGCGAGGTACACCCATGATCGCCGTACTACTCCCTCTCCCCTCCGGGGAGAGGGCTGGGGTGAGGGGCCGTCCGGAGCGCCGCGCCAAGGGCCGCCACACCCTGAAGCTCCTGCTGCTCCTCATTTCTCTGCTCACCACCCCGCTGCTCGCCACCCCGCTGCTCGCCACCCCGCTGCTCGCCACCGAACTCCCCCGCATCGCCACCGACCACGGCCGCCACGCCTTGCTCGTCGACGGCAAGCCCTTCCTCATCCTCGGCGCCCAGGTCAACAACTCCAGCAACTGGCCCGCCGTGCTCGACCAGGTATGGCCCGCCATCGACCAGCTGCACGCCAACACCGTGCAGGTGCCGATTGCCTGGGAGCAGATCGAGCCAAAGGAAGGCCAGTTCGATTTCGCCTTCCTCGATACCCTGGTCAACCAGGCCCGCGAGCATCGCGTGCGCCTTATCCTGCTGTGGTTCGCCACCTGGAAGAACAACGGCCCGAGCTATGCGCCTTCGTGGGTGAAGCTGGATGAGCACCGCTTTCCGCGCGTGCTGAATCGCGAAGGCCGCCGCCTCAATTCGCTGTCGCCGCTGGCCGAGGCCACGCTGGAAGCGGACCGCAAGGCGTTCGTCCAGCTGATGACGCATCTGCGCAAGATCGACGGCGAGCAGCACACCGTCATCATGATCCAGGTGGAGAACGAGTCCGGCACCTACGGCACCGATCGCGACCACTCGCCGATGGCGGACCAGGCTTTTGCCGGCCAGGTGCCCGAGGCGCTGCTGCATGCGGCCGGCAAGTCCGCCGGCAGCTGGAGCCAGGTGTTCGGCAACGATGCGGCGGAGTTCTTCCACGCCTGGCACGTCGCGCATTTCATCGGCCAGGTCGCCGCGGCGGGCAAGGCGGTGTACCCGCTGCCGATGTACGCCAATGCCGCTTTGCGCGATCCGTTCAATCCCGGGCCGCCCGGTGCCTATGAAAGCGGCGGGCCCACCGACAATGTGCTGCATGTGTGGAAAGCCGCCGCACCCGCGCTGGACGTGCTGGCGCCGGATATCTACCGGCCGGACTACGCGCATTACGCCGCTTACCTGGAGCGCTACGCGCGCAAGGACAATCCGCTGTTCGTGGCTGAAACCGGCAATGACAAGGTCTACGCGCGCTATGTCTATGCAGCGCTCGGCGCCGGGGCCATCGGCTGGTCGCCGTTCGGCATGGATTTCACCGGCTACTCCAACTATCCGCTGGGCGCGCGCAAGCTGGACGACGAAACGATCGGGACCTTCGCCGCCAACTACGGCGTGCTGGCGCCGATGGCGGGCGAACTGGCCGCGGCGGCGTATGCCGGCAAGCTATGGGGTGCTTCCGAGCCGGACGACACTCACGAACAGACGCTGGACCTGGGCGACTGGCAGGTGCATCTGGGCTATGGGCAACTGCAGTTCGGTAACGAGCCGCCCAAGGGCAATCCCGACCGCTCCGGCGGCGCGCTGATCGCGCAGCTGGCGCCGAACGAATACCTGCTCGTCGCCCGCGACGTCCGCGTGAACTTCCAGCCGGCGCGCGGGCGCAAGCTGGATTTCCTGCTCGACCGCGTCGAGGAAGGCCACTACGACCACGGCCGCTGGATCTTCCGCCGGCTGTGGAACGGCGACCAGACCGACTGGGGTTTGAATGTCATCGGCGAGCCGCGTGTACTGCGTGTGCGGCTGGCCACGTACTGAAGGAACGAGATGCGCATGTCCCCGATCGCCAGCCGCTCGTGGCTGCCGTTGTGCGCGCTGGCGCTGGCCGTGGTCGCCGGTTGCGGCAAGGCGCCGGAGCAGAACGCCGCGGCGCATGCCGCGCCGGTCCAGGCCGGCCACGCCGAGAAACTCGCCGACGGCGTGATCGTCCATCTGGACCATTCCGCACAGCAGGTGCGCCTGCAGGCGGTGGACGAGCGCATCGTGCACGTCACCGCCGTGCCCGACGGCAAGTTCGATCTGCCGGCCAGCCTGATGGCGGTGAAGACCGGCGGGGATACGCGTTTCACCGTGGACGAAAGCGCCGATGCGGTGACGCTGAAGACCGCGCGCCTTTCGGCCCAGGTGTCATTGCACGATGGCGCCGTCCGCTTCCTGGATGCCAGCGGCAAGCCACTGCTGGCGGAACGGGCCGACGGACGCTCGTTCCAGCCGGAAACGATCGAAGGCAAGCCGTACTACGCCGTGCGCCAGCGCTTCGATTCGCCCGCCGACGAAGCCTTCTACGGCCTGGGCCAGCACCAGAACCGCCAGATGAACTACAAGGGCGAGGACGTGGAGCTGGCGCAGCACAATATGGACGTGGGCATTCCGTTCGTGGTGTCCTCGCGCAACTACGGCCTGCTGTGGGACAACAACTCGATCACCCGCTTCGGCGATGCGCGCGAATACCAGCCGCTCAGCCGGTCGCTGAAGCTCTACGACGCCGAAGGCAAAGCCGGCGGCCTCACCGCCAGCTACTACGACGCGGGTGGCACGCTGAAGCTCAAGCGTGTCGAGCAGCAGCCGGATTACCAGTACATCAAGGATCTCGCCCGGTGGCCCTCCGCATCGCCGGCCAGGACCACCGGCAAGGTGGTGTGGGAAGGCAGCATCGAGCCTTCCGTTTCCGGCGTGCACAAGCTGCGGCTGTATGCCAGCAGCTACGCCAAGGTCTGGCTGGACGGCAAGCTGGTCTACGACGACTGGCGGCAGAACTGGAACCCCTGGTATCACAACCTGCGCCTGCCGATGGACGCGGGCAGCCGCCACCAGCTGCGCATCGAATGGTTGCCGAACGAGGGCTATCTCACCCTGCTGCATCTCGATCCGCTGCCCGGCGACGAGCAGAACGAGCTGTCGCTGTTCTCCGAAGCCGGCCATGCGGTGGACTATTACTTCGTGGCGGGCGACAACCTCGACCAGGTGATCGCCGGCTACCGCCAGATCACCGGCAAGGCCACCATGCTGCCGCGCTGGGCCTACGGTTTCTGGCAGAGCCGCGAGCGCTACAAGACGCAAGCGGAGATCCTCGATACCGCCAAGCGCTACCGCGAACTGGGCCTGCCACTGGACAACGTGGTGGAAGACTGGAGCTACTGGCCGGAGGATGCCTGGGGCTCGCACGATTTCGACACCTCGCGCTTCCCGGATGCGAAGGGCCTGGTCGACCAGCTGCATGCCATGCATGTGCAGCTGATGATTTCGGTGTGGCCGAAGTTCTATCCGGCGACGAAGAACTACCAGGAGCTCGACGCCAAGGGCTATATCTATCGCCGCAACGTGGAAAAGGGCGAGGTCGACTGGATCGGCAAGGGCTATCTCAATGCCTTCTACGATCCGTACGCCGAAGAGGCGCGCCGCATCTACTGGCGGCAAATCCAGCAGAAGCTCGGCGCGATCGGCATCGATGCGTGGTGGCTGGATGCATCGGAGCCGGATACGCATTCCAATCTGGATATCGCCGAGCGCAAGCTGCGCATGGGGCCGACGGCGCTGGGTCCGGGCGCGGCGTTCTTCAACTCGTATCCGCTGCTGCATTCCACCGGCGTGTACGACGGCTGGCGGCGCGACCATGGCGATCGCCGCGCCTTCATCCTCACCCGCTCCTCCTTCGCCGGCCAGCAGCGCAATGCGGCAGCGACGTGGAGCGGCGACGTGGCCTCGCGCTGGAGCAATCTGCACGACCAGATTTCCGCGGGCGTCAATTTCTCGCTGGCCGGCATCCCGAACTGGACGACCGATATCGGCGGCTTCGCGCTGGAGCCGCGTTACGAGAAGCCCGGCGCGGCGGATCTGGACGAATGGCGCGAGCTCAACCTGCGCTGGTTCCAGTTCGGCGCGTTCAGCCCGCTGTTCCGCTCGCATGGGCAGTTTCCGTACCGCGAGATCTATAACCTCGCTGCGCCCGGTTCGCCGATGTACGAGGCCCTGGCCTATTACGACCGCCTGCGTTATCGCCTGATGCCGTATGTCTACACCTTGGCCGGCGATACGTATTGGAAGGACGGCACCATCATGCGCGGGCTGGTGATGGATTTCCCGGGCGATGCGAAGGTGCGCGGCATCGACGACGAGTACCTGTTCGGCCCCGCCTTCCTGGTGGCGCCGGTGACCGAGTACAAAGCCACCTCGCGCGAGGTTTATCTGCCTGCCGGCACGGGCTGGTACGAGTTCCATACCGGCAAGTACCACGAGGGCGGCGCAACCCTGCAGGCCGACGCGCCGCTGGCGCGGATGCCGCTGTTCGTGCGCGCCGGGGCGATCGTGCCGACGGGGCCGCAGATCCAGTACACGGGCGAGCAGCCGGATGCGCCGGTGACCCTGCTGGTCTATGCCGGTGCGGATAGCCGGTTCTCGCTGTACGAGGACGAGGGGACCACGTACGGCTACGAGCAGGGGCGCTACTCGCGTATTCCGCTCAGTTACGACGACAAGGCGAAGACGCTGACGATCGGCAAGCGCGAGGGGGACGGCAGCGGGGCGCCGGCGAAACGGCAGTTCGTGGTTCGGGTGATTCGTGGGGATAAGGCGAATGCGGATGGGGTCGATGCGTCGGGTGACGTGAGCGTCGAATACAACGGCGCGGCACAGTCGATAAAACTGTAACGACGCGTAGGTTGGGGTGAGCCGCAGGCTCACCCCAACCTACGCCGCTATGCCCGCGCAGCCCCCAAAAACTGCCTCGGCGTGCAATTGAACTCCCGCCGAAACACCGCATACATGTACTGCAGCGAGGTAAACCCGCAGCGTACGGCCACGTCCGCCAGCGGAATCGAGTTGTCCACCAGCATCGACCGCGCCATCTCCAGCTTGTGCTCCAGGATCGCCTGGTGCACCGTCTGCTTCAGCTCGCGCTTGAAATGCTCTTCCAGCAGGGTGCGCGAAATCCCGACGTAATCCGCCACCTGCTCGGTCTTGATGCCGAGGCAGGCGTACTGCCGGATGTAATGCTTCGCCCGCATCACATACGGACTGCGCAAAGGCTCGTGCTGGCTGCTGGCCTGCACGCTCAGGCCCACCGGCGGCACCAGCACGCGCGTGCTGGAGCAGTCGCCGCCGTGCAGCATCTGGTGCAGCACCTGCGCCGCCATGCGGCCCATTTCTTCCGCGCCCTGGATCACCGAGGTCAGCGGAATGCGGCTGAGCAGCTGCGCCATCGGGTCGTTGTCGATGCCCACCACGGCGATCTGTTCCGGAATCGGCACATCCGCCACCACGCAGGCCTGCAGCAGCTGGCGGGCGCGGGCGTCGGTCACCGCCACCACGCCGATCGGCTTGGGCAGCGAACGCACCCAGGCCACCATGTCTTCCTGCGAACGGCCCCAGCCGCCCGCGCTGGTGGGCGAACCGCGGTAGACGCTGCCCTCCAGGCCGTCGGCGGCGATCATGCGCAGGAAGGCGTCCTCGCGCTCCTGCGCCCAGCGGTTGCCGGGCGACGGCGGCAGGCCGTAGAAGGCGAAGCGCTGCAGGCCCTGCTCGATCAGATGGTCGTAGGCCACGCGCACCAGCTTGGCGTTGTCGGTGGCCACGTAGGGAATGTTGGCCGGATAGCGGCTGTCGTCGGCATAGGAGCCGCCGATGGCCACCACCGGAATGCTCAGGTGCGCCAGCGCTTCTTCCACCGTGGGGTCGTCGAAGTCGGCGATGATGCCGTCGCCGCGCCAGTGCTGGATGCCCAGCGTGCGGCAGCGGAAATCCTCTTCCAGGAACAGATCCCACACCACGCGGGTGGATTTCAGGTATTGGCCGATGCCGGCGATCACCTGCCGGTCGTAGACCTTGTTGGCATTGAACAGCAGGGCGATGCGATGGGGCGACATGGGCGTACCAGTGACAGTAACCGACGGCACCTGCCGTGGATCCGGGACGCTACCAGTTCGCTCCTGCGCCCGCATGTCGCAACGCGACAGGGAAAATGAATGCCAGGGTGATGGATTTCGCAATTGCGCCTGGCTGACGCCGATTGCAGCATCCGGAGCATCCGCAGCCGACCCTGAATCCCCCGGGCGGCTCGCATGGGAGGTTTTCGATGAGTTACTTCGAGCACGTGGCGCCGATTCGTTACGCCGGCGCTAAGACGGACGATCCGCTCGCGTTCCGCCATTACGATCCGTCGCGCATCATCCTGGGCAAGCGCATGGACGAGCACCTGCGCCTGGCCGTGTGCTACTGGCACAGCTTCGTATGGCCGGGCATGGACATGTTCGGCGCCGGCACCTTCCAGCGGCCGTGGCAGCAGGCCGGCGACCTGATGGCGCAGGCGCATGCCAAGGCGGACGCGGCCTTCGATTTCTTCCAGCGCCTGGGCGCGCCGTTCTATACCTTCCACGACACCGACGTGGCGCCGGAAGGCGCCAGCCTGGCCGAGTACGCACGCAATTTCGCCAGCATGGTCGACGTGCTGGAAGCCAAGCAGGCGCAGACCGGCGTGAAGCTGCTGTGGGGCACCGCCAACCTGTTCAGCCATCCGCGCTATGCCGCGGGAGCGGCCAGCAGCCCGCAGCCGGAAGTGTTCGCCTACGCCGCCAGCCAGGTGTTCCACGCCATGGGCGCGACGCACCGCCTGGGCGGCGCCAACTACGTCCTGTGGGGCGGCCGCGAAGGCTACGACACCCTGCTCAACACCGACCTGCGCCGCGAGCGCGCGCAGCTGGGGCGTTTCTTCCAGATGGTGGTGGAGCACAAGCACAAGCTCGGCTTCCAGGGCACCATCCTGATCGAACCCAAGCCGCAGGAACCGACCAAGCACCAGTACGACTACGACACCGCCACCGTCTACGGCTTCCTCAAGGAGTTCGGGCTGGAGCAGGAGGTCAAGGTCAACCTGGAAGCCAATCACGCCACGCTGGCCGGGCATTCCTTCCACCACGAAGTGGCCACGGCGATCTCGCTCGGCGTGTTCGGCAGCATCGACGCCAACCGCGGCGACGCGCAGAACGGCTGGGACACCGACCAGTTCCCCAACAGCGTGGAAGAACTGACCCTGGTGATGTACGAGATCCTGCGCGCCGGCGGCTTCAGCACCGGCGGTTTCAATTTCGATACCAAGGTGCGCCGCCAGAGCGTGGACGCGGCCGACCTGTTCCACGGCCATGTCGGCGCGATCGACGCGCTGGCCCTGGCGCTGGAGCGCGCGGCGAAGATGATCGAGGACGACCGCCTGGCCGCCTTCAAGGCGCAGCGCTACGCCGGCTGGGACGGCGAGCTGGGCCGGCGGATCCTGGACGGCGGCTACACCTTGCAGGGCCTGGCGGACGAAGCGGCGAAGCACGATTTCCGTCCCGCCCACGTCTCCGGCCAGCAGGAATGGCTGGAGAACCTGGTCAACCGCTACATCTACGGTTGAACCCGATGTTCCTCGGGCTGGACCTGGGTACCTCCGCGGTCAAGGCCGTGCTGGTCGACGCGGCCGGCGCGGTGCGCGCCACGGCCTCGCAGCCGCTCACCGTCGCGCATCCGCAGCCGCGCTGGTCCGAGCAGGACCCGGCGGACTGGTGGCGCGCTTCCGTGGCCGCCATCGACGAACTGCTGCAGGCCGCCGCGCGCGACGGCATCCCCGCCAGCCGCGTCGCCGCCATCGGCCTCAGCGGCCAGATGCACGGCGCCACCCTGCTGGACCGCAGCGACCGCGTGCTGCGCCCGGCCATCCTGTGGAACGACGGCCGCAGCGATGCGCAATGCCGCTGGATGGAAACGCTGCCGGACTTCCACGCCATCACCGGCAACCTGGCCATGCCCGGCTTCACCGCGCCCAAGCTGGCCTGGCTGCGCGAGCACGAGCCGGCCGCGTTCGACGCGGTGGCGAAGGTGCTGTTGCCGAAGGACTACCTGCGGCTGTGCCTCACCGGCGAATACGCCACCGATGCCTCCGACGCCGCCGGCACCTTGTGGCTGGACGTGGGCAAGCGCCAGTGGAGCGCGCCGATGCTGGCCGCCTGCGGCCTCACCCGCGAGCACATGCCGCGCGTGCACGAAGGCAGCGAACCGGCCGGCCGCCTGCGCCTGGAACTGGCCCGGCGCTGGGGCATGGAGCGCGTGCCGGTGGCGGCCGGCGGCGGCGACAACGCGGCTGGCGCGGTGGGCGCGGGGATCGTGCGGCATGGCCAGGCGATGCTGTCGCTGGGCACATCCGGCGTGTACTTCGCCGTGTCCGATGGCTTCCTGGCGCGGCCCGAGCAGGCCGTGCACAGCTTCTGCCACGCCCTGCCATACACCTGGCACCTGATGTCGGTGATGCTCAACGCCGCCAGCTGCCTGGACTACACCGCGCGCCTCACCGGCCACGCCGAGGTCGGCGCGATGCTGGCCGAAGCGCAGGCCACGCCGTGGCGCGACGACGGCCCCGTGTTCCTGCCGTATCTCAGCGGCGAGCGCACGCCGCACAACGACGTGCATGCCACCGGCTCGTTCACCGGCCTGCGCGCCGACACCACGCGCGCGGACCTGGCCAACGCCACGCTCGAAGGCGTGGGCCTGGGGCTGCTCGACGGTATCGAAGCGGTCGACGCCGCCGGCCTGCGCGCCGACAGCGTGGCGGTGATCGGCGGCGGCACGCGCAGCGCCTACTGGCTGCAGATGCTGGCCGACATCGCCGGCCGTCCGCTGGAACTGCGCGCCGGCGGCGACGTCGGCGCCGCGCTCGGCGCGGCGCGCCTGGCGCATCTGGCCGCCGAACCGGGCGCGCGCATCGAGGAAGTGTGCGCCATGCCACCGCTCGTCGCGGTGCACCTGCCCGACGCCGGCCGACATGCCTACTATCGCGAACGCCGGCAGCCGCTGTTCCGCCGCACCTACGCGCAGCTGCGCGCGGCGGCGGCAACGTGAGCGGCCCGGCTATCCATTCGAGGGAGAATTCCATGAAGCGTCTGTTCGTGCGGGCCATGCTGGCCCTGGTCTCGGTCGCCCTGGCCGCCGCCGTGCTCACCGCCTGCAGCGGCAAGGCTTCGGACCAGCCGAAGATCGGCTTTTCCATCGACGACCTGCGCCTGGAGCGCTGGACGCGCGACCGCGACTACTTCGTGGCCGCGGCCGAGAAGCTCGGCGCCAAGGTCTATGTGCAGTCCGCCGACGGCAACGAGCAGCGCCAGGTGCAGCAGCTGGAGAACCTGATCTCGCGCGGCGTGGACGTGCTGGTGATCGTGCCGATGAACTCCAAGGTGCTGGACAACGTGATCGCCGACGCCAAGCGCAACGGCATCAAGGTGATCGCTTACGACCGCCTGATCCTCGGCGCCGACGTCGACGCCTACGTCTCCTTCGACAACGAGAAAGTCGGCGAACTGCAGGCGCAGGGCGTGCTCGACGCCAGCCCTAAGGGCAACTACTTCCTGCTCGGCGGCTCGCCGACCGACAACAACTCCAAGATCCTGCGCGAGGGCCAGCTGAAGGTGCTGCAGCCGGCCATCGACCGCGGCGATGTCAAGGTCGTCGGCCAGCAGTGGACGCCGGAGTGGGATGCGTCCAAGGCGTTGCGCATCATCGAAGACGCGCTTACCGCCAACCACAACGACATCCAGGGCATCGTCGCCTCCGCCGATTCCATCGCCGGCGGCGCGATCCAGGCGCTGGCCGCGCAGCAGCTGGCCGGCAAGGTCGCCGTGTCCGGCCAGGATGCGGACCTCGCCGCCGTGCGCCGCGTGATCGACGGCACCCAGACGATGACCGTCTACAAGCCGCTGAAGAGCATCGCCGGCACCGCGGCGGAGCTGGCGATGAAGCTGGCCAAGGGCGAGCAGCCCGCGTACACCAGCAAGATCAACAACGGCAAGAAGGACGTGGACGCCGTGCTGCTGCAGCCGATCCTGCTGACCCGCGACAAGGTGGACGACACCGTGATCAAGGACGGCTTCTACACCCACGACCAGATCTACGGCGCGAAGTAAGCGCGATGGCCGCGGAGTCCTGCCTGTTCGAGATGCGCGGCATCGCCAAGTCCTTCGGCGGGGTCAAGGCGCTGGACGGCATCGATCTGGCCTTGCGCGCGGGCGAATGCCTGGGGCTGTGCGGCGAGAACGGCGCCGGCAAGTCCACCCTGATGAAGGTGCTGTCCGGCGTCTATCCGCACGGCAGCTGGGACGGCGAGATCCGGTGGCAGGGCCAGCCGCTGCGCGCGCGTTCGGTGCGCGACAGCGAGCGCGCCGGCATCGTGATCATCCACCAGGAGCTGATGCTGGTGCCGCAGCTGTCGGTGGCCGAGAACATCTTCCTCGGCCACGAGCTCACCCGCCCCGGCGGCCGCATGGACTACGACGCCATGTATGCCAGGGCCGATGCGCTTTTGCGGGAGCTGGGCCTGCACGACGTCAACGTGGCGCTGCCGGCCATGCACTACGGCGGCGGCCACCAGCAGCTGTTCGAGATCGCCAAGGCGCTGGCCAAGCAGGCCAAGCTGCTGATCCTGGACGAGCCCACCTCGTCGCTGACCTCCAGCGAGACCGAGGTGCTGCTGCGCATCGTCGAGGACCTCAAGCGCCGCGGCGTGGCCTGCATCTATATCTCGCACAAGCTCGACGAGGTGGAACGCGTGTGCGACACCGTCTGCGTGATCCGCGACGGCCGCCACATTGCCACGCAGCCGATGCACGAGCTCAGCGTCGACACGCTGATCGCGCTGATGGTGGGCCGCAAGCTGGAGAATCTGTATCCGCGCGTGGAGCACGCCATCGGCGAAGTAATTTTCGAAGCGCGCCACGCCACCTGCCTGGACCCGGTCAATCCGCAGCGCAAGCGCGTGGACGACGTGTCGTTCCAGCTGCGCCGCGGCGAGATTCTCGGCATCGCCGGCCTGGTCGGTGCGGGCCGCACGGAGCTCGTGAGCGCCATCTTCGGCGCGTACGCGGGCAAGAGCTCGGTCGAGCTGTTTCTCGAAGGCCGCCCGCTGAAGATCCGCTCGCCGGCCGATGCCATCCGCGCGGGTCTGGGCATGGTGCCGGAGGACCGCAAGCGCCACGGCATCGTGCCGCTGCTGGGCGTTGGCGACAACATCACGCTGGCCACGCTGGAGCACTACGCGCACGCCGGCCATATCGACCGCCAGCGCGAACTGCATACGGTCGAAGCGCAGATCGCGCAGCGCCGCGTCAAGACCGCCAGCCCGGCCCTGCCCATCGCACGGCTTTCCGGCGGCAACCAGCAGAAGGCCGTGCTGGCCAAGATGCTGCTGGCGCGGCCGAAAGTGCTGATCCTGGACGAACCCACGCGCGGCGTGGACGTGGGCGCCAAGGCCGAGATCTACCGGCTGATTTTCGAACTGGCCGCGCAGGGCGTGGCCATCCTCCTGGTTTCCTCGGAAATGCCGGAAGTGCTCGGCATGGCCGACCGCGTGCTGGTAATGGGCGAAGGCCGCCTGCGCGGCGACTTCCCCAACCAGGGCCTGACCCAGGAACAGGTGCTGGCCGCGGCGATCGACCCCGATGCGTCCGCGCGCGCGGCCTGACTCAAAGACACGGAATCCGCATGCAAGCCCAGTCCATCCAGCAACTGTTCGCGCGCTACAAGATCCTGGCCCTGCTGCTGGCGGTGGCGGCGATCTGGATCTTCTTCCACGTGGCCACCGGCGGCGACTTCATCACCGCGCGCAATGTGTCCAACCTGTTCCGGCAGATGGCGATCACCGGCATGCTCGCCTGCGGCATGGTGTTCGTGATCATCGCCGGCGAAATCGACCTTTCAGTGGGTTCGTTGCTGGGATTGCTCGGCGGCGTGGTGGCGGTGCTGACGGTCAACCAGGGCTGGTCCACGCCGGCGGCGATCGTGGCGGTGCTGCTGCTGGGCCTGCTGATCGGCCTGTTCAACGGCTTCTGGGTGACGCATCTGCGCGTGCCCTCGTTCATCGTCGGCCTGGGCGGCATGCTGGCCTTCCGCGGCGTGCTGCTGGGCACGACGCATAGCGCGACCATCGCGCCGGTGCCGGCCGACCTGGTCTATCTCGGCCAGGGCTATGTGTCGCCGCTGCTGTCCAGCGTGCTGGGCGTGGCGATCTTCGCGGTGGCGGCGGTGCTTGCGCTGCTGCGCCGGCGCCGCCGCGCGCAGCTGCAGATTCGCCAGCTGCCGTGGTGGGCGGACGTGCTGAAAGTGCTGGCGATCGGCATCGCGCTGGCGGTGTTCGTGGCCACCCTCAACAGCTACGGCGGCATTCCGCTGCCGGTGCTGATCCTGGTGGCGCTGCTGGCGCTGTTCTCCTACCTCGGCGCGCAGACCGTGCTGGGCCGGCATATCTATGCGGTGGGCGGCAACCTGGAAGCCACGCGGCTGTCCGGCGTGAACGTGGCGCGGGTGAAGCTGGTGGTGTTCGGCGTCATGGGCGTGATGTGCGCGTTCGCCGGCATCGTCAATACCGCGCGGCTGGCGGCAGGCTCGCCGTCGGCGGGCACCAATGGCGAGCTCGACGCGATCGCGGCCTGTTTTATCGGCGGTGCCTCGATGCGCGGCGGCGCCGGTACCGTGCATGGCGCGCTGATCGGCGCGCTGGTGATGGCCAGCCTCGACAACGGCATGTCGATGATGGATGCGGAAACGTATTGGCAGTACATCGTGAAGGGCGCCATCCTGGTGCTCGCCGTATGGGTGGACGTGCTGTCCCGCCCGCAGCGCGACTGAAGGCCGGCCGGTTTTCCGCGCTGCCCCCTTTCCACGGAAGGCAGGAGCGAGAGGAAAACCAACCGTTTGTTTTCTTGGCCGCGCTACGGATATCCCCACTTCCACATCAAGTCATTCGCCCGGTTGATCAAGGCCTTGCGATA
Source organism: Dyella sp. SG562 (assembly GCF_011759495.1). Classification (NCBI taxonomy): domain Bacteria; kingdom Pseudomonadati; phylum Pseudomonadota; class Gammaproteobacteria; order Lysobacterales; family Rhodanobacteraceae; genus Dyella; species Dyella sp. SG562. Next base: position 337,587 of record NZ_JAAOYS010000002.1, read on the forward strand.
AGCCTCGATGATCATCCGCGCATCGATGCTGAGTCCGGAATCCCATCCGCGATCCATCGCTTCGAGCAGCGCGTGCGCCACCGCCGCGTCGTATTCGATCTTGGTCGGATCGAAATCCTCTGGCCAGGGCCGGTAATTCCCTTCGACGCAACGCATCGGGGCTTTCAAGCGCATCGCACAGTCCTCCGCCGGGTGTGGAGACCGGCGATTACAGCAAGCGCGAACAGGGCTTTGTAGTAGCCAAACGGCCGAGACGCTTTACTCGCCGTCCGGCGCATCCGCCACGTGCGCGGCCCATAACTTGCGTGCGAATTCGCGCAAGCGCCTGGGCGCTTCCAGGAAGGCTGTATCAAAAACGTAACTGCCGCCCTGGCCGCCGGCATCCCTGGTTTCGCCGCGCATCGCGTACTTCTGCGCACCCTGGTAGGCGATCACCTTCATCGTGTCCGAAGAAATATCGCCGCGGCACATCAGGCGATACGCCATCCACACTTCCGCCGTGCCGTTGCCATCGAGGTCGGTGACCTGCAGCGCTGCGCCGTGGAAAAAAGTGGCCTGGTGGTCGACGCCGCAGTCGTGCACGTAGTCGTGCAGACTCCAGCGCAACTGCGCCTTGCCGCCGGCGAGGGTGTAGCGCACGGCGTAGAGGTCGTCGTTGTAGCCGTATTCGCTGTTGTCGTCGCTGTGCGTGCTGACCACGACGAGGTTGTCGCCTTCGGCGTCGGTCCAGCGGAGGGCTTGCTTGAAGTTGCCTTTGAAGGTGATGCCGGTGGGCAGCTGTGCGGCGGTGATGGGCTGGGCGATGGGGCTGACCTGCGTGGAGAAGATGAAAGCGGACAGCAGGAGTGTGGCGAATCGCTTCATGGGTTTCATCCTTGAATGGTGGAATATCCCGCTTGGCATTGTCCTTCAAAGGCAGCTTGGATGCGCCGCCAGACGTGTCTCCTTAGACGAGTCTTAGGAGATAACTCGCTTCCGTGCAGTAAATAATCGGATTCTTCGTTAAAGCAGATTCCTCTGATGGTCGAGAGCACGATGCATTTCTACGATGGGCCGCAACTCACATCAGAGAAGTGCCCATGCAGCGGTTGCGCAAGTCCGCTCTCGAACATGTCACGCGCCGTTGCGCTCTGATGTTGATCTGGCTGATCGCGGCGTCCTCGGCACACGCACAGTCCGCACCGCATTCAGGCGTTCGCTCAGGAAAGAGCATGCCGATCGAACTGGTGGCTACGGAAGCGAAGCGGCAGATGGAGGTGCGGTTATCCCGCCGGCTCCATGAAGTGGCCAATCAGCGCATATGGTTCGATGAACGGCCAGGTCCGATCCGTGTGGACGTGCGATTCGACGATGGAGGAAGGGTGCTGATCGACTTGGGTCCAGGCCTTGGCAAGCTATCGAACACGGCGGACATGGAGGACCTGGAGAGCTTGCTGATCAACACTTTCGATCTGGAGCTGGCCGACCAGGTCACCCACCGTGGAATCAGCTTTCTGTTCGATGGCAAGGACATGTATTTCTACCGTCCGGAGGAGCGGCCTCCGCCGCCAAGGCAAAGGGCGAGGATGCGTAGCTGGCCACGGGTGGTGTTGTCGCCGGGGCATGGTCATTACAGGCTCTATGGGGAAAAGGACAGCTACTCCTGGGTATTTCAGCGCACTGAACAGCATGGCGTGCAGGAAGATGTCATCACCATGGAGTATGCGCGGCTTCTCAAGGAAGAGATGAGTCAGCGACCCGGGATGCTTACGCCAAGGTTGACGCGGCTTGACTGGGACCTTACTCACGCCGAGACAAGGAAGCCCTGGAGCTATATTTCTGCCCGGTACTACTTGGCTTGGGAGTATCCAGAGAACCCAGAGATATGGCATTCGTTGCCGGAAGACAAGACGAAGGGCCGCGAGCGCCTGGAAGACATCAGAAGTCGTCCGTTGTTCGCCAACCACATAGGGGCGGACGCGCTAGTGCATCTACATACAAATGCCGAACCATCCGGAAAGGTGAGAGGTGCGCGGGCCTATCACTACAAAGATTCGCCGGAAAGCAAAAAATTGGCGGATAGCCTTCTGTGCGGCCTGAAGGAGGTCATCCGAGCCCAGCCCAAGTACAAAGATTTTCAAATAGACGATGAGTCCAGGAATGACGGTGACTATGGTGAGAACCGTCTGGCCGCTATGCCATCTGCCCTGGTAGAACTGGCCTTCCATTCCAACGAGAAGGATGCCGCCGCGTTACTCGACGAAAATTTCAAGAGGGCGGCGGTGAGCGGACTGACCAAGGGTGTTCAACTATATATGGACGGCGAAGGGTGCGAGCCTTTCGTCGTTACGGAGGTAGGCCAAGGGAGCGGGTACATCCATAGCAACGCGACGATGATCTTCAGCTACAAGGGATCTCCCAGGCCTCCGGTCATTTTCAATTTCGAGGAGATTGGCTGCAATCCGTCGGCTGCGGAATGCATGAGCCAACAGGACTCCAGGGACATCGAGCCTTCCCCGATGATCTACTACGGCTTGCGTTGTCCTGGCGTTCCCGGCGTGCGGAAGTATCGGCTCACGTTGATTGATCGCGATGGAGTCGCGTCGAGCCCTGTAGAGGGCGAGGTGAATTGCAAATATTCCCATTATTAAGGCAAGGAAAGACGGGCGCGGCGAATCTGCGCCGTGCCCGTGTTCCGCCGTACGCTCAGAGATCGGAGAAATGCGGATCCAGCGGCCGCACCTCGCACTCCACTTCCCACTGGTCGCCATGCGCCTGCAGAAAGCGCTCGATCCAGCCAGCGGCTTCTTCCGTGCTTGCGGCCTTGAGCATGAAATAGCCGCCGATCACTTCCTTGGTCTCGGTAAACGGGCCGTCCGTGGACTTGATGCGGCCTTTCGACAGCCGCAGCCGCTTGCCGTCCTTGGTCGGCGCGAGCCCGGCGGTGTCGATCAGCACGCCGGCTTCTTTCATTTCCTCGATCAGCTTGCCCATCTCGGTCATCAGGCGCTCGTCGGGGGCCTGGCCGGAGTTTTCGTTGATGCGGATGAGGGTAAGGAAGCGCATGGATTTCTCTCCTGGGTAAGTTGGAATAGTGGCGGCGCAACCTGTCGAGGGTGCGTTCCATCCAGGCGACGAACGAAGGGCGGAGGAATCGACATGCGAAAGACTCTGAATCTGAGCGCAAAGCCTTGTCGGGCACCGGTGAGCCGGGGCAATGTGACGGCAAGAGGGGCCAGGGCAGGCCAAGGGGGAGCAGGTGATCCCATCTTTCAATCATTCCGGCGTCCTTCCGCCCTTTGTGGGAGAAGCGCACAGCACGGACGGCAGGTCGCCTTACGCGACCGATCTCGCCATCATCAGCCGCCAATTCGTGACAAGCGATGAGAGGCGGAAGATCTTCGAAGGACTGCTCCGCTATCGTTCGGCTTTACGCACCGTGGGGCTAGTCGAGGGGTTCCAGTGGATCAAGTTTTGTAGAGGCGGCCGAGCTCACACGCCAGCGTCCACCGGAGGGCGTTGACGTCGTCACTTTCTGTTGGCGACCAAGGGATATGGGCATCGATGCATGGATCGCTCTGATCAACGAGCGCCAGGACCTCTTCGATCCTGAGGAGAGCAAGCGCATATACCAGTGTGATGCGTACATGGTGGAGCTCGGCGTGGCTCCGAACTGGCTGGTGATGCAAACAGCGTATTGGTCAGGGCTCTTTTCGCATCAGCGAGAAACATTCCTGTGGAAAGGCTTGCTTCAGATCGACTTGGGAAAAGATCTGTCGGTCGAAACCGCGGAGGCTGGCCATGATTAAGCAGCTGAGGCTTCAAGGCTTGCGCGCCGATCTTGGCGCGGCCCGCACCATGCTGGCCGGCGCGGAAAAAGCTGGCGACCCGGTTGGAATGTTGCAGTTCCAGAAGAAGATCGATGCCTTGGAGCAGGAGCTCGCGGAGCTGGCAGGGGCCACGGATAAGCTGGCGAAAGTTGCAGTCTTTTTTGGTGGCCGACCGGTAATCGGTTCACGTGGCGTGGATGCGGAATTCGCCAGCAAGGCCATGGATAGCTTCCAGAAGCTCGTATCTCGTCAGTTCGCGCGTATGGAAGCCGGCGATCTTGGCTCGCGGGGTCCCGTTCCGGTGCAAGGCGAGGCGCGACTGATGATTACCGACGTGGCGCGAGGTTCTGTGGGTTTTGTACTTGAGGAGGCACCGGAGCAAAGTCAGATGGTTGAGACTGAGCTGGCGGTCGCCATAGAGCAGATCTCCGATGCCATCTCCAGGCTGGGAGGAGATGGAGACGAATGGGCAGATACGATCGAGCAGTTCGATGATCGCGTGGTCGCTTGTCTTAAAGAGTTCTTTTCCGTGCTGGATGAAGGCGGGGCGACCTTCAGGATCGTGGAAGGCAGTCGAGACCGGGAGGTATCGCACGCTGAAATAAGCAGGGCGCGATCCCGGGCCGATCTGACGCGCATAGCCCAGGAGCAGACGGGGTGGATCGAAGGTCAGATCGTTGGCTTTACCAGCAAGTCATTCGAATTCGCCCCAGTGGCGGGTGAAAAATTGACAGGAAGGATGGACCCGGGGCCTGCGCGCCTGCTCGAAAAGGCCGGCATGCAGCATGAGCTCGACAAGCTGCTCTTTACGCCTACAAGAGCCAAGTTTCAGGTAAGAACGGTCGCAAATGGTTCGTTGATTCGTCGTTACCACACGTTGATCGCGATCGATGATCGCAGCGGGAGCGATTGAGCTTTGCTGACTTTCCCGCGTTGCTTGGGTGGAGTTCGCGCTATCAGGCCAAACCCCAGAGGTGCATGGCTTCTGCCGCAATGACCTCCGGATACTCCTCCTGAAAGAACAACTTCCCCTCCGCCACCCGCCGTATCCCACGCGAGCGCGGAAACACCCGATCCAGATACTCCGCATCCCCCATCGCAAAAATATCGTCGCTCGCCCCCCACACCATCCGCACCGGCACCTGGCTGCGCTGGAGCTTCGCCTCGATCCCCGCCAGCGGATTCGGCTCCAGCGCCAGGTGAAACGCGTGGTACTGCTTTCGCCGCAGCGGCGTGCTCACCAGCGGCGTCACGTAGTAGTCGATCGTTGCGTCCGCGAAGCGGCTCGGGTCGTGGAATACGCTGGCGCCGAAGGTGGCGCGGGCGAGGCTGCGGTCGGTCAGCCATTGAGCGGTGGCGTCGGCGAGCGTGCCCTTGCGCGCCATGTCGATGGCGGGTTGCACCTTCGCCGGCGGGCTGTCGATTTCCACGTCGCCGTTGGTGAGCAGCAGGGTGCGCACGCGCTCGGGGTAGCGGACGAGGAACAGCTGGGCGATGGCGGTGCCGCAGTCGCTGGCGACGATGTCGACACCGCGGATGGAGAGCTTGTCCAGCAGCGCGGCGAGCATGGCCACCTGATCCGCGGCGCCCAGCGCCTGGTTTTCGTGGACTTCCGAATAACCCAGGCCCATCAGATCCGGTGCGATGCAGCGGCGGTGCGCGGCGAGGCGGTCGATCGCGCCGCGCCACTGGTAGCTGTTGAGCGGGGCGCCGTGCAGGAACAGGGCGGCCTTGCCGCGGCCGCGGTCGGCGTAGGCGATCCGGCCGAACGGCAGTTCGGCGTAGCGGCGCATGGCGCGGAAGGCCGCGGCATCGGTGCGGCTTTCTCCCGGCAGGCCGCGGGCCTGCGCCGGAGCGATCCATCCGGCCATCGCGCCGGCGGCCAGGGTGGCGAGGCTGTACTGCAGGAACTGGCGGCGCTGCATGGTCGGACTCCGTTCGGGGACGGCCGCCATGCTGGCGCCTGCGCTGGAGCTGCACCGGCACGAACGGCCGGCGCCGGGCACGGAGGGATGATTTCCGGCACATGCCGGTCGGCCGGGATCGTCGAACGATGGCGGGCATGACCGGCCGCCCCGACTGCTATCCCGCCCCTGCCGCCGCCGCGGGGCCGTTGCCGCTGCTGGATGTGCTCACTTCGCCGGTGCCGTCGGGCCGTTTCGACTCGCCGGTCGATCATCGCCACGTGCTGTGCCTGCACCTGGGCGTACCGGTGCCGGTGTCGTACCGCGCCGGCCGCGTGGAACGCGAAGGCACCCGCCTGCACGGCCAGTTCTGCGTCGTCCCCGCCGGTTCCAGCACACGCTGGACGCTGGCCGCGCCGGCCACCTCGCTGCTGCTGCGCTTGTCACCCCAATTGCTGCGGGAAACGGCCGAGGCGATGGGCACCGGCGCCTATGACGCAGCCCTCGCGCCTTCCATCCACATCCGCGACCCCCAGGTCGAACGCATCGGCTGGATGATGCAGGCGGAGGAACGCGACGCGCATCCGGGCGGCCGGCTGTTCGCCGACAGCCTCGCCTCCGCGCTGGCCGCGCGCCTGCTGGTGCTGCAGACGCGCCGGGAAGCCCCGGCCCAGACGCGCGCCCTGCCCGCCTGGCGCCTGCGCCGCGTCGTCGAATACATCGAGGCCCGCCTCGACGAAGACCTCACCCTGCCCGAACTGGCCGCCGTGGCCGGCTACAGCCTGTCCCACTTCAAGCCGCTGTTCCGCCAGGCCACCGGGTTGCCGGCGCACCGTTTCGTGATGGAGCGGCGCGTCGAGCGCGCGCGGCTGCGCTTGATGGAGGGCCGGCTGAGCCTCACGGCGATCGCGGCCGAAGCAGGCTTTGCGCATGCGGGCCACATGGCGCGCTGCGTGCGGCGGGTGCTGGGGGTGAACCCTTCGCAGATCGTGCCTGGCAAGCGTTGAATTATCCGAATTTGCCCGTGGCATGAAGCGGTTCACATCCTCGCGTTACCGTTAACCGCATTTACACCCGGCTCCCGCACAAAGCGGCTAAAGTCCCGCCGCTACTGTGATTTCGCAGGAAGCCGACCGTGATGCGAAGGAGACGTCAGATGTACAAGATCACCGGGGCAGGACTCGCCCTGTCCGTGCTGCTGCTGGGCCAGACCGCCTGTGCCGCCCCCGCGCCGGACCTCAACGCCATCGTCAAGGCGGTCATGGAAGACCAGTACGGCAAGCAGTACGACGCCAAGCACGCCTGCTGGACCTTTACCCACACCACCGAGCAGGGCGACGACCTCACCTATTGCATGCAGCCGGGCAAGCCCGAGCTGGTGGACACGGCCAAGGGCAAGCAGCTGTTCGTCTACGCCGCCAATGCGTACGACATCCACGACGACAACCGCTACAGCTACGGCCAGACCGATCCCGGCCTGCTGGGCGCGTTCCAGGTCAGCATCGACGCCAAGGGCGAGTGGACCTTCGTGGCCATGGACAGCGCCATGGAATTCGGCAGCAACGGCTACTGCGGCTGCAACAAGGCCGGCTTCGTCAAGCTGAGCAACCAGGGCGACTACGGCTGGCTGTTCGTCAGCGGCAGCGCCATCCAGGGCAAGGTGGTGGCGGACTACAGCATCGTCATGCCACGCCAGGGCGGCTTCGTCGACGTCAGCCGCATCCCGCAGACCAAGGCCAGCGCGCAGGACGTGACCTACGAGCTGAAGGTCGCCGAGCGCGCCGGCCCGGGCCTGTTCCCGCTGACCGTGACCAAGACCCGGGCGAAGGCCAAGGTCGAGGACATCACGGTGAATTTCGACCCGAAGAAATACGCGTACCAGCTGCCCGCGGGCAAGTAATCCGCCCGGGCGCCCTTGTTCACGGAGGAAACGAACATGTCCAAGATCGACGAACGTTGGGAAGCGAACAAGCAGGACCTCGCCGAGGCCGCCGCCAAGGCCGGCATCGAGCCGGGCCTGATGGCCAAGATCGCCGGCTTCGAGTCCGGCTACAACCCGCATGCGCGCCCCATCGCCGGCGCCAAGCACGCGGAACTGAACACGGTGACGCAGTTCGACGGCACCAAGGCGATGTCCTCGGCCTATGGCTACGGCCAGTTCCTGGACGACACCTGGGTCGGCATGGTGCACAAGTACGGCGAGAAGTACGGCGTGCCCAACGCCGACAAGCTCACCGCCGACCAGATCAATTCGCCGGAGATGCGCAACAACTCCAAGCTGCAGGCCGGCATGCTGGCGGAATTCACCAAGCAGAACATGCAGCTCGGCGCCAAGCTGGGCGGCCCGGATGCGGACGCCAACGTCTATGCGCTGCACAACCTCGGCCAGGGCGGCGGCACCAAGTTCCTGGAGGCGCTGAAGGCCGACCCGAACCAGCGCGTGGACCACGTGCTCTCGCACAAGGTGATCGAGCGCAACCCGGGCCTGTACGGCGACGGCAGCATGACGGTGGCCGAGGCCTACAAGGGCATGGGCCAGCAGATGGACAAGTACGCCAAGTACGCGCAGGAGCTGGAAAAGGGCGTGCCGGCCAAGTCGGCCAATGCGCCGGCCGCTCCCATTCCGGTGCCGCCCGCCAAGTCCGAGGCGCAGCCGCCCAGGCACGCGGCCCCGGCCGGCCATGCGGTGCTGAAGGAAGGCGACAAGGGCCAGGACGTCAGCGCGCTGCAGAAGCAATTGCACGACCTGGGCTACAAGGGCGCCGACGGCAAGCCGCTGCGCGTGGACGGGCAGTTCGGCCCCGGCACCAAGGGTGCGTTGGAAGCGTTCCAGCACGACCATCACCTCCAGCGCGACGGCGAAGCCGGCCCGCTCACCCAGAAGCAGCTGCAGACGCAGACCAGGCTGCATGCGCAGGAGCAAACAGCCAAGCCGCTGCTCAACCAGCCCGGTCACCCGCAGCACGCGCTTTACAACCAGGCGCTGGACGGCGTGCAGAAGCTGGGCGGCGGCGCCTCCAGCGCGCAGCGCGAGAACTTCGCCGGCTCGCTGGCCGTCGAGGCGCAGCGCCAGGGCCTGAAGCAGATCAACCACGTGGTGCTGAATGACGACGGCTCGCGCGCCTGGGCCGTGCAGGGCGACCTGCGCTCGCCGTTCAAGCAGCACGCCGAGGTGAACGTGGGCCAGGCGATCAACACGCCGCTGGCGCAGAGCAGCGCTTCCAGCGCGCAGTTGCACAGCGCGCCGGGCCAGGAGCAGGCCAGGAACCAGCAGCAGCAACAGCAACAGCAACAGTCCCAGCAGCTTGGCTCGCCATCTCGCTGAGGCTTCAAAGCGGCGCCTCATCGTCGGCATCCTGGCGTAGGCCGGGATCCGGTGGCGGTATCGCTCGGTTGTTGCGTTGACGGTTGGTTGTCTCGCCTTCGGCGAGTGTTTCGCCCCGCTGCCGCGGGGCGAGTTACTTCTTCTTTGCGTGCCCAAAGAAGAAGTAACCAAGAAGAAAGGGCACCCTGCTTGGCGCCCTCAGCAGCGTAGCTGCTGAGGGTCCGTGAGGGCTGGCCGGGCTTTTTGATCGGGCATCCTGCCCGAGTCAAAAAGGCGAGGACATCCATGTCCTCGCCCCCCTTGCGGGGGCCTTTTCGTCCAGCCCTCACCGCCGGCGCCAAGGGGACCCGGTAGATCAAGAGCAAAGGCGCGCCAGCGGAACGCCGCGGCTGCGCCGCGGGCTCTTGGTTCGATTTTCGCTTCGCTCTCCATCCCCCTCTCCCCTCCGGGGAGAGGGCCGGGGTGAGGGGCTGGGCGGAGCGCGTCATCGAATCTCGCGACAAGCCCAAGAACCATCCCCGTCGAAGCGTCCCCATGTGCGCCCCGTCAAGCTTTGGTCGCCATGGCCGACATATGTTGGCTACAGTGTCGGGCTGATCCGCAGCGAAACGCGCCATGGAAACCCATCGAGCCACTCCTCCGCCCCGCCGTTCCGCCGGCCCGCAAGGCACGCGGCTGTTTTCGGCCGAGGAGCTCAAGCGCCTGGCCGCCCAGGCCGAACCGGACACCGACGGCCGCGCCAGCGCGCAGTCGCCGGTGCTGGAAGGGGCTTCCGAAGGCTTCGAAGGCCGCCGCTTCGCCCTGCACGCGGGGCGCCAGACAGTGGGCCGCGGCGGCCATAACGACGTGGTGATCGACGACCTCAGCGTGTCGTCCACCCACGCCTGGATCATGAACCAGCAAGGCCACTACGTGGTCATGAACACGCTGTCCACCAACGGCACCTTCGTCAACGGCCAGCGCGTGCACGAGGCGCCGCTGCGCCACGGCGATCGCGTGCGCTTCGGCCAGGCGGAGTTCGTGTTCCTCACCCGCGAACCGGGCGGGCGCATGCGCGCCGTTACCGGGTGGCTGATTGCCGCCGTGGCGGTGGCGCTGGCCGGGGCCGCGGTGCTCACCTGGTGGCTGACCACCCGCGCATGAACGCCGTCGCCGCACCGCGGATGATCGGCCGCTACCGCATCGACGGCGTGCTCGGCGCCGGCGCCATGGCCATGGTGTATGCCGGCTTCGACCCCGGCATCGACCGCCCCGTGGCGATCAAATGCCTGCACCGCCGCGCCGCCGCGCGCGGCCTGGAAGAACGCCTGCTGGCCGAGGCGCGCGCCGCCGGCCAGCTGGTCCACCCCAATATCGTCACCATCTTCGACACCGGGCGCACCGAGGACGGCCGCGCCTATATCGCGATGGAGCGGCTCACCGGCGAGTCCCTGGCCAGCCGCGTGGCGCGCGAAGGCCTGCCGCCCCTGTCGGTGGTGATCGAGCTGGCCACGCAGATGGCCGCGGCGCTGGACTACGCGCACGGCCAGGGCGTGCTGCACCACGACGTGAAGCCCGAAAACATCATGCTGGTCGACGACTGGCACTACGCCAAGCTCAGCGACTTCGGCATCGCGGAGCGCCGTGCCGAGGGAGCAGGCGACGGCCGCATCGTCGGCGGCACGCCCGCCTACATGGCGCCGGAGCGCCTGCGCGGCGAAGCGGCCGATGCGCGCAGCGACCTGTTCTCGCTGGGCGTGGTGCTGTACTGGCTGATCACCGGCAAGCTGCCCTGGCCGGACATGCCCGACCTGCCGCGCCTGCTGCGCGAACGCCAGCGCCTGCCGCGCCCGGTCATCGACCCGATCGACCCGGCCACGCCGGCCATGCTGATCGGCGTCGTCAACACCCTGCTCTCGCCCGCCCCGTCCACGCGCTACCAGCGCGGCGCCGAGGTGATCGACGACCTGCGCCTGGCGCGCAAGGAGTACGAGCGCGCGCACGAATCGCCGCTGGCCTCGCGCATCATCTCGCTGCGCACGCGCTGGATCGGCGCGCTGGCCGCGATCCTGTGCGTGGTGCTGCTGGCCGGCCTGGCCGCCATCTATGCCAAGCAGAACACCGCGGTGAACGGGCTGGCCACGGATTTCGGCGGCTCGCTCGGCCGCGTGGTCGCCGGCGAGGCGGCGGAAAACCTGCTGCTGCACGACGACGCGGCCACCCGCGCCCTGGTGCAGGACGTGGCGCGCAACCAGCAGATCCATTACCTGGCCATCGCCAACCGCGACGGCAACGTGGTAGCCAGCACGGCGCCGGCGGAACTCGGCGGCGCGCTGGCGCCCGCCCCCCTGTCGCGCCGCGTGCTGGACGACGGCGTCACCAGCTACCGGGGCCGCATGGGCAGTGCGGGCGAAGCGGCGATGCTGCTGTTCGACGTGCCGATCCGCTACCAGGACAAGGGCGTCGGCTTGCTGCGCCTGGGCGTGAGCACCGCGCCGCTGGCGGCCGCGCAGCGCACCACTTTCTGGGTGATCGCGGCGGTGCTGGTAGTGACCCTGGCGGCGATGGTCGGCGCGGCCTATGCGCTGTTCCGCCGCCCGCTGGCGCTGCTGGGCATGCTGGGCGAGGCCATGCTGCGCGTGGCGCGCGGCGAGTACGGCTATCGCATCCGCCTGGTGCGGCGCGACGAACTGGGCCGGCTGTTCGCCACCTTCAACCTGATGAACAGCTCGCTGCAGGCGCGCCAGCCGGGCGAGACGCCTTCCGCCCCGGGTGCCGCCGCCGATGCGGCCGCGCAGCCCACCCTGGTGCTGCAGGCCGACGACGAGGACCGCCAAGCGCTGGGCTGAGGCCGTCTCAGAGCTGGCCCGTCTCGGAGCTGGCCCGCCTCAGAGCTGCTTCAGGCGCTGCTTCAATTCCACTGCGCGGGCGCGATAGATCACCGCCCGCTCGTAGCTGGGGTCGATATCCAGCACGTGGTCCCACAGCGCGATCGCCTGGTCCAGCTTCTGGTCGCGGTACAGCAGCACCGCGCGCTCGTGGTAGGTGGACAGCAGCTGGTCGCGCAGCAGCTGGTCGCCGGCCGGCTTCAGGTGAGGATCGAGCTTCAGCGCCTGGTCCAGCCGCGCCAGCGCGTCGGTCTTGCGGCCCTGGCGCAGCAGCACGGTGCTTTCGGCCTGCAGGCGCTGGGCGTCGGCGGGCGTGGCAGCCGGCGCGGGATTGCCCGCGGGCGCCGTGGGCGCCGCCAGCAGGTCGTCCGCCGTGGCGCGCACCACCAGGGTGTCGGCGGCCGGCGCGCGCGACGGCGCGGTCGGCAGGCGCACGGTGTCGCCCACGTGCAGCGCGGAGGGGTCGTCCGAGCCGTTGTAGCGGGCCAGGATCAGGAAACGGCTGGCGTCGCCCAGGAAGCGCGAGGCCAGCGTGCTGTACGAATCGCCCGGCTGCACCACGTAGTTGCGCGAAGCCGCGCCCAGCGCCTCGCGCGGATCGGCGGTGAGCTGGCGCAGCAGGCCCTGCGCGGCGCGGTCGCCGGGATAGCGCGCCAGGTACTGGCGCAGGCGGCGTTCGCCGTCGGCGTAGCGGCCGTATTGCAGATAGGTGTTGACCACGGTGGCCGGCGGCATCAGGTCCGCGTCGCGCACATCGGCATTCGCGGCCGGCGCCGTTTTCGCCGCGGGCGCGTTGCCCAGGGCCTTGTCCACTTCCGAACGGACCACCTTGACCTGCGCGCAGCCGGCCAGCGCCAGCACGGACACGACCAGCGCCAGGCGCCTGCAATGCAACGAAACCACCACCGTCTTCCCCTGTATCGTCCGGCGCCGCCTTGTCCGGCGCCGCTCCGAGGCGGCGATCTTCCGGGATCGCCTGCCCTGCCGCGTTCTTCCCGCATTGGCGCGGGGAAGAGCGAAGCGACATTAGCGCCGACACGGCCGGCGCGCGAGAGGGCCATGCCTGCGTGGCCCGGAACGATCAAGCCAGTCATGCCGATTCGCCATCGCTGAAATACGCCCCGGCCGGCTGTTCGACGCCTCGGCGCGGGCCTAGCCTGCACTGGCTTCCCCACGCATCGAGGATCCCCATGCTTCGCCATCGCACCCGCATGCTTTCGGCCGCCCTGCTCGTGGCGCTGTCCGCTTCCTTCGCCCAGGCCGCCGTTGCCGCGCCGCCGGACAGTGCCGGCGCCAAGCCCGCCATGGACATGGCCGCCATGCCGGTGCCGGCCTGGCTGGTGGGCACCTGGACCCTGGTCCGCTGCGACAACGTCTATCCGGACGGCCGCCGCGTCGAGCTGTACGGGCACGATCCGCAGGGCCAGTGGATGATCGACGCGCACGGCCATTACGCCATGGTGATCGCGCGCGCCACGCGCACGCCGTTCGCCGCGGGCGACAAGGCCAAGGGCACGCCGGAGGAATACCGCGCCGCCTCGCTGGACATCAATGCGCACTACGGCACCGTCGGCGTGCAGGGCGACCAGCTGACCTCGCATATCGCGCAGGCCACCTTCCCGAACTGGAACGGCCGCGGCGGCAGCACCGGCTTCAGCCGCGACGGCAATCAGCTGACCTATATCGTGGCCAAGCCGTCGAGCGGTTCGTCCGAGGGTGCGCACGGCGAAGTCGTCTGGCGGAAGCTCGACTGACGGGTAGGTTGGGGTGAGCCGACGGCGAACCCCAACGTGGCCGCAGCGTTGGGGTTCGCTGCGCTCACCCCAACCTACGCCGCCAGGTGCTTGAACGCCTCGGCCAGGGTCCGCAGCGCCTGCCGCGAGCGCGGGTCGTTGAGCCCCGTGTACAGCACCACGTCCTGCCGCGGCAGCTCCGGCAGCGACAGCGCCGGCCCGACGTCGACCGTGCCGCCCGGCGCCGCGCGCCGGGCGAGCACGGCCACGGCAAGTCCGGCCGCGGCGGCGGCGCCCAGCACCGCCGCGCCCTTGCCGATGAAGACTTCGGTCCAGGCGATGCCGGCCTGGTCCAGCGCGCGCACCGCCGCCGCGCGGATGCTGCACGACTCGCCCTGCGTCGACAGCGGCAGCGGTTCGCCCGGGCGCAGCCGCCAATGCGCGGCGGCGATCCAGGCGAACTGCTCCGCGTAGATCACCTCGCCTTCCTGCCGGCGGCTTTCCGGCTGCATCACCAGGATCGCGTCCAGCGCGCCCTCCTCGTAGGCCTGCAGCAGTTCGCGCGAACCGCCCACGCGCAGCTCCAGCAGCAGCTGCGCGTCGTGCTCGTTCATGTGGCGCAGCAGGGCCGGCAGTTCGCTGCCGACGATCAGCTGGCTGATGCCCACGGTCAGGCGGCGCCGCTCGACGTGGAACGACGACACCGCACGCTCATGCGCCCCCACCAGTTCGCGCGCCGCTTGCAGGAACAGCGAGCCTTCCGCCGACAGCCGCACCTGGCGCGGGGTGCGTTCCAGCAGGCGCCGGCCCAGCTGCTCTTCCAGCCGCCGCAGCTTCAGGCTGAGCGCCGACTGCGTGGTGGCCAGCGTCTGCGCGGCGCGGGTGAAACTCTGCAGGTCGGCGATGAAGACGAAGGCCTTCACGGCATCCAGGTCGAGGGCTTTGGTGGAGGACTTCATCGAGGCGCTTCCGGTGGACGGTCCGTGTGACTGCGGGGCGGCGCGGCGGTTCCGTGCGCGCCGGGCGCCTTCTTGTAAAGCGTCCGGCGCGGCAGGCATAGTCCCTGGCGGCAGTCGACGTGGGGAATGGCATGCGGGTCCGCCTGGAAGACGTAGCGCGCGCGACGGGCGTGTCGCCCAAGACGGTGTCCCGCGTGCTGAACGAGGAGCCGTCGGTCAAGGAATCCACGCGCAAGAAAGTGCTGGCCGCGATGGAGCAGATGAACTACCGGCCCAGTCCCGCCGCGCGCGGCCTGGCCGGCAGCCGTTCGTTCCTGATCGCCATGCTGTACGACAACAACGAGAACCCCGCGTCCACGTACCTGGCCGAGATCCAGGACGGCGTGCTCGACGCCTGCGATGCGCACCGCTACAGCATGATGGTCAGCCCGCTGCGCCTGCGCGGGCACGATCCGATCCGCCGCATCGACGCGCTGGTGGCCGACCACCATATCGACGGCGTGATCATGACGCCGCCGCTCACCGACCACGCGCCCCTGCTGCGCCGCCTGCAGGAACACGGCGTGCCCTGCGCGAGCATCTCGCCGCTGCAACGCGAAGCGGCCATCGGCGTGTGCATGGACGAGCAGCAGGCGGCGAAGGCGGTGGTGCAACATCTGCTCGAGCTGGGCCACAAGCGCATCGGCCATATCCTGGGCATCGCCAACCACGGCGCCAGCCGCTGGCGCCTGCAGGGCTACAAGGAAGCGCTGGCCGCGGCCGGCCTGCCGTTCGATCCGGCGTTGGTGGTGCAAGGGGAATTCACCTTCGGATCCGGCGTCATCGCCGCGCGCGGCCTGTTCGAGCTGGCCAGGCGGCCGACCGCGATCTTCGCGGCCAATGACGACATGGCGGCGGGCGTGATGTGGGCGGCGAACGAGCGGGGCCTGAAGGTGCCGAAGGATCTCTCGGTGTGCGGCTTCGACGACACCCCGCTGGCGACCCAGCTGTGGCCGCCGCTGACCACCGTGCGGCAGCCCAGCCGCGAGATGGGCAAGCTGGCCACCTTGCAGCTGATGGACAAGCTGCGCGGCCGCGGTCCGGGCTTGCTGTTGCAGGTGCCCTATTCCCTGCAAATACGCGAATCCACCGCCAAGCCCTGACGTAGGTTGGGGTGAGCCGCAGGCGAACCCCAACATCGCAACGTCCAAACGCGCCGCACCGTTGGGGTTCGCCTGCAGCTCACCCCAACCTACGGTCTGGTCCTAAAGTGCTGCAATGCTAATTGACAGCGCTGTCATTTCTGGCAGGCTCAGCGGCTCTGGGGGCAGCTCCGGGGTGAGCGCCGATGGTTCTTATCGTGGAAGGGAGAAAGGCGTGCTGGCGTCCGTTCGTCGTATGCGTGTTGCACCGATCGCTTGGGCCCTCGCCCTCGCCTGTCTGCCGCCCGGCGCCGTGACGGCCGCCGATACGGCCGTCCATCCCGAGCAATGGCCCGCGGCGCATTGGCCGCTGCCGCGCGATGCCGCGCTCGAACAGCGCGTCGCCGCGCTGATGGCGAAGATGAGCGTGGAAGAAAAAGTCGGCCAGCTGATCCAGGCCGACATCTCCGCCATCACGCCGGACGACCTGCGCACCTACCGCCTCGGTTCCATCCTCGCCGGCGGCAATTCCAAGCCGGAAGGAAAGACCACCGCCACCGCGGCACAGTGGAAGGCGCTGGCCGATGCGTTCTACCGCGCCGCGATGGACACCAGCGACGGCCGCCAGGCCATCCCGCTGCTGATCGGCATCGACGCCGTGCACGGCCACAACAACACCGTGGGCGCCACGCTGTTTCCGCAGAACTCCGCGCTGGGCGCCACGCGCGATCCGCAGCTGATCCGCGACATCGGCGCGGCGACCGCGGCCGAAGTGCGCGCCACCGGCATCAACTGGACCTTCGCGCCCACCCTCGCCGTGCCGCAGGACCTGCGCTGGGGCCGCGCCTACGAAGGCTACGCGCAGGACCCGAAAGTGGTGGCGCAGTACGCGGCCGCGATGATCGAAGGCTTGCAGGGCAAGGCCGGCACGCCGCATTTCCTCGACGCCTCGCACGTCGTCGCTTCGGCCAAGCACTTCCTCGCCGACGGCGGCACCAAGGACGGCAAGGACCAGGGCGACGCGCAGGTCAGCGAAGCCGGGCTGCGCGAAGTGCACGCCGCCGGTTATCCGCCGGCGATCGATGCCGGCGTGCAGACGGTGATGGCCTCGTTCTCCAGCTGGAACGGCCAGAAGATGCACGGCAACAAGGCGCTGCTCACCGGCGTGCTCAAGGGCCGCATGGATTTCCAGGGCTTCGTGGTCGGCGACTGGAACGGCCATGGCCAGGTGCCGGGCTGCAGCAACGTCGACTGCCCCGCTTCGATCGATGCGGGCGTGGACATGCTGATGGCGCCGGACAGCTGGCGCGGCCTGTACGAGCACACGCTGGCCGAGGCGAAATCCGGTGCGATCTCCGCCGCGCGGCTGGACGACGCGGTGGCGCGCATTCTGCGCGTGAAGTTCCGCGCCGGCCTGTTCGAAGCCGGCCTGCCCTCCGCGCAGCCGCTGGCCGCGAAATCCGCCGAGGTGATCGGCAGCCCCGCGCATCGCGCGCTGGCGCGCCGCGCCGTGCGCGAGTCGCTGGTGCTGCTCAAGAACAACAACGGCCTGCTGCCGCTGGATCCGCGCAAGCGCATCCTGGTGGCCGGCGATGCGGCGGACAACATCTCGCGCCAGAGCGGCGGCTGGACGCTCACCTGGCAAGGCACGGGGCTGAGCAATAAGGACTTTCCGGGCGCGCAATCGATCGGCGCCGGCATCGCCGAGCAGGTGAAGGCAGCGGGTGGCCAGGCCGAGATCGCCGCCGACGGCCGCTACGCGAGCAAGCCGGACGTCGCCGTGGTGGTGTTCGGCGAAGACCCTTATGCGGAATTCCAGGGCGACCTGCCCAACCTGCTGTATCGCCCCGGCGACGAACACGATCTGGAACTGCTGCGCCGCCTGCATGGCGACGGCATTCCCGTGGTGGCGGTGTTCCTCAGCGGCCGTCCGCTGTGGGTGAATCGCGAGATCAACGCCTCCGATGCCTTCGTCGCGGCGTGGCTGCCGGGCAGCGAAGGCGGTGGCGTCGCCGACGTGCTGCTGCGCAAGCGCGACGGCAAGATCGCCAACGACTTCCACGGCAAGCTCGCTTACGCATGGCCGGGCAGCGGCGTGCACGGGCAGGGCGAATCGCGCTTTCCGTTCGGCTACGGCCTGCGCTATGCCGACCATGCCAACGTTACCGACCTGTCGGAAGCCTCGGGCATCAGCGGCGAGCAGATTCCGGTGGGCAACTATCTCGACCGCGGCAAGTCGGTGCGCGGCTATACGTTCCGCCTGCTCGGCGCCGACGGCGTTGCCTCGGTGGTCAGCACGTCGCAGTCGGCCACCGGCGACAGCAGCCTGCGCATGAGCGCGCTCGACTACAAGGCGCAGGAAGACGCACGCCGCTTCGAGTGGAAGAAGAGCGGCGCGGAGTTGACCATCCAGTCGCGCGCACCGTTCGATCTGGATCGCCAGACCAATGGCGACGTGCTGCTGGTGGCGACCGTGCGCGTGGATGCGCTGCCGGGCAAGGACGCATGGATCGGCATGGGCTGCGGCGCCGGCTGCAAGGGGCGCGTGGCGCTGGGTCCGACGCTGGCGGCCTTGCCCACCGGCACGTGGACGCGCATCGGCGTGCCGCTCAAATGCTTCCGCGCCGCGGGCGCCGACATGCACCGCATCGACCAGCCGTTCGTGTGGGGCGCGGGCGCCGGATCGTCGGTGGCGCTGGCGCGCGTCGCGCTGGGCACCGACGCCGACCAGGTCGTCGACTGCGCCAGATAAGCGCCGAACCGGGCAGCCCGGCACGGCGCTGCCGCAAGCCTCTTCCCGCTATGCACCATGAGGGCCGCCACGTTCGCTGGCGGACCCTCGCAAAGCCCGTCACAGCAAGGGTTTGATGTGGAGTTCACGCGTGCTGCCACGCGTCAAGCTTCCGCGGGAAAGGCGGTCTATCATCCCCGAATGACAGCGCTGTCATTTTGACATCCAGCATCACGCCGCCGTCGGGGAGACGGCGGCGCCCATCGCCAAGAAGTAGGGGAGACTTACATGAAGTTGCGCTACTCAGCTTTGCACGTCGCCTTGGCCCTGGCGCTCGCCACGCCGGCGGCGTTCGCGGCGGACGGTCCGCAGGCCGCGCCTGCACAGAACACACCTGCACAGGGCGGCACCGCGCCGGACAAGAAGGTCAAGCAGCTCGACGCCATCGAGGTCAGCGCCACCAAGCGCGAAACCCCGCTGCAGAAGACGCCGGTCGCCGTCAGCGCCATCACGCCCGACACGCTCGACAAGGAGCGCGTGATGACGGTGCAGGACCTGACCCGCCTGGTACCCGGCCTGCAGGCCACCGCGCAGGGCGACCACGGCGTGGTGACGCTGACCATGCGCGGCATCGGCAACGACAGCGCCAAGACCGAATACGCCGACCCGGAAGTGGCCACCTTCGTCGATGGCGTGTACTCGCCGCGCGCCGAAGCCGCCGCCGGCCTGCTGCTGGACATGGACGGCGTGGAAGTGCTGCGCGGCCCGCAGGGCACGCTGTGGGGCCGCAACTCCACCGCCGGCGCGATCAGCTTCCAGACCGCCAAGCCCGACATCAATGCCGGCTTCTACGGCAATGCGCAGGTCGAAGCGGGCAACTACAACATGATGGGCGCGCGCGCCGCGGTGAACCTGCCGATCAGCAGCACCTTCGCCATGCGCGTGGCGGTGGTGCACGCCCAGCACGACGGCTACGTCGATTACCAGAATCCGTCCAGCCAGCTGCCCAGCGTGGCGCAGCAGCAGGCGACGTATCTCGCCGCCGGCGGCAACCCCGCCAAGTTCCGCCCGATCGACCCCAGCCTGTTCGTGCAGGGCGGCGACAAGTACAGCGCGCAGGATCAATCGGCCGCGCGCGTCAGCGCCTTGTGGCAGCCGAGCGAGGCGTTCAAGTGGAACCTCTCGTACGAGTACTTCATCGATCGCGGCACGCTCAACATGGGCCTGATGCAGCAGCCGCGGCAGGGGCAGAAGTTCTGGTCCGCGCTGATCGACACCGCGCCCGATCTGCACCGCAACTCCGGCACCTTGCGCAGCCGCATGGACTGGAACATTGGCAGCAATATGCAGCTGAGCTATGTGGCCGGCTACAACCATTTCTCCGGCAAGAGCCAGTTCGACCAGGATTCCGGCGTGCAGGTGCCGACCAGCTTCGCCACCGGCGCTTCCTCGCAGAACGACCGCACCAACTCGTCGAACTACAAGAGCTACAGCCACGAGTTCGACCTGAAGTCGGTGGGCGAGCAGACCGTGGACTGGATCGTCGGCGCCTATTACGGCTACGAAGACAACAACATCCGCTTCGACATCCCGATCATGAACGGCACGATGGTGTCGGAGTCGGTGGCGTGGCAGGGCTCCTTCATCCAGCCCAAGGAGACGGTGAAATCCACCGCGCTGTTCGGCCAGGCCACCTGGCATCTGTCCGACCACTGGCGCCTGACCGGCGGCCTGCGCTGGTCGGACGATGAGAAGAAGAACATCGGCGGCCGCGGCTGGGGCTGGGCCTATGACGCCACGGTGCCGCAGGTGCCGATCGCGCCGAGCACGTATCCGAGCCCCGCGACCGGTTTCAATATCTCCACGCGCAACGACGCCAAGTACAGCGACGACCGCGTGACCTGGCTGGCGCGCATCGATACCGACATCAGCGAACACGGCCTGCTGTATGCCAGCGTTTCCACCGGCTACAAGTCCGGCGGCACGCAGGACGCCGGCACGCTGTACAAGCCGGAGACGCTGACCAACTACGAGATCGGCACCAAGTTCGTCTTCCTCGACGGCAAGCTCACCTGGAACACCGCGGCGTACTACGAGGACTTCAAGGACTTCCAGCTGTCCGCGCCGATCACCTATCCGGACGGCAACCGCGGCCTGGGCTTCAACAACGTCAAGGGCAGCACCAAGGTGGCGGGCCTGGAGTCGGAGCTGGCGTACCAGGACAAGGACGACCGCGCCAACCTGGTGCTGTCGCTGATCCCGAAGAAGGAGCTGGGCACCTTGCTCTACGCGGGCAGCAACGATTACCAGGGACTGCCGGCGTGCGCGCCGCAGTCGGGTATTTCGGCCTGCATGAATATCTCCGGCAACGATCTGCCGCATGCGCCGAATGTCGCGCTCACCGCGATCTACGAGCACGATTTTCATCTGGGCAATGGCGGCCGCCTGACGCCGCGTTTCAGCGGGCAGTACCAGAGCGACCAGTGGCTGAGCACGTTCAACCTGGGGGCAGGGGATAAGCAGAAGGCTTATTTCCGCGGCGACCTGGCGCTGCGCTATACCGAGCCGCAGGATCGCTGGTGGGCGGCGGCCTTCGTGCAGAACGTCACCGACGGCCGCGTGCGGACCAGTGCGGGGCGGTTTGCGATGCCGGACGGGAGCTTCCAGTACGTGTCGCAGTATCTGCCGCCGCGGACGTTCGGGGTGCAGTTGGGCGTGTGGTTCTGACCGGGTTCCATCCGCCGGCGCAGCGATGGCGCCGGCGTACTCCCCTTGGCCGGGTCCGCGCGACCCGGCCCTTTCTTCAGGGCGAAAGCGGACACGCCGCTGCCGCCTGACGCGTAGGTTGGGGTGAGCCGAAGGCGAACCCCAACAGGCCTCCCGCGTGGCCGCACCGTTGGGGTTCGCTGCGCTCACCCCAACCTGCGCTGCTGCCACGGGATGTCAGCAGTCCGGCTTCGCTGCGACCGCTTCGACCATGCCTGCTGGCATGATGTACGGACCTCACCCCGTGATGGCCCCCACATGCCGCCCCGCACCACCCACGCCCAGGTCGCGCTCGCGATCGGGGTCCTGCTGATCGCCATGGTGTCGTACCAGTGCGGCGCCTCCCTGGCCAAGCACCTGTTCCCCCAGGTCGGCGCGCAGGGCGCCACGGCGTATCGGCTGGGGCTCAGCGCATTGATCCTGCTGCTGTGGCGCCGCCCGTGGCGCCGCGTCCACCGCGGCAAGGACTGGCGCGTGCTGTGGGGCTACGGCCTGGCGATGGGTGCGATGAACCTGGTGTTCTACATGTCGCTGCGCACGATCCCGCTGGGCATCGCGGTGGCGCTGGAATTCACCGGCCCGCTGACGCTGGCGATGATCGGCTCGCGCCGCCTGATCGACTTCGTGTGGATCGCGCTGGTGATCGGCGGCCTGCTCCTGCTGCTGCCCCTGCAAGGCCAGGTGCATGCGCTCGATCCGGTGGGCGTGATGTATGCGCTGGCGGCGGGCGTGGGCTGGGTGCTGTACATCGTGCTGGGCCAGCGCACCGGCGCGGCGTATGGCGCCGATGCGGTCACGCTGGGCACTTCGATCGGCGCCCTGCTGGCGATCCCCTTCGGCGTGGCGCACGCCGGCACCGCACTGCTGTCGCCTTCGCTGCTGCCGTACGCGCTGGGCGTGGCCTTCCTCAGTTCCGCGCTGCCGTACTCGCTGGAAATGATCTCGATGACGCGCCTGCCCGCGCGCACCTTCAGCACCTTGCTGAGCCTGGAACCCGCCGTCGCCGCGATGGCCGGCGTCACCCTGCTGGGCGAGCGCCTGACCACGCTGCAGTGGCTGGCCATCGGCGCCATCATCATCGCTTCGGCCGGCACCGCCTTGAGCGTGCGCCGGCCGACCGCCGTCGAGCCGGGCACGGCCGTGAATTGAAGCGGCTCAGCGCTCCACCACCGGCAACCACACCGCCGACGGCTGCGCGCCCGACCGCAGCACCGTGATCGTCGCCGCGCGGTAATCGCCCGGCTTCGCCTCGAAGATATTCGGCACGAAGGTCTGCGGGTTGCGGTCGTACAGCGGAAACAGCGAGGACTGGATCTGCACCATGATCCGGTGCCCCGGCTGGAACACGTGGTTCACGTTCGGCAGCTCGAAGCGATAGCGCTGCGGCTGGTTCGCCGGAATCGCGCTGGGATGCTCGAAGCTCTCGCGGTAGCGGCCGCGGAAGATATCCAGCGCAATCGGCAACTCATAGCCGCCCATCGACGGATCGTGCGTCACCTGCGAGGGATACACGTCGATCAGCTTCACCACCACGTCGCCATCGGTGCCCGTGGTGGCCGCGCGCACGTCCGCCACGGGGATGCCCTGCACGCGCACCGGCGCGGTCAGCACCGGCGTTTCGTACACCAGCACGTCGGTGCGTCCATCGACAAAGCGCTGGTCGCTCACCAGCCATTTGCTCCAGGGCAGATAGCCGGCATAGGTCGAGCCGTAGGCGAAGAACGGATCCAGCACGGGGCGCGGCAGGAAGGGCACCGGCCTGGCCGGATCGCTGACATAGCTGTCGCCCGCATCCGCTTCGGTGGGCGCGGCGAAGCTCAGGCCGAAATCCTTGCCCAGGTACAGCGGCTTCAGGGCGTTCACGCAGCCGTGCTCGCAGGCCGTGGGCCAGTCCTCGAAGCGGTCCCAGCGGTTGTCGCCGGTGTTGTAGACCGAGACGTGCGCCAGCGGCGCCGCCGGCTTGTCGCGCAGGTAGTGTTCGAGGAAGGGCAGCACCATGTCGCGGTTGTATTCCAGTGCGGTGTCGCCCGACCACTTGAGCGGCCCCAGCGCAAAACCGGTGCCGTTGACCTGGCTATGCGACCACGGGCCCAGCACCAGCCAGTTGTTGGACGCATGGCCGGCGGCCTTCAATGCCAGCCACGCATGGTTGGCACCCCACATGTCCTCCTGGTCGAACAGGCCCTGCTCCCACAGCGTGGGCACCGACGAGGGATGCGCCGCCAGCAGCCGCACCAGGTCCTGCCCCTGCCAGAACGCATCGTAGGCAGGGTGTTCCATCACCCGCGCCGTGAACGGCAGCTTGTCCAGGCCTCGGCTGCGCACGTAGTCGCCGGTGGAGCCGGCGCGCAGGTACTCCTCATATTTGTCGTAGGTGTCGCTGGGCGTGACCGCGCCGGCACCCTTCTGCACCGTCTGCATATGCACATAGCCGAGCATCAGGTTGCGGAACGCGCCATGGTGGAACCAGTCGTCGCCCATATAGGCATCGATCACCGGACTCTCCGGCACCGACGCCTTCAGCGCCGGATGCGGATCGAGCAAGGCCATGGCGGCGGTGAAGCCTTCGTACGATGAACCGATCATGGCGACGCGCCCGTTCGATTCCGGCACGTGCTTCACCAGCCAGTCGATGGTGTCCCAGGCGTCGGTGACGTGATCCACCTTGGTGGGATTCAGCGGCCCGCGCACCGGCCGCATCATCACGTAGTCGCCCTCCGAACCGTATTTGCCGCGCACGTCCTGATAGACACGGATATAGCCGGCCTGCGCGAACACCGCATCGCCCAAGGGCAACGCCGACAGCAGCGACGAGCTGGTCGCATTGCCCGCGCGCTCGTCCGCGTTGTACGGCGTGCGCGTCAGCAGGATCGGCGCATCGTGCGCGCCCTTGGGCAGCATGATCACCGTGTAGAGCTTCACCCCGTCGCGCATCGGGATCATCGCCACGCGCTTGACGAAGTCCTGCCCGCCCGGCACCGCGTCGTCGAACGTCTTCGGGATATCGTTGATGCCGTACAGCGGCGCCTGCTTCCGCGGTGCGTCGGCCGCGGCCACCGTGGCCGCCATGGCGAAGAGGCACATCAACAGCGACCTGCCCAGGGTGGTCCTCATGCGTCCGATCCTTTCAGCGGGGATGTCCGTTCGATCTTAGGCACGGCCCGCGCGCCGGCGAAAACTAAAAACGCTAATGGCTCTTATAAGATGCGATTATCCGGCGAGGCCCGGCATCCCCCACGGTCCGGCCCACCCACCTGATCACGGACAGCGGCATGGGCATCCGACTCGATATCGCATTGCTGCGCAGCTTCGTCGCCATGGCCGACGCCACCTCGGTCAGCGGCGCCGCCGGGCAGGTGGGCCGCACGCAGGCGGCGCTCAGCCAGCAGCTGAAAAAGCTGGAGCAGGCCGTGCAGCAGCCATTGATGATCCGCAGCGGCCGCGGCGTCTCGCTCACCACGCATGGCGAACGGCTGCTGGCGCATGCGCAGCGCATCCTGCGCACGCACGACGAAGCGGTGGCCGACCTCACCGGCGAGAACCTGTCGGGCCGCCTGCGCTTCGGTTGTCCGGACGATTACGCCCGCGTGTTCCTGCCCGGCCTGCTGCAGAGTTTCGCCAGCCTGCATCCGCAGGTATTCATCGAAGTGGTGTGCGCGCCATCGCCGCGGCTGCTGGAACGCTTGCGCGACAAGTCGCTGGACATCGCCCTGGTATCGCAGCCGGACAGCGCGGAGCGCGGTCATTTCCTGCGCCGCGAACCGCTGGTCTGGGTGGGCAGCAAAGGCAGCCAGGCATTCCGGCGCGATCCCCTGCAGCTGGCGCTGTCGGATCCGGATGCGCTGGATCATCTGGCCGCGACCGCCAGCCTCGATCGTGCGGGCCGCGATTACTGCATCGCCTATGCGAGCGGCAGCGTGGCCGGCCTCACCGCGGTGGTGCGTTCCGGACAGGCCATCACCGTGATGACCCTCACCGGCGTGCCGCCGGATTTGCGCGTGCTGCCGCCGTCGAGCGGACTGCCGGCGCTGCCCTCGATCGGCATCACCATCCAGAACGCCGCGCATGCCTCGAGGCTGTCGAGCCGTTTCGAAGCGCATGTGCGGGCGGTACTGCCCACGCTTTGACCGCCCAGGCCGGGCAAACCGCCTACTTCATGCCGATGCGCATCGCCTTTCAATGCACCGTACGGCGTATGTCGGGCCTGCCAGCCAGCCCGTAGATTCCGGCAGGGAGGCGCTGCCTCCCCGGGGCGGCGGCCAGGGCTACGCCGCGATCGACGCTCGTCACCATCACCGAGGGTCAGCCATGAAGCATCTGCTCATGACCACGGCCGGAACGCTCCTGCTCATCGTCGCCGGCGGCACCGTGCTTTCCGCGCAGGAAAAAGCCAAGGGCCCGCCGGGCACGCACGACAAGTACTCGCTGGTCTCGCCCAGCGGCATCGCCTTCGCCGACTTCAAGGGTTACGAGGACTGGTCGGTGGTATCCAGCGCGCGCACCGACGAGGTGCTGAAGGTGATCGTGGCCAATCCCATCATGATCAAGGCCTACAAGTCGGGCATTCCCGGCAACGGCAAGCCGTTCCCGGAAGGCTCCAAGATCGCCAAGCTGCAGTGGAAGTTCAAGAAGAGCACCGAGGCGCCGTTCGTCGTCGACGTGCCCGACGTGTTCTCGCAGGCCTTCGTGATCGAGAAGGACAGCAAGCGCTTTCCCAGGAGCGGTGGCTGGGGCTATGCGCTGGTCGACTACGACGCGGCCGCGGATACCTACAGCGCCGACCCCACCGGCGTCGCCGACTGCGGCCACTCGTGCCACGTCAAAGTGGCCGCGAAGGATCACATCTTTCATCCGTACCAGAAGCGCTGATGCCGGCAGGCAAGGGGCTTGCATCGCCGCAAGCCCCTTGCGCCGAGGTCAGGGTCCGATCGGCAGACTGGCAATGCCGGTTGCCGCTGCGCCGGAGCCGCCGGCCTCGGTCACCCACAGCAGGCCGGCGCGCTGTTCCAGTGCGATGTTGTAGTAGCCGCTGTTGGCCGGCACGATCGTGTACTGCGCGATGCGGCGGGCCTTCGGATCCAGCATGCCGATATAGCCCGCGTCCTGCTCGAACCAGACCCGGCCGTGGCTGTCCACGCGCATGTCTTCCGCGTTGGCGTTGGCGATGGGCAGGGGATATTCGATCCAGCCGCGCGTTACCTTGGGCTTGACTTCGCTGGTGCTCGGCGGTGCCGGTGCACGCGTGGGCGTCGCGCGTGCCGTGACGGTGGGTTTGATCGTCGCGGGCTGCGGGCTCGCCGCGCGCGTCGCCGGCTTGGCGGTTTCGTCGGTGTGCGGCGCCACGGCCGGGTCGAGCAGCGCCAGCGCATTGCCGTAGTACTCGGATACCCACACCGTGCCGTCGGCATTGGCGATCACGCCGGAAGGAGTGCCGCCGGCAGTTGGCACCAGATACGTACTGATGACGTTCGTGCCCGGGTTCAGGCGGCGGACCTTGTTGGTCCCCTTCGGCCCGGCGCCGGCGTAGTTGCGTTCCACGAACCACACGTTGCCATGCGGGTCCAGGCTCAGCTGTTCCATATGGTCGTCGGGGTGCTCCAGCAGCACCGTCCATTCGCTGACGCTGCCATCCGGCGCGAGGCGTCCGACACCGGCCGTGACGGTGAACCATTGGCTGCCGTCCGGCGCGAGCTGGATGAAATACGGTTTCTCGCGCGAAGGAATCGCGTACTCGACGAGCGCGCCGCTGCGCGGATCCAGGTGACCGATCGCGCGGCGGACCTGATCGGTGAACCAGATACCGTCCTTGCCGGTTTTAAGAATGAAAGGCTGGCCGCCATCGGGCAGCGGGTACTCCGCCGAACTGCGATCCGGCCGGAGCACGGCGATCTTTCCGGCGCTGGTTTCCGAGTACCACACGTTGCCGTCGGCGGCGACGTCGACACCCTGCGGCGTGCTGGCCTGGGTGGGCGTGGCGAAGGTGTCGAAGCCGGCCTTGGCGGGAGCCGCATCGGCGGCGGCGAGAGCAGGCACGGGAAGCAGGAGGGCAACGGCGCCGAACATGGCCGGCGCGGCCAGACAGAGCATGCGATGCATCACTCATCTCCTTGTGATGGGCGGGAATGCCCGCGATCCGGACGGCTGCCCGGATCGCGCGGCACGCTAGCACAGGGTTTCGTGAAGGCCCGTGCATGCGGCTCCCGCACTCGCACTGCGCCGCTTAGCGCTCCTTCGGCTTGCGGAACTTCAGCGCGAACTTGTCAGTGTGGCCTTTGATCTCCACGGCGAACACGGTCTGGTCGTGCGTGTCCTGCGGATTGGCCAGTACGTCGCTGCGGCTTTCGAGCACGAAGCCGGCCGCCTTGGCCTGCGCGATCACGGTTTCCGGGTCGATGCGGTGCAGGGCATGCGCGTCCGCTTCGCCGGCGCCGGGCTTGGCCACGTGGTCGACCACGACGAAGACGCCGCCCGGCTTCAAGGCCTTGAACACCGCCGCGTCGAGCTTGGCGGCAGCATCCGTGCCGGTGGTGCCGTCGACACTGAAGACGCTGACCGCGCCGTAGATGTCGTGGTAGTTCTGCGAGATCCACACCGCGTCCAGCGGCGCGCCGACATCGAGGCTGTCGTAGGGGCGGGTCTCCAGGCTGGTGTTGTCGCGGTAGGCCGGGTCGGCGACCAGCGCGCGTATCGGCTGCAGTTTCTCCGGCGGCGCCTTGGCGACGAGGGTCTCCGGCAACACCGCATAGACGTGGCCCTTCGGCCCCACCACCTTGCTGAACAGGCGGGTGAAATAGCCGCCGCCTGGCAGGATGTCGGCCACGCGGTCGCCCGGCTTGATGCCCGTAAAGGCGATCAGTTCGACCGGCTTGCGCGCGGCGTCGCTCGCCTTGTCAGCCGCCGGGCGTGCGCTGTCGCCGATGGCCGCGGCGATGTAGGAAGGTACCGCCGCGCTGGCGGCCGCGATGCCGAGCAGGCAGAGGGTGGCAAAACCCAGCAATGGCCTTTTCATGATTACCTCGTGGCGGATGCTCATCGGAGCGGAGTGGGGAGCGGGCATCGTAGAAAACCGCCCCTGCGGCCGACAGTCGCGAAAAGCGATTTCTATGATGGCGTTTTTAAATGGCCGGTGCGGACAGAAGACCCAGCGCCATGGCAGTGCGTGCCTGCCACCCGCCGGTCAGCAGGCGATAGCGGACGCCGCGGGCGGCGAGTTCGCGCAGGTACCACCGGTGTTGCCATGCGCGGAAGGCTTCGTCGCGCCGCGTGCCGTCCTGGATGAAGGGGACGTCGGGCGCGCACAGCAGCACCTCGTCGTAGGGGCGTTGCGCGAGCGCTTCCAGTTCGGGGCAGGCATGGCCGAACATGGCCTGCGCGTAGAGCAGGGTGGTCAATGGCGTGGTGTCGCAGAGCAGGAAGCGTTGCGCGGTGGGCGCCAGTTGTTCTTCGCGGGCCACCTGGGTCCGGGCGATAGGCAGCATGTCGTCCGCGACGAGTCGCCCCTGCTTGTGCTCCCACAGTTCGCGGCCGTATTCGGCGGCATGGATCGTGCCCAGCGCGTTGGCCAACTGCGCCGCGAGGGTGGACTTGCCGGTGGATTCGCCGCCGAGGATCGCCACGCGCCGCACGAAGTCGCCATACACCAGGGGATCGAGCGAAGCGCGCGCACGATGGACGTCCGCACGCACCGCCGTGCCCGATACGGGGATGGCGGTGCGCGCGGCATCCACGCAGACATGCATCACCGCCGGGCCACCGCGCTCGCCCTGCGCCCGCGACAGCGACGCGGCGAAGCCGTCGCCGTAGGCTTCGCTGGTAAAGACGGCCTCTACGTCCACGCGCAGCACTTCGCGCAGCAGCCAGGCCACGAAAGCGCGATGTTCCTCGTCCGATGCTTCGTTAGGCGGCAACGCGACGCCATAAGCCGCCAGCCGCGCATCGTCGACCACCAGTCGCGTCGCCCGTGGATACAGCGCCGCCAGCCAGCGCTCGCGCCGCTCCGGTTCGCAACCGGGAAACTCCGGCCTGGTATAGCTGACGATCACCAGCCGCTCGCATGCGGCTTGCGCGCGGTCGAGCAGATATTGATGTCCCCGATGCAGCGGACAGAACTTGCCCACCACCAGAGCGGTGCCGAAACGCTTCACGCCACCGCTTCCGCACGCCGGAACAGATTGTGCCAATGCCGCCACGCCACCCATGCATTGATCCAGTACGCCGAATAAAGCACGGCCGTCAGCATCAGCCCGCGCGAGGCATACAGCGGCACCGCCACGCTGTTGACCAGCAGCCAGATCGGCCAGGTCTCGATCCGCCGCCGCATCAGCAGCAGTTGCGCCAGCACCGACAAGGCCAGCACGGTCGAATCGGCAAACGGTGCGTAGGCGTCGGTAAAGCGATGCAGCAGCGAACCGTACACGAGGGTGGCCACCGCCGCGCCCGCCACGAACCAGGCCAGCGTGCGCGGCGCGGTGCGGGCGATCGGCAGTTCCGCGCGCTCGCCATGCCGGCTCCAGTACCACCAGCCGACCACGCTGGCGCCGACGAAGAACGCCTGCAGCAGCACGTCGGCGTACAGGCGCGTGTCCCAGAACAGCAGGGCGAACAGGGAGCAGCCGGCGATGCCGGTCCACCAGGTATGCACGCTGTTGCGGCCGGCCAGCAGGATCGATGCGGTAGCCAGAGCGTTGGCGACGCCTTCCAGCAAGGTCATGCGGCCATGCCTCCGGGCAGGTCGGTGGTGTATTGCAGCACTTTGTCCTCGCTGGTGAGTTCGATAATGCGGATGTCGCGTCCGCGCAGCGCGGCGGATACCCGGTTTGCCGCTTCGCTGGCGTAGTTCATTTCGGCCCGCGCCAGCGCTACCGCCACGTCGCCGTTCGCGGCCTGATGCACGGTGTAGCGCGACAGCGGCAACGGCAGCAGCGCATGGGTCAGGTCGATATTGTTGATCCAGTCGCCGTCCAGGGTGAGAAAACGCACCGGCTGGCGTCCATGCAGTTGTGCGATGGCGGGGCCTTCAGGGGTGTCGATCAGCACGCCGTGGTCACCGGTGCGGTAGCGCAGCAGCGGCAGGCAGAAGTTGAAGCCGCCGGTCAGCGCGATTTCGCCGGATTGTCCCTGCGGCACCGGGTGGCCGTACGCATCCAGGGTTTCCACGTACATGCGGGGCTGCAGCAGCACGAAAGCATCGAGTGTTTCGTCGTACACACCCAGCGGGCCCGCCTCGTTCATCGAGTACACGTCCAGCACCGGGCAGCCGAAGCGCTCGCTCAAGTGCGTGCGCAGCGAGGCGGACAAGGCCATCGATACCGAGAGCAGGGCGCGCGGCCGGTGGCGTACCGGCAGTTCCAGCAGCGCCGCGAAGGAAATCGGATCGCCGGCGATCACCTCCGGCTGCATCGCATCGAGATAGCGCGCGCGGTCGGCCGGATCGCGCCAGTCGTCCGGATGCAGGTTGATCTTGGCCAGGCCCGACTCGTTCATGGTTGGCGTGACCGAGATATAGGTGAAGCATTTGCGCTGCAGGCCCAGCAGCATCACGCCGACCTGGCCGCGGCCATGGCGCAGTTCGATGCCGGCGCGCCGTAGCGCGCGCTGGTGGAACGCCAGATAGCGGCCGGCCACCAGCGGGTGCGATGGCAGGATCAGCGGATGGCCGGTGGTGCCGGTGGTGCGGAAGTTGATGAGTCGATCCAGTGGCACGGCGTCGGGCACGAACTGTGCGATATCGGCGGCGAGATCGCCGCGGCCCACCGTGGCGATCTGCGCGAAGCCAGCCGGCCGGCCGAGCGAGCGATAGTGCGGGACCTGCGCGAACACCTCATCGACGAAAGCATCGAGCCATGGCGGTGCGTGGCGCGTGCTCCATGCGAAGCGCGCAGCGGCCACCTCGCGCTCGTAGGCGCGCAAGTCCTCGACCTCTTCGGCCAGCAGGCGATTGCCGCTGCGATTGCGCAGCATCGGCGCACTGGGGTGCTCGCTCATGAAGCGCAGCATCGCCCGGCCCGCCTCGCTCAGCGTCGGATAGCGCTCGGCGTCCGTCGGTTCGCGGCTCACTCGCGCGTCCACTTGTCTGCGGATTCCTCGGCCGCCTTGCGCGCCAGCGCTTCGCGGATGGCGCGCGCACGCGCCTCGGCTTCGCGGCTGGCCTCCAGCAGCCGGCGCCGCTCGACGCCGCTGACGCTGGCGAGCCGATCCGCCGCCTGGCTGGCGGTTTCGCCTTCGGGCGTCAGGCCCAGCCGTGCGATGGCGGTGCGCGCCAATTCCTCGCGGCGCTCGGGTTCGAACACGTAGCGCGAGGCATTCGCTTCGGCGGCAAGCGCAGGGACCGCCTCGGCGAACAACGCCGGCAGCGCGGGCGATGCCTTGGCGAAATGGTGCCAGGCATCGTCCGCCAGCAGCCAGGCCAGCACCGCCGACAAGCTCAGCTGCTCGGCGGACACGGCTTTCAGTTCGCCGGACAGCGTGGCGAGCAGGCTCATCGGCGCCTGCACATCCAGCGCGGCAAGCACGTCGTTGACCACGGCGGCCACGCGCACCTGGCCTTCGCCGCCGCGCCAGGGCGGGGCGAGGAAATCCGGCGGCGTCTCGATCAGGCGCCGCAGCAATCGTTCGAGCGAAGGTCCGGCCGGCATGCTCATGTCCCGAACTTGGCGAAAACCTGGGTGGAAGGGCAGTCCGCGCACACCGCCGCGGGCTGGCGGACGGCGAGCCGGGCGCGCAGGGCGGTTACGTCGTGCGCGGTGCGGATGTCGCGGGTGCTCATGGGGCTATGGTCGATGGTGAAGCTGCACGGCGCGATGCGGCCGTGCTCGTCGATAAAGATGGTGGGGCGGCGCGGTGCGCAATCGGCGACGGCAATGGCGCGGCCGGTGGCGCTGGCCTCGAAGCGGTCGAGGTAGGCGTCGTGCGCGCACAGGCGCACGCCGCGCCCGGCCATGCGCGCCGCCAACGGCGGCAGCCGGGTGCGCAGCCAGGCCACGTCGGCGGCGCGCAAGGCGTGGCCGGCATGGAACTGCGGACGGTCGCGGCCACCGAGCTGGTTGAAGGTGATCTCGTCCACGCCCCAGTCCGCGAGGCGGTCGCACAGCGCCGGGAAGCGTTCCAGAGTGTCGTGCATCAGCACCGTATTGACGCGCAGCTTCGGCGTGCCGCCCGCGGCGCCGCGCTGCGCAACCAGGCGCGCGATGCCCTGCTCCAGCCGCCGCCAGCCACCGGGCCAGCCGCGCAGGCGTTCGTGCGCCTCGCCGACGTCGTCGATGCTGAGCGTCACTTCGTCGAATGCCGTAGCCATGGCCTCCACCACGCCGGGCCGATGCAAGGTGCTGCCATTGGTGGTGACGCTGATGCGCAGGCCGTGGTTTTCGCGCAGGCGCCGCGAAAGCGCGAGCACGCCCGGCCACAGCAGCGGCTCGCCGCCCAGCCAGCTGATCAGCATGTCTTCGCCATGAGCGCGGCCGTACGCGCCGAGCAAGGCGGCGAAGCGTTCCACCTCGGCCGGATCGGATTCCTGCCGCACCAGCCGCAGCCGCCGGTCGTACGCGCAAAAACCGCAGGCCAGGTTGCATACCGCACTGATGCGCCACAGCACGATCATGCGCGTACTCCCGCTGCCGGCCGCTCGTAATGCCGCCGGCTGAACTCGCGCGCGAAGCTGAGCAGGTCGGCCATGTCGCGCACCGCGTGGATGGCCCAGCCGGCCTCTTGCGCACGCAGCAGGTCCGCTTCCCAGGGCCGGCTCGTCGGCGCCAGATGCGCCGGCAACGGGGTGTACAGGTTCAAGGCCATGGTGCCGCCCGCGCGGCCCGCGGCCAGCGCACG
Organism: Dyella sp. SG562; assembly: GCF_011759495.1. Classification (NCBI taxonomy): domain Bacteria; kingdom Pseudomonadati; phylum Pseudomonadota; class Gammaproteobacteria; order Lysobacterales; family Rhodanobacteraceae; genus Dyella; species Dyella sp. SG562. The sequence goes on from NZ_JAAOYS010000002.1 coordinate 370,622, forward strand.
CGCCGCGACATCCCATCCGCTGTTGCCGCGCTCGTCGTTGGCGAACATGGTGGTGATGCCGTCGTCGGAGATATGCAGGATATGCACCGCGCGTTCGTGCGGCGCGCGCTGGGCGTAGGTATCGCGCAGGCGGTGGATGGGAAACGCCGTGCCGCCGCCGAAGAAGCCGGTGAGCACGCGCAGGATGTCGTCCTCCGAACGCACGAAGCCGCCGGTGTGCAGCACCTGCTGCTTGCCGCTCCACAAGGTGACCTGCACCCGCGCGCCGACGCGCAGCGCGGACAGCGCGATGATGGCGCCGGCGAGGGCCAGGTAAGAGGTGTGCGTCTGCGGATTGGGCATCGAGCCGGAGCTGTCGACGTACAGATCCAGGTCCACCGGCTCGCTGGCCGGATCCTGCCCCGGCGCATCGCCATACGCGCGCTGCACCGTGGTCAGCCCCGGAATCACGCGCGGCGACTGCAGCAGGCTCTGCATCCAGTCCAGCGCATCCAGCGGATCGCCCGCTTCCCACGGCTCCAGCCCTTCCAGCTGCGGCTCGAAGGCCTGCGGCTGCGGCCGCACCGGAAAGCAGATCAGATGCGGCAGCGCGCGCTCGCGGTAGTAGCGCACGGCGATATCGTGATCGCTCAGGTCCAGGCCGGCGGAACGCAGGATCTCCCCGTACTCGAACGGCTCGCGCGCCTGGCCGCCCTGGCGGTTGAGCGCGGCCGGCAGCTCCGGCGGTGTCGGTGGCAGCGTCTCCGCTTCGCCGGTGATGCGCGGATCCAGCGCGGGATGCACGGCCTGATCCAGCTCGCCGTCCTCGATGCGCTCCAGCCCCACCGGCTGGCTGCCCTGTCCGGCGTTGCGCGTATCCATCAGCACGTCCACCCGCCAATCCTTCACCGAGCGCAGCAGATGCGGCAGCAGCAGGGCGGCGAAGCGCGAGGCGCCATCCATCCATTCGCCGGCATAGACGCGCACCACGCGCGCGCCGAGCCAGGCGTCGCCGCGCAGCGCCGCGTCATCCACCGGGCCGCCCAGCGAGCCGGGCGCCAGCTGCCACAGCTGCTCGTAGATGCCCATGTAGAGCGTCCACACCGGCGTCGTCTCTGTCGACGTATCGCGTTCGGCCAGGCGGCGGTAGATATCGGCCATGCGCAGGCCGCACTGGCGCTGCAGGCGGTCGTTGATCAGCAGGTCGGTATAGAGGTTGGCCACCATCGGCGCCTGCGCTTCCAGCGTGGGCAGCGCATGGCGCAGGCGCGCGAGCAGGTGGGCGTGGTCGGTGGCGGTGGCCGGGGCCAGCACGTGGTGGCCGATCTCGTGCGCCAGGATTTCCACGGCGTGATCGGTCAGGCCCAGGCGCTCCACTTCGGGCAGGTCGATCACCACGCGCTGGTCGAACAGGCGGATCATCGCAAAACTGCCGAGCAAGCCTTCGGCGGCGGCATCCACGCGGCTCTCGCACAGGCGCGGATCGCGCAGGCGGGTGAAGCGGCTCCAGGCTTCCAGCGCGGCCGGCCATGCGGCCTGCCAGCGGGACAGCGTGTCGGTGGCAGGTCCCTCGCTCACGCGCGCGCCGGCACGATGCGCACGTGGTGCGACCACGGCGAGAAGAGCGCCACGCTGTCGGCGCGGCCCACCGCCTGCATGCGGTCGCCCGGCACAGCGAACGCGATCTCGCGTCCGCCCACGCTGCCGCCGCGCGGCGTGATCGCCACGCCGGGCGCCGCGGCTGCGTCGGCCTGCGCAAACTCGTTCGCCGCCGCCGGCAGCACCACCGCGCCGAAGGCATCGGCCATCAGCAGGAAGTGGCGCCCCGCGCTCTCGGCCACGAAATGCCCGGCGCCGGCGCGAATGGCCGGCGGCACCGCGAAGGGGCCATCCATGCCGCTGAAACCGCCGAGCGTCTGGCCCTGCGCATCGACCGCACCGATGGATGGGTTCCACCAGCGATCGGCCGACAGCCGTTCGCGCAAGCCCGCCCATGGCACGTCGGGCGCACCGAGCGCGGCCGAAGCCAGTGCCGGGTCCAGCCGATCGGCCTGCACCAGCGCCGGCTCGCGCAGGTGCGCCATGCCGGCGCGCCAGGCGCACAGCGCGCCGAGTGCGCGCAGCTCGTCAAGCGCGGCGCAGCGGCCGGCCAGCGCGCGCATGGTGTCGATCCACTCTTCCACCCGCACGCCGCGCACGCTGCTCAGGCGCACGACGGCATTGGTCACCGTACCCAGGGTTTCGGTGGGCGCCTGCGCGATCAGCCTGGCGATGGACGCAGCGAGCTGTTTCCACGCGCGGTCCACCCACGGCAGCCGCGCCTTCGGTTCGGCCAGCCCCTGGCCGACCAGGGTAAGGCCGATCTCGAACGCCGCCTCCACCGCCGCGCCGGTGGCCAGCGGATCCACGGCCTGCACCGCCCCGCACACTGCATCGAGCGTGTCGCCCGCGAACGCGCTGAAGGCCGCGGTATCGAACCCGGGCTGCTGATGCCGCGCTTCGGCCACGCGCTGGTTGAGCAGCGCGCGCCGCGAGGCCAGCACGCCGGCGAGCGTGTCGGAGACCATCAGCGCGCCTGCTGCCAGTGCAGGTAATTGGTGTAGCGCTGGTGCAGGTATTTGAGCTTCAGCAGATCGTCGTACAGATGCCCGTAGAGCTTGCGGCCCTTCACCCGCTCCTCGATCAGCCGCTCGATGCGCACCAGCCGCGCGCGTGTCTCGCGCTCGCTCAAGCCGTCCAGCCCGCGCGCGAATTCCGCCGACAGCTCGCCCACCGGGTCGTTGCGGTCCAGGTCCAGGCGGTCGTATTCCGCGTTGGAGGCGTCGAACAGCCAGCGCAGCCAGCTCAGCCGGTCGGTGCGGTAGGCGGCGTTCTCGGGCAGGCCGAAGAACGGCGCGTCCAGGTCGGGCTGCAGCTTGTCGTTGAGCACGAAGGGCAGCACGTGGCGCACGTCGTCCAGCGCCACCGCCGTATTGCCGCGGAAATAGGCCAGCGCCTTGGCGAAGACCAGCAAGGTGGTGAGGTTGCGCACCGACAGGCCGTTGCGGGTCTGGCAGCCCAGGTCCTTCATGCGGTCGCGGCCGGTGTCGGCGGCGGTGGCCTGCGCCCAGTCGGCGCCGGCCAGGCGCACGGTGTCCTTGGTGAGGTATTCGAACTGCGCGCCGGCGGTTTCCATCAGCTCGAACTGGCTGGCGAAGAATTCCACGCGCCGGCGCACGTCCTGCGGCACGTCCACCGCGCGGATTTCCTCGCCCAGGCGGTCGACTTCCGCCTCGGCGAAGATGATGTCGCGCGGTACCACTTCTTCCGGCCGGATGTTCTCCTCGACGCGCAGCAGCAGCTCGTCCAGGAAGCGCGGATTGAAGGCCAGCGCCTGCACCACCACGTCGATGCGGTCGCGCAAGGCCTCCACCACCTGGTAGGTGCCGCCGCCGCGGTCGTCGTTGGCGGTGAGGTACCAGGCCGACTCCGGGCATTCGTAGACGTGGTTGAGGATCTCGGCGTAGTTGTCGCCCATCACGGTGAGCAGGGCGCTCTGCGTGCGGGTGGGGATGCGGTTGTACTCGTCGATGATCTTCACCCGCATCGACAGCCACTTGCGCCAGGCGATGCGGATATCGCCCATGTCCTGCGCCGCCACCAGGTCGGCCGGCAGCGGATTGCCGAGCAGGTCGGCGATGGTCATCTGCGGATGCCCGTGCTGCATGGCGCGGCGCACCTCGCGCACCGGATAGCCGGCCAGCACGCCCATCAGGATGGCGCTGGCCGTCTTGCCGCGCCCGGGGCCGCCGATGAACAGGCATTTGCGCCGCGCCGCGAAGGCGAGCAGCGGCAGCAGCACGTAGCTGGAATAGCTCTGCGCCGAGGGCAGGGTGAGCGTGCGGCGGGTATCGCCCACCGCGAAGGTGGCGGCGGGGCCGTCGTGGTATTCGATGTCGTAGTGCGGGCTGATGATCGCGTTGTTGACGATCCAGAAATACGCCTGGCGCAGCTTCTCGTCGAGGCGGACCGGTTGCGCTTCGGCATCGGCCGCGGTGCGCACGGGCCCTTCGTACAGCTCCGCCACGTCGAAGTTGCGCGGCGCCGGCTCGGCCCGCGGATTGGTGGGCGCCTTGGACACGCGCTGAAACAGATTGAACGGCGACACTCGATCCCTCGCTGGGCAGCCATTCGCGGCATTCTAGAACGCGTGCCTGGCGGCCGTAAGTGCAGCCCGGGAGGCCGGGCGCGGCTTGCCATGTGACAAAGCCGCCAGTCCCGCCGCCGCGGGATAGCAACCTCGCCGTGGCTGGTCATAATGGCGCCCATGACGACGATTTACCGGTTCGGCGCATTCGAGCTCCATCCGCAGGCGCGCCAGCTGCTGCAGAACGGCGATCCCGTCGAACTCACCGCCAGCGCCTTCGACTGCCTGGCCTACCTGGTCGAGCATCGCGAACGGGCGGTGGGCAAGGACGAGCTGATCGCCGCGGTCTGGGGCAGCACCGAGATCAGCGACAACCTGCTCGCCCAGACCATCGTCCGCCTGCGCCGCGTGCTTGGCGACAACGCGGACGAGCAGCGCTGCATCAAGACCTTGCCGCGCATGGGCTACCGCTGGGTGATGGCCACGTCGATCATGTCGGACATACCCTGCCCGCCGGCCGCGGCGGGCGATGAGCCGGTGGTCATCGCGCGCCGCGCGCCATCGCCCCGGCGCCGCCGCCTGCGCTGGGGCGTGGCGCTGCTGTTGCTGGTGGCCGTGGCCGGCTTCGGCGCATGGCGCTTCCACGGGCGCGCCAGCAAGGCTTTCCAGCGAGGTACCGCGGTAGTCCTGCCCGCGCAGATTCATGCACCGGAAGAGTGGGCGTGGCTGCGCCTGGGCCTGATGGACCTGATCGTCGGCGACCTGCGCGGCGCCAGGGTGCCGGTGGAAAGCAGCCGGACCGTGGTCAACCTGCTCGATCGGCCGGAACAGGGCGGCGCGGCGCCGCTTGCATCGTATGCGCTGGTGATCCAGCCCCAGGTGACGCTGGACAACGGCCGCTGGCATGTCCAGCTCGAGGCGAGCATGCGCGACGGCGGCGCCCTGCAGGCCGAGGCCTCCGCCGTCAACATGCTGAAGGCCGCGCACGAGGCCAACGCTCTCCTGCTCGCCCAGCTGGGCGCGAGCGATTCCGACCGCGTCGCTTCGGAAGACGACAAGGAGCAATACCTGCTGCGCATGGAGGCCGCGTCCTATGCGGGTACGCTCGGCGTACTGCGCGAGTTGATCGACAACGCGCCGGCGGATCTGCGCACGACGCCGGCGTTTGCCTACGCCAAGGTCGCCTTCTACTGCGACCAGGGCGAGTACGAGGCATGCAAGACCGAATCCGCCAACCTGCTGGACCGCCTGCCGGCCAGGACCCAGCCGGTGCTGCGCGGAAGGACGCTGGCGAAGCGGTGGTACGTCTACTTCCGCGAACACAAGCACGCGCAAGGCGCGCAGGCGCTGCTCGAAGCGATCAGCCTGCTGAAGCAGCAGAACAACACGGGCTATCTGGCCTATGCCTATGCGCAGCGCGCCGAGCTGCTGAGCATGGCGGGCCGCTTCGACGAGGCCCAGGCGGATTTCGGCGATGCGCGCGTCAACTATGCTCTGGCGGGCGACACCGCCGGCGTGGTGGGCATTGACGAATCGCTGGCGGAACTGAACATGCAGCACGGGCACTTCGCCCAGGCCGTTCCGGTGATCCAGCGTGCGGTCGGGCAATACGAACGCCTGGGCATGCGTCAGTATGTGCCGCCGCTGATGACGGACCTGGTGATCTCGCAGAAGATGCTGCTGCAGCATGCCGATGCCTTCGCCAGCACGGAGCGGTACTGGCCGCTCGATAAGCAATTTCCGGAATACACCGAGAACATCGGCCGCCATATCCTGATGTTCCATCGCGCCGATGCCCTGGGCGGCATGGGCCGCGCCGCCGAAGCCGGCGCGTTGCTGGAGCAGGTGCTCGCGCAGATCGATGCCGACCCCCATGGCGAGCCCGGCCTCAAAGCCACGGTATACATGTTGCTGGCCAAGCTCGCGCTGCAGCGTGGCGATATCGGCGGCGCGCAGGCGTGGATAGCCAAAGCCCTGTCGGGGCATCTGCTGGCATGGGACGGCGACCAGCGCGACACCGCCGATGCGTGGCTGCTGGACGCGCTGATCGCGCAGCAGGCCGGCGACGTGAAGGAAATCCAGCGGGCGCTGTCCGCCATGCAGGCCTGGGCCGACAAGCTTTCCTCCACCGACCGCGACGACTGGATCGCCATCCGGCTGCTGCGTGCGCAGGCCATACAGGCCCAGGCCGAGGGCCGCCGCGAGACGGCGCTGGATCTGCTGAAGCAGGCCATGAACCGGGCCAGCCGCTACGGCGTGCCGGAACTGATCGCCGACACGGGTCTGGCCTACACCCTGGCCCTGCTGGAAAGCGGCCAGGTGAGCGAAGCTTTCGTGATCAGCGGCCAGCTCTCCGCCTGGGGCCAGCTGGACTGGCGCGTGGCCTGGGCGCAGGCCTGCGTGTACCGCGCGATGGGACAGACCGAGTCGTGGAACCGCTACCAGCGCAAGGCGCGCGAGTTGGCGGGCGACCGCGTTTTGCCCACCCCGCGCCCGAAGGCTTGAGGCGGGGGCGCCCGCGGCTATGATGCGGGTGACGGGCAGGGGAGACAGTGATCCGGCATGATTTGCAGCGCAGGCGACAGGGTTTTCAAGCACCATGGATGAGCGAGGATCGGAAACCGGCCGGATGGCCGCCGTCTTCATCGCCTTGATCGCCCTGCTCACCCTGGGTGCGCTCTACGTTCCGCGCTTCGAAGGCGCCCCCGTCAAATCCAGGATCGTCACGTCCGCGCGGCCAGTGATGCCTTCGGTCGAGCTGTGGCTGAGCACCGAAGACCGCCGCCTGCAGCTGAAACCGCAGCCCGATATCGAGATGAGCATCCGCGGCGAGCAGGACGCCGACGTCATCATCGACCGCAAGACCACCTACCAGAGCATGACCGGCTTCGGCGCGGCCATGACCGATGCCTCGGCCTGGCTGCTGCAGAACAAGCTCAGCGTGCTGCAGCGCGCGACGCTGATGCACGAGCTGTTCGGGCCGCCGCCGAACCTCAACTTCAACATGCTGCGCCTGACCATCGGCGCCTCCGATTTCTCCCTGCAGCCCTACACGCTGGACGACGTGCCGTTCGGCCAGACGGACCCGGGCCTGGCGCATTTCAATATCACGCCGAATCTGCAGCAGGAGGTGATCCCGGCGGTGCGCGAGGCGCTGGCGGTGAATCCCGCGCTGCTGATCGTCGCCTCGCCGTGGAGCGCGCCGGCGTGGATGAAGACCAGCGAGAATTTGATCGGCGGCGAGCTGCTGGAGCAGTACGAGAGCACGTACGCGGATTATCTCGTCAAATATCTAGACGCCTTCCGCGGCTTCGGCATTCCCATTTTCGCGCTGACCCTGCAGAACGAGCCCAGCTTTACGCCGGTGACGTATCCCGGCATGGAGATGGGACCGGAGACGCGGACGCGGATCGTCGCGCAATACCTGGGCCCGAAGCTGGCCAACCGCCGGCCGAAAACGCGCATCCTGGAATGGGATCACAACTGGAGCCACCCCGAGCAGCCGACCAGCGTGCTGAACAACGCCGAGGCCGCGCGCTATATCGACGGCGTGGCCTGGCATTGCTACGAGGGCAGCCAGTACGCGCAGGGCGAAGTGCATCGCGCGTTCCCGCAGAAGGATGCCTACCTCACCGAGTGCTCCGGCGGCGACTGGGCCTCGAGCGTCAATGGCGAGCTGATCTGGTTCACGCGCAATCTGCTGGTGCTGGGCACCAAGCAGTGGGCGCGCGGCGTGATCTATTGGAACCTGGCACTGGACGAGAACCACGGCCCGCACTTCGGCGGCTGCGATCTGTGCAAGGGCGTGGTGACGATCGATTCCAGGACCGGCGCGGTGAGCCGCAACGACGAGTACTACGCCCTGGCCCACTTCAGCCGCTTCGTGCTGCCGGGCGCCGTGCGCGTGAAGTCCACCGACACCGATGCCGACAAGGGCATTGCCAATGTCGCCTTCCAGAACGAGGCGGACGGTTCGATCGTGCTGGTGATGGTGAACACGCATGCGGCGCCACGCACCGTGGCGGTGGCCGAGGGACCGACCCGCTTCGAATACACCATGCCGGGGCGCAGTGTCGGGACCTTCGTGTGGAATTCGGATCGGGCGGGGTCGTTGATACGGCAGGCGTTCCGGTGGTTGAAGGGGGAGCGGCGGCCGTAAGCGCCGCCGGAGCGAGTGAATGCGCTCGGATATCCGTACTACCTGGACACCGACCGCGACTCCCGTGCGCCGCCCCGAAGCGCATGAAGGCTGCTCACCGGCTCATGCCGTGAATAGACCGGTGCGGGCGGCCGCGTCACCGTGCGGAACACCGACTCCGGCATCACGTAGTAATAGCCCAGCTGGATCGCCTTCTCGATCAGGTCCTGCTTGGTCAGTACGTTGAACTTCTCCTTGAGGAAGGTCACGTACTGCTCCACCGTGCGCGAGGAGATCGACAGGAAATCGCCGATGCGCTTCGCCGTGGCGCCGCGCAGCATATAGAACAGCACTTCGTACTCGCGGCGGGTGATGTCCAGGTCCGTATCGCCGCCGGCGATCACGTAGCTGACGCCGCCCGGCTGGTCCAGGTCGTTGAACACGCGCGGCGCATTGCTGCGGTAAGGGCCGAGCAGGCCGGTGTTGAGCGCGGACATGTCGGTGAGGTGGAACAGCACGCCGCAGGTCTGGGTTTCCAGGTCCACGAACGGCTTCTTGGTCACCAGGAAGGCGTTGATGCGGGCGCATTTCATCCGATAGACGTTGAAGGTGGTCATCGGCGTCTTGCGTTCCAGCACGTACTGGTCCTGCTCGCGGAAGGTCTGCGCATGCACCGCCATGTCGCCCGGCAGGTCGAAGTCGGTGAGGCCCGCGATCGGCTCGTCCGGGCGCAGGCCGGCGATGGCTTTGAACTCCTGATTCGCGTAAAGGAAAATCGAGTGTTCGTCCTTGCAGCCGCAGGCGCCAGGTATCTGGTCGATAATGGAAGCTAATTGTCTGCTAATGGCTTGCGGCATGGCTTTGGCTCCTTGCGTATCGATATCAATGGCGTAATTACTTAATCGCCCGCGGCCTGTGCTTTATCCGAAATAAAGTGCGGCCGGTCGTGATCGTCCTTTTTCATCGGCGCAGGCGTTATACGCGGCAAAAACATCTGCGCCTATCTGTCATTTGTATTACGGCCAAATGCACAAACACCTTGTATCAAGCTGTTTCGCGCAGCATCGAGCGCCCGCGGCCTGCGCGGTGCAGTCGCGAGTGCCGGGCTCCGTCGAAGCCTCTCGTGTCAACCCTTCGGCAGGGGATGAAAGTAAACACGAAACCAGTTTCGGTTTCGTGACGTGATTAACCGTTGCTTTGTTTCCGCATTTCGCCGAGGCGCATTAATAAGATTAATTCCGAGCGCCTCGACAGATGCTTCACAAACGTATGTTGACTAATGAACATGCGGCCATTCGCCTTAATGAATTTGGCGACTATGACTAATGTCGGTGTGAATGCGGCGTGTAACGGTGGGAGCTCCAAGGGTGGAGGTATTGAACCCGTCACTCCGGCCTACTCCCCGGAGGGGAGAGGGGGATGTCGATTAACGCGAAAACCGAGCAAAGAGCTCGCGGCGCAGCCGCGGCGTTCCGCTTGTGCGCTTTTGACGTTGCTCTTGATCTTCGGGTCCCTTGGCGCCGGCGGTGAGGGCTGGACGATCAGGCCCCGCAGGGGGCGAGGACAGGACGTCCTCGCCTTTTTGACTCGGGCAGGATGCCCGATCAAAAAGCCCGGCCAGCCCTCACGGACCCTCAGCAGCGCAGCTGCTGAGGGCGCCAAGCAGGGTGCCCTTTCTTCTTGGTTACTTCTTCTTTGGGCACGCAAAGAAGAAGTAACTCGGGCCGCGGCAGCGGCACGAAACACTCGCCGCAGGCGAGACAACCAACCGTCAAAAAATGAGACGGCGAGGCAAGACCGTTGCTCTCCAGCTAGGAGAGGGGTGAGGGTGCGGCCGGAGCGCAACGGTGATGTGCGCAAAAAAAAACAGCTACCGCGATGGCCGATCGCGATAGCCGTCCTACTCGCAGCCCCGAACTGGACTGCCATGAAACCGCCACGCCCTCAGGCAATCGGCGTCGCCACACTATCGCTCGAAGGCACCCGCAACGGCGTATGAAAAGCCGCCGGCGCAAAGCTGTATCCCGCGTAGCCGCTCGACACGATCTCGGCCAGCTTTTCACGATAAGCCGCCAGCCCGCCGAAGAAGAACAGCACCCGGTTCGGCCGGCCCTCGATATTCGCGCCGAAGATCCACGACTTCACTTGCGGGAACAGCGTGTACGCGGCCATGTGTTCGCACTGCACCGTCCACTCGTCCTCGGCCGTCGCATCGGTGTCGACCGTGAGCTGGCCCAGCTGCTCGGCGCGGCCCACCAGATGGGCGATCCAGTCCACCTGGGTCTCGATCGCCGGCGCCAGGTTGCTGAATACGCTGTTCGGCCCCAGCACCATGAAGAGGTTGGGAAAGCCGTGCACGCTGATGCCGAGATAGCTGCAGGGCCGGTCGCCCCAGTGGTCGACCAGCAGCTTGCCGTCGCGGCCGGCGATGCGCATTTCGCGATAGCTGCCTTCCACGCATTCGAAGCCCGTGGCATAGACCAGCACGTCGAGGTCGTGCTGCTTGCCGTCCGCGGTGCGGACGCCGCGCTTGTTGACCTCGGCGATCGGGTTCGCCTTCAGATCGACCAGCTCGACGTTCGGCCGGTTGTAGGTCTCGTAGTAGCCGTCGGCGCAGACGGGGCGCTTGGCGTAGGGTTCCCGCGGCGAGAGCTTCGCGGCCGTGGCCGGATCGGTGACGATGGTGGCGATCTTCTCGCGGATGAAATCGCAGGCCGCCTCGTTGGCCGCCGGATCGATCGCGATATCGCAGAACGTGCCGAACATGAAGCGGAAGCCGTTGCCGGCATCCCAGTGCTCCTGGAATACGCGGGTGCGCTCCTCGGCGGAGACCGACATGGCCGCCACGCCGGCTTCGGCAAAGCCGCAGGCGATGCGGGTCTGGCGCAGCTGGTCCCAGTAGCCGCCGAAGTTGGCGCGGTACTCGCGGATGAAGTCGGGCGACAGCTGGTCGTTGCCGGCCGGCACGCAGTACTGCGCCGAGCGCTGGAACACCGTCAGGTGCCCGGCCACTGCGGCCGCCGCGGGAATGAACTGCACACCGGTCGAGCCGGTGCCGATCACGCCCACCTTCCTGCCTTCCAGCGACAGGTCGTCCGGCCAGGCACCCGTATGCACCTGGCGTCCCTCGAAACGATCGAGGCCGGGGAGATCCGGCTTGTTGAGCTTCGACAACACGCCGACCGAGGTGACCAGGTAGCGCGCTTCCACCACCTCGCCATCGCTGGTCTCCACGGCCCAGACGCCGCGTGCCTCGTCGAAGGTCGCCGCTACCACGCGGGTGTTGAAGCGGATCAGCGGGCGCAGGCCATGCCGATCCACCACGGCATTCAAATAGGCCAGCATCTGCCCCTGCGACGCGTACTTCTGCGTCCAGTTCCAGCCGTCATAGGTTTCCTGGTCGAAGGAATACCGGTAGACGAAGCTCTCGGTATCCGAGCGCGCGCCCGGGTACCGGTTCCAGAACCAGGTACCTCCCACGCCGGCGCCCTTCTCGAAGCCGCGCACCTTGAGCTTCAGCTCGTTGCCCAGCTTGTGCAGCGCATAGATGCCGGCAATGCCGGTGCCGATCACGATGGCGTCAATTGCGGGTTTCCGATCGATGTCCACGACATAACCTCCTTGAGAATGGCTTGGGTCCTGCGTATGGCACGGAAAAAGCTTGGCCTAGCCGCTGCGCGGGGAGCGCTCGGCAACGGCGTTGTAAGTGCGGGTGATGCGGTCGATCTCGGCGGCCTTGTCGGCGCCCGCCGCCGCGGCCAGCGAGCGCTCCGCCGCATCGCGGTCGCGGTTGGCCTGGGCGATGCTGCTGGTCGGTGCCTGCCGGCGGATCTCGTAGTCGCGCAGGCCTTGCACCAGGTCGGTGCTGGCGGCCAGCGTGTCGGCCAGTTCGAAGCCATCGACGATGGCCTGCGAACCGCCATGCGCGCCGACCGGATACATCAGATGCGCCGAGTCGCCCAGCAAGGTCACGCGGCCCTTGCCCCACCACGGCAGCGGCGGGCGGTCGACCATGGCCTGCCGCAGCACGGAGTCGCTGCCGGCCAGCATCGCCTGCAGGTCGAACGTCTCCATGGTCCAGCCGGCGTAATGGGGAAGCACGTCCTGCGCCGACACGCGTTCGCGCGACCACACATCCGAGCTCGACGGCAGCAGTTCGTCGGGAATCATGCAGACCCAGTTGACCTGCGCCCGGCCCTGCTGCGCATGCCGCGCGGAAATGGGGTAGGCGATCAGGCGCCGCTTGCTGCTGTCGTTGGCGACGATCATGGTCTCGCCATCGAAGAACGATGGCAGCTCGGTCACGCCGCGGAACATCTGCAGCCCGCCGGAACGCACGGCCATCGCCTCCGGATGCAGCTGGCGCCGCACATTGGAATGAATGCCGTCCGCGCCGATCAGCAGGTCGCCGGAAATCTCGTCGACGCCCAGCGCCGCACCGGACGCCAGCCGCACGGTGACCGTGTTGTCCGATTCGTAGAAGGCGACCACCCGGGCGCCGCCGATCACGCTTTCCGGCCCGAGCCGGTCGCGCACCGCATACAGCAGCATGGCTTGAAGATCGCCGCGATGCAGCGAGTACTGCGGAAAGCGATGCCCCGCCGCCGTGCCGCGCGGCTCGCTGCGATGCTGCCGGCCGAATTCGTCGAGGTAGGCGATGGCGCGCGTGCGGATGCCGCTGCGCTCGAACTCGTCGCCCAGTCCCACCAGGCTCAGCTCCGCCACCGCCGCGGGTTGCACATTGATGCCCACCCCGACGCGCTCGATGGTCGGTGCCGATTCCAGCAGGATCACGTCGCGGAAGCCCGCCGCATGCAGGGCGAGGGCGCAGGCAAGGCCGCCGATCCCTGCTCCGGCGATAAGAATGCGCGGCTGTTGCGCGGACGACTTCATGCAATCCCCTCCCAGGGCAGGCAGCGGTTGGAACCGGGCGCCGCGCGGCGCCCGGTTCCGGCGCGATCAGGCCGTATGCACCGACGACACGGTGAACACGTTCGGCGTGGCCTTGGCCAGTTCCGCCATGCGCTTGGCGAACGGCGCGGCGTTGGGGTCTTCGCGGGTGGCCTTGACGTCGTCCAGCGACTTCCACTGCGCGTAGTTGACGACGCGGGTGCCGTCCTTGCTGGCCAGCACGCTGGCGGAGATAAAGCCCGGGCGCTTGCTGATCACCTTCTCGGCGCCTTCGTTGAGCACGTCGATCAGCTGCTGCTGCTTCTCCGGCTCCACGTCGAAGACGCTGATGAAGGTGACGGTCTCGTCGGCACGGATAACGGCTTGCTTCTTGGTCATGATGAATTCCTTGACGTACGGGGGTATGGCCAGTCGATGGCTCGGTAGACACCCGGCACGCTGCTCGGTGCCGGGGCGTATTCGACGGTAGCGAGCGGAACGGCGCAGCACATCGGTAATTTCTACGGACTCGTCTGGCTGCGTTCGCCGAGTGCGATCGGCACCGGCGAAGTTCACGGCATGTCCACATCGCTGCGTGTCTTCAGACCGGCACCGCTTCGACGATGCTCATGCCGGTGGACGTGGGGATGATCCGCTGCAGCTTGAAACCCGACGCCGCGAACAGATCGCGGAACTCGTTGGCCGTACGCTCGCGCGCGCCGAGCAGCACCGCCATATGCAGGTCCAGCCACTTGCCGAAGAACGGCGTCTGCCCTTCCGGCAGCACCAGCTCCACCACCAGCAGGCGGCCGTTCGGCGCGATGGCGCGGCGGATGTTCTTGAGGATGGCGATGCTGCGCTCCTCGTCCCAGTCGTGCAGCAGCAGCGACAGGATGTAGGCATCGCCGCCCGGCGGCACCGCGGCGAAGAAATCGCCGCCTTCGGCCAGACATCGGCCGGTGAGTCCCGCGGCCTGGATGCGCGCCAGCGCGGCGTCGGCGACGTGCGGCTGATCGAACAGAATGCCGCGCAGATACGGATAGCGGCCGAGCAGCTTCAGCAGCATGGGGCCGTAGCCGGCGCCGACGTCGACCACCGTGGCGAACGGCGTGAAGTCGTAGGCATCCACCACCGCGCCCGCCACTTCCTTGGTGTAGCCGGCCTGAGCTTCGTTGAATACGCGGTCGGCTTCCGGATGCTCGGCGAGATAGCCGAAGTAGGTCTTGTCGTATTCCTTTTCGAACGCAATCTCGCCGGTCTTGACGTTCTGCAGCACGTGCGACCAGGCGCGGTACTGCTCCTCGCCATGCATGATGGCCTGCGGCCGCATGGTGTTGGGCAGGTCCGAACGCAGCAGGTTGGCCAGCGGCGTCAGGCCGTAGCTGTCCTTGCCGTGCGCGGTGAAGATGCCGACGCTGCTGAGCGCGCGCAGCACGCGGTTGAGCAGGTCCGCCTGGGCGCCGCAGGCGCGCGCAAGATCGTCCACCTGGCGCGGGCCGTCGGCGACGAGATCCGCGATGCCGAGCTTGGCGGCGACATAGATCGACTGCGTCATCCAGTAACCGGTGATCATCTGCAGCAGCTGGTAATGCGGCGGTACGTCGGCGGCGGCGTGCGTCTCGCGCACGGCTTCGGCTTGCGTTGACATGTGGCGCTCCTCGGGTTGGTTGGGCGATGGCATAGGCCAGTCGCGTAGCTGGCGTGCGCAACGTAATGCACATGCACCGGCGACGCTTACCGGGTTTTCTACGGTTCTTTGCCCCGATGCGTTTTGTTAGCTTGCCGATCCGCCGATGCAAATCGGCGCTGCATCGCGTACCGCCGGTCAGGGCCGGCGTATCCATGTCGTCGCACACGGAGGTCGGTGAGATGAGCAGTCAACACAGCCACACGCGGGAGAACGGCGGCTGGCATCCGTCGTCCTGGCGCGCACGCCCGGCGCTGCACCAGCCTACGTACGAGGACGGCGCCAGGCTCGATACGGTCGTGCGGCGCATCGGCAAGCTGCCGCCGCTGGTGACGTCGGGCGAGATCCAGGAACTGAAGCGCGCGCTGGCCGACGCGCAGGAAGGCCGCCGCTTTCTGCTGCACGGCGGCGATTGCGCGGAGAGCTTCGGCGATTGCGATGCCGACACCATCGTCAATCGCCTGAAAGTGCTGTTCCAGATGAGCCTGATCCTGGGGCATGGACTCAAGCAGCCGGTGATCCGCGTCGGCCGTTTCGCGGGGCAGTACGCCAAGCCGCGTTCGAGCGACCAGGAAACCATCGGCGGCGAAACCTTGCCGGTGTTCCGCGGCGATATCGTCAATGCGCCGGAATTCGATGCGCTCGCCAGGCAGCCGGATCCGGAGCGCATGTTCCAGGCCTATGCCTTCTCCGCGCTGACGCTGAACTTCACGCGTGCGCTGTTCGAAGGCGGCTTCGGCGACCTGCGCCATCCGGAGTACTGGCAGCTGGACTGGATCGACCAGTCGCCGCGTGCGCTGGAATACCGCACGGCCGTCGAGGAAATCGCCAATTCCTGGCGCTTCCTGCATGCGCTGGGCGGGCAGATGGGCACCGAGCGCGTCAGCGCAGGTTTCTACACCTCGCACGAAGCGCTGCTGCTTCCGTTCGAGGAAGCGGTGACGCGCCGCGTGCCGCATCGCCGCGGCTGGTTCAATCTGTCCACGCACCTGCCGTGGATCGGCATGCGCACCAGCGCTATCGACGGCGCGCACGTCGAGTACTTCCGCGGCCTGCAGAATCCGGTGGCGTTGAAGGTCGGCCCTGCGACCAAGCCCAACGATCTGCTGCAGCTGATCGAAGTGCTCAACCCGCACGAAGAGCCGGGCCGCCTGACGCTGATCACCCGCATGGGGCGCAAGCACATCGCCGAGGCCCTGCCGCCGCTGCTCGCGGCGGTGCGCCGCGCGGGGCGCCACGTGCTGTGGGTCGCCGACCCCATGCACGGCAATACCGAAACCACGCCCACCGGCATCAAGACCCGGCATTTCGACAATATCCGCTACGAACTGGAAACCGCTTTCCAGATCCACGCGGCCGAAGGCACCCGCCTGGGCGGCGTGCATCTGGAAATGACCGGCGAGGACGTGACCGAATGCCTGGGCGGCGCCCGCAGCCTGACCGAGCAGGATCTGCAGCGCGCTTATAAATCGGCGGTGGATCCGCGCCTCAACTACGAGCAGGCGATGGAGCTGGCCATGCTGATCACCAAGGCGGAGCGCTCCGGTCCCAAGGCCGTCGAACGCACCGCTACCGGACCCAGGCCTGTCGCCGTTATCTGACCCGCGCTTCTTTCGACTCGCGCCTTATCGACATCAAGAGGTTTGCAGACGCCATGACCGGGATTCCCGCGATCAGCGCTTACACCCTGCCCGTGTCCGGGCAACTGCCGCGGAATATCCCGCGCTGGACCATCGATCCGGCCCGCGCGGTATTCCTGATCCACGATATGCAGCGCTACTTCCTGCGCCCGCTGCGCCAGGCCGGCCTGGATGTGCCGCTGATCCGCAACCTGCGCGCGATCCGCGATTTCGCGCTCGATCACGACATGCAGGTGGCCTATACCGCGCAGCCGGGCGGCATGAGCCGCGACGAGCGCGGCCTGCTGCGGGACTTCTGGGGCGACGGCATGCAGGTGGCGCCGGAGGACCGCGCCGTGATCGACGAGCTGGCGCCGGAAGACCGCGATTGGGTATTCAAGAAGTGGCGCTACAGCGCGTTCTGGAAATCCGACCTGCAGGCGCGCATGCGCGTGCATGGGCGCGACCAGCTGATCATCGGCGGCGTGTATGCGCACATCGGCATTCTCACCACGGCGCTGGAGTCGTTCTCGCACGACATCGAAACCTTCGTCGTGGCCGACGCCACCGCCGACTTCTCGCTGGAACGCCATCTGATGGCGCTGGAGCATGCGGCGCGCTGCTGCGCCGTCGTCCTCACCACCGCGGAGGTCGTGCAATGAGCCTGCTCGAACGGATAGTGAGCGGCAGCGTGAGTGACGCGTTCGCGCTGATCGTGCGCGAGAACGGCACCGGTCCGCGCCTGCTCGAGGCCTACGCGGGGCACGCGCGGACCTGCGAGTCCTTCGTCGACCTGCCGGAGACGGGCGAGTCCAGGGACGGCGTGCTGGTGCTGATTCCCTACGCCCAGCTGCGCGAGCGCGGCTTTGCCTGCATCGACGACGGCGAGCGGCTGTGCGCGATCCAGATCCGCGAGCGCGAGGTGTATCCGCTGGACGAAGTGCTCGAAGTCTTCCCCGAGGTGGCGCTGCACCTTTCGGAGGGCGCGTTCGACATGGAGGACGAGGCCTACGAGGAAGCGGTGCGCCGGGTGATCCACGACGAGATCGGGCATGGCGAAGGGGCGAACTTCGTCCTGAAGCGCACCTACCGGGCCAAGCTGCACGGCTATTCACTGGCTACCGCGCTGGCGGGGTTCCGCCGGCTGGCCGTGCAGGAATCCGGCGCCTACTGGACCTTCCTCGTGCACGTCGGCGGCCGCACGTTTATCGGCGCCAGCCCGGAGCGGCATGTGAGCGTCGAGGATGGCGTCGCCGTCATGAACCCGATCAGCGGCACCTACCGGTATCCGTCGACCGGGCCGACGCTGGACGGCGTGCTCGATTTCCTCACCAACGAGAAGGAAGTCGACGAGCTCTACATGGTGGTCGACGAAGAGCTGAAGATGATGGCGCACTTCTGTCCGGCCGGGGGCACCGTGCGCGGACCGTACCTGAAAGAGATGTCGCGCCTGGCGCATACCGAGTACTACATCGAAGGCCGCACGCAGGCCGAGGCGCGCATCGTGCTGCGGCAGACGCTTTTTGCGCCGACGGTGACGGGCAGCCCGATCGAGAACGCCTGCCGGGTGATCGCGCGGCAGGAGCGCGAGGGGCGTGGCTTCTATGCCGGCGTGATCGCTTTGATCGGCAACGATGCCGCGGGTGGGGAGCGTCTGGATTCCGCGATCCTGATCCGCACCGCGGAGATCGCCGCCGACGGTTCGATGAAGATCGGCGTCGGCTCCACCATTGTCCGCCACTCGCAGCCGCACGCCGAGGCCGAGGAGACGCGTGCCAAGGCGAAAGCGCTGCTCGCGGCGCTGGGTGTGCAGGCGACGCGCAGCTTTGCCGGCGTGCCGGCGGTGCAGGCCGCGCTCGGCAAGCGCAACGGCGCGGTCGCCAACTTCTGGCTGACCGACAGCAGCCAGCGCATCTGCGTCGACCCGTCGCTGCGTGGACGCCGCGCGCTGATCATCGACGCCGAAGACGCCTTCACCGCCATGCTGGCCCAGCAACTGGAAGCCATCGGCCTGGAAGTGACCATCAAGAGCTGCACCGATCCGGATCTGTTCGACAGCGATTGCGACGTGGCGGTGCTGGGGCCGGGGCCCGGCGATCCGCGCGACGTGCGCGACCGCCGCGTGGCGAGCCTGCGCCACGCGATGGGCGAGCTGCTGGCGCGCCGCAAGGCCTTCCTGGCCGTCTGCCTCAGCCATCAGATCCTGTGCCTGGAGCTGGGCCTGGACCTGGTGCCGCGCGCGGAACCGAACCAGGGCGTGCAGAAGGAGATCGACCTGTTCGGCAGCCGCGAATGGGTGGGCTTCTACAACTCGTTCGTCGCCAAGTGCGAGGCGAGCGCGATCAACGTGCAGGGCGCCGGCAATGTGGAAGTAAGCCGCGACCTGGCCTCGAACGAAGTGCACGCGCTGCGCGGCGACCGCTTCGCTTCCATCCAGTTCCACGCCGAATCGCTGCTGACGCGGCGCGGCGTCGACATCATCGCATCCAACGTCAAGAGAGTGCTCTCATCATGATCGCTACGATAAGTTGGTGGAATCTCGACCGCTCGGCGCAGACCATCGAATCGCTGCGCGGCTATCTGCATGGCGAAGGCGTGGCGCCGTGGGAAGCGATTGCCGGCATGCGCACCAAGTTCTGGATCTCCGATCCCGCCAACAACCTGTGGGGCGCGGTGGTGCTGTGGGAGCACCACGAGGCGATGAGCCAGTCGCTGCCGCCGAACCGCGCCACGGAGCTGATCGGCTATCCGCCGACCTGGCGTTCCAGCTTCGACGTCGAAGCGCTGATCGATCAGGGCTCGCCCACCGCGTGGTTTGGCCTGGCCGGCACCGGTGCCCCGGCGCCGGGGCATGCGCAGGTCGGCTTTCCGCGGGGAGGCGCCTGACCATGGCCGAGTACGAAGTGGCGACGGTGGCCGCGCGCGATACCAGCGTATTCGGCGCGCCGCCGGCCGATCCGATGGCGGTGATCCGCAGCTGGTTCGACGCGGCGCGCGAGCTGGGCGTGCCGGAATGCGGCGCGATGGCGCTGGCGACTTCCGATGCGCAGGGGCGCTCTTCCGCGCGCATGGTGCACGTGATCGAGGTGCGGCCGGATGCGCTGATCTTCACCACGCACCGGCATAGCCAGAAGGGCCGGGAGATCGACGAGACGCATTGGTCGTCGGGCGTGCTGTATTGGCGCGAGACGAAGCAGCAGATCACCATCGCCGGGCCGACGCGCCTGGTGTCGACCGAGGTCTCCGACGCGTTGTGGGGCCGCCGGCCGATCACCACCAATGCGATGTCGTTCGTGTCGCGCCAGAGTGCGCCGCTTGACGACGAGGCCGCGCTGCGCGACGAAGCGAACGCGGCGCTCGCTGCCTCGCTGGGCTTGCCGCGGCCCGATGGCTGGGTGGGCTATGCCATCTACCCCGAGAGCATCGAGTTTTGGCACGCCGCGCCGGATCGCCTGCACCAGCGTCTGCGCTACGACCGCGATGGGCAGGCCTGGAACTGGCGGAGGCTGCAGCCTTGAAAGCGATGCCTTATGCCGTGGCGGATGTGTTTACCGAGAACCCGCTGGAAGGGAATCCGGTGGCGGTGTTCTTCGATGCGCAGGGGCTGGAAGCGCAGGACATGCAGCGCATTGCGCGGGAGCTGAACCTGTCGGAGACGACGTTCGTGTTTCCGCCGCCGGCCGGTGCCGACGTGCACGTGCGGATCTTTACGCCGGTGAACGAGTTGCCGTTCGCGGGCCATCCAACCCTGGGCACGGCCGTGGTGCTGGGGCAGCGCGGGCATAGCGGTACGCTGCGGATGGCCACGGCGATGGGCACGATACCGTTCGAGCTGGAACGCGACGGCGAAGGCGTGGTGCGCGCGGCGTCGATGGTGCAGCCGGTGCCGACGTGGTTGCCGTACGAGCATGCTGATGTATTGATCGATGGCTTGGGCATCGAGGGTTCGACCTTGCCCGTCGAGGTGTATCGCATCGGTCCGCGGCATGTTTTCGTCGGGCTGCCGACGGTCGAGGCGCTGTCGGCGGTAAAGCCGGATCTGCGGGTATTGGCGACCTTGCCCGATGTGGCGGTGAATTGTTTTGCCGGGGCAGGGCGGCATTGGCGCATGCGGATGTTTTCGCCGGCCTATGGCGTGGCGGAGGATGCGGCGACGGGGTCGGCGGCGGGGCCGCTGGCCTTGCATCTGATACGGCATGGGCTGTTGGAGTTCGGCACCGCCATCGAGATTCTGCAGGGTGTCGAGATGGGAAGGCGCTCGCTGATGCGGGCGACGATCCATGGCTCGATGGAGGCGATCGGCCCGATCGAAGTCTCCGGCGCCGCCACAGTAGTAGCGCGCGGCGAGCTGCTGCGCTGGAAGGCATAGCGCCCCCGCAACCTACCCCCTCTCCCCTCTGGGGAGAGGGCTGGGGTGAGGGGCCGGGCGGAGCCGTGAGCGAACGGGCGCGAAACCCAAAAGCTTTTTCTTCCCTCCGTAGAAGCGCCACCGCGAGCACCCGCCCCTCATCTGCCTGCCGGCATCTTCTCCCCGGAGGGGCGAAGAGTTCCAAGTTTTGAAGGCATACGCACAGACAAGAGGACTACCCATGTCGACTACCAACTTCACCACCGACCAAGACCTCCGCGCCCAACACCGCCGCGTCATCGAAGACTACTTCAGCCGCCGCGGCGAAGGCCGCCTCACCCGCTACCAGCTCTTCACCGAAGACGGCAGCGGCGGCCTGTGGACCAACGACACCGGCGGCCCGATCGCCTCCTACGGCCACGAAGCCCTGAAGGCCCACGGCGCCTGGTCGCTGCAATGCTTCCCCGACTGGCAATGGACCAACGTGCAGATCTTCGAAACCCAGGACCCCAACCGCTTCTGGGTCGAATGCGACGGCGAGGGCCAGATCCTGTTCCCGGGCTATCCGCCGGGCATCTACCGCAACCACTTTATCCACTCGTTCCATATGGAGAACGGGAAGATCAAGCAGGGCCGCGAGTTCATGAATCCGTATGAGCAGATGCGCGCGCTGGGCATTCCGTTTCCTGCCATCAAGCGCGAGGGCATTCCCGCCTGAGCGAAGATGCGCGGCTGGTTCGGACCTGCGGTGGCAGCGCTACTGCAGTTCGCCAATGCTCCGCTGCATATCGTCCTTGCGCGCCGGGTCGCGTTCGCTCGCCACCATGCCCTGCAGGATCTTCAGCTGCGCCGTGTCGAGCGCCTTTTTGGCGGAAGTCTTGATGTCCGGTATGACGCCCGTGCCTTCCCAGTCGCCATGCGTCACCGGGTTGATGGGCCGCCCCGAGGGCACGAACATCATGAAATGCTCGCTCAGGCGCTGCGGCGAGCCGGCGTGGGCGGCGCCAGCGGTCACCTCGCCGACGATCCTGGCGCGGCCGGCGTTCTTCAGCGCATAGGCGAAGTCCTCGCAACCGGACGCGGTCTCGCCGCTGGTCAGCACATACAGCGGCCGCGTTTGCCCATAGCGTTTACCGGTGACGCTGGCAGTGGTCCAGCGTTGCTCGGTGCGGCCTTCGTCGCGGAAGTAGATGTCGTTGAGATGGGTGGGCTGGTCGAACAGATAGCTGGCCACCTGCATCACCGTCTCCGGATCGCCGCCATGGCATTCGCGCAGATCGACGATCAGCGCATCGGTATCGCCCAGCAGGCTCATCGCGGCGGCAGTGCGTTCGACCGTGTGCTGCGGGCGGCCGAAAGCATGCAGTTCGAGCAGGCCAATATTGAAATGCAGGCGGCCGACGTTGGCGAAGCCGTAGTTGACCTGTTTCTGGTGCAGGTCTTCGGCGGCCTGCTCCTGCGGCGACGGCCCGCCATCGGCGCTCGCGGGAATGGCCTGCTCGAAATAGCGGACCTCCAGATGCTTGTCGCTGGTCGTGCCCTGCAGCAGATCGGTCAGGCGTTCGGCCAGGCCCTGGGCACTTTGGATCGCATCGAAATCGCCATGCGCCATGCGTGCGCGCAGGTCTTTCTCGATCGCTGCCGCCTTGTCCGGAAAGACGTAGCCGCGATCGAGCTTGGCGATGACGCCTTCGAGCACCGCATCGCGCGCGGCCTTGTCGATGGCCATATCCTTCTGCGGCGGTCCCTGGTCCGGCCCGCCGGGCCAGGCCAGCACCGCCACGCTCCCCAGGCCCGCCATGCCGATCGCAGCCATCGCCACGAAGATCCCCGTTCGCCTGTTCATTGCACTTCTCGTGTATGGGCGCCATCGCCCGGCCAGCACAGGCTGCGGGCACAATGTGGGGAAATTGTGTGGAAGGCGGTGGCGTTACCAGTCGACGCGGTAGCCGACGCCGTAGATGGAATGGATGATCTCCACCTCCGGCAGCACGGCGGCGAGCTTGCGGCGCAGGTTCTTGACGTGCGTGTCGATGGTGCGGTCGTTGGCGTCCAGATTGTCGCGCTGGATCACGTCGAGCAGCTGCGTGCGCGAATACGCCATGCCCGGACGCCGCAGCATCGTTGCCAGCAGCTGGTACTCGCTCGGTGTCAGATCGAGCGGATGCGCGCCGACGCGAATGGATCGCGCGGCTTCGTCGATCCGCCACAGCGGACGATCCGCGGCATCGGCGTGCGTGCGGCGCAGAATGGCCTTGATGCGCGCCACCAGCTCGCGCGGACTGAACGGCTTGCACAGGTAATCGTCGGCGCCGGCTTCGAGGCCCAGCAGGCGATCGACTTCCTCGACCCTGGCGGTGAGCATCAGGATCGGCACCTCCGAAAACGCACGCAGGGCCTGGCACACCGACAGTCCATCGATCCCCGGCAGCATCAGGTCGAGCACGATCAGATCGGGCATGGCCTTGGTGGCGCGTTCGAGCGCGACTTTGCCGTCGGCGATCACCTCGGCGGTATAGCCGGCGGCGGCGACATAGTCGGCGACGATGGCGGCGAGTTCGCTTTCGTCCTCGACAATCAGGATCCGTGCGGTCATCGGTCGTCCAGGGGCAGGATCATCGTTGCGCGCAAGCCGCCCAGCGGAGAAGGCGCGAACACCAGGCGGCCGCCATGCGCGGCGAGGATCTGCCGGCACAGGGCCAGACCCAGGCCGGAGCCGCCGGAGCTGCGGCTGCGCGATTCCTCCAGTCGAAAGAAGCGTTCGCCCAGGCGTTCGAGCGATGCCGCCGGAACGCCCGGGGCGGAGTCGTCGACGACGATGCGGATGGTGTTGTCCACGACGGCGCCGGTAAGCGCGATGCTGCCGCCGCCGGCGGTATAGCGGACGCTGTTCTCGAGCAGATTGGCGAGCACTTGCTGGATGCGGGCGGCATCGCATGGCGCCACGCAGCGCGACGGCGCGGCGCCGATCGATGCCTGCAGATCGTGAGTGCCGAAGCGCGCCGAGAAGTCGGCGAAGACCTCGCAAGCCATCCGCCACACATCGTGCGGCACAAGCGCGTAGCGGGTTTGCCCGAGATCGCCGCGCGCCAGCTCGTGCAAGTCATCGACCAGCCGGTTGAGCGAGTGCACCTGCCGCTCCATCAAGTCCAGGTGCCCGGGCGTGGCGGCGCGCACACCGTCCTGCACGCTTTCGATCTGGGCGCGCAGCACCGCCAGCGGCGTGCGCAGCTCGTGCGAGGTCTCCGCGATCCACTGCTGGCGCATCCGCTCCACCTCCTGCAGGCGCGCGGCGAGGCGATTGAAGGCGCTGGCGAGTTCGCCCAGCTCGTCGGTGCGGGTCACCTCGATGCGCGTCGCGAACTGGCCATGTTCGAGCCTGCGCGCACCCGTGACCAGCCGCAGGATCGGCCGGCGCACATGGACGGCCAGCAGCCAGGCGACGCCGATGCTGAGCAGCAGGGCGGCGACCAGCGCCCAGGCCAGGCGGCTCTGTTGATCGATCAGGAAGGCGACGGCCAGCGCATCGTCCGGGTGCTGCGGATAGGCCACGAGCAGGCTGCCGATCGCGCGGCCATCGACGCTCAGCGGGTGCGCGGCACGATCGATCGAGGTAGCGGCGATCAGCCAAGGGGATGCGACGGCGCCCGCCAGATACCGGCCGCGCGTATCGGTCAGGCCGATGCGATAGGCCACGCTCGAGGCTCCGGACTTTGCATCGGGCGCGCCAGTACGCGAGCGCTCGTACGCGTCGCGCAACCAGGCCTTGCGCTGTGCGGTATCGCGGGGAAGAAACGACCAGTCGCCCTGCTGCCGATAGCTGGCCTCCAGCGTGGCCCCCAGCGCGTCGAGAAAGTGCGTGTCGGTATCGAGCCGGTGCTCGGCAAAGTTGTCCAGCAGCCGCCACCGCACCAGCTCCACGCCCAGCGCCCCGGCGACGATAATCGTCAGCCAGATGGCCAGGAACAGGCGGTAGCCGATGGATAGCTTCAAAGG
Source organism: Dyella sp. SG562 (assembly GCF_011759495.1). Taxonomy (NCBI): domain Bacteria; kingdom Pseudomonadati; phylum Pseudomonadota; class Gammaproteobacteria; order Lysobacterales; family Rhodanobacteraceae; genus Dyella; species Dyella sp. SG562. The sequence goes on from NZ_JAAOYS010000002.1 coordinate 395,405, forward strand.
CGCGATACCGTGCAAGGAAGAAAGCTGCCCCCGGGGATCCGGTAGCGCATCAGCTTAGGCAAGCCGTTGCGCGCCGGCCAGGCCTTCGTCGCGCCGATCAGCGCCGCAGCGCCTCTGGATGCGCCGCCAGCCACTGCTGCACCCGCCGCATATTTCTGGCCTTGGCCTGCTGGGCCAGCGTTCTGCCATCGTCATACCGGCCCTTCGGGCTCGCGCCGGCTTCCAGCAGGCGCAGCACGATGGCGTCGGTCCAGCTGCCGAACAGCATGCTGTTGCCGTCGTTCGACTTCAGCGAGGCATCGGCGCCGTGCGCGAGCAGCACGTTGAGCAGGTCCAGGTTTTCCACACCGTACAGCGGCGTGCGGCCCTTGCTGTCGCGGTGGTTGGGATGGGCGCCCCGTGCAAGCAGGCGCTCGGCGGTGCGGATGCGGGCGGAGTTGTCTTCCCAGCAGTTATAGGTAGCCGCGAGCTTTGCCAGCGCCGTCCGCTCTTGCTGCTCGTCATCGCTATCGGCGTTGCGAGCCGGGGCGGCATCGATATCGAGACCGGCATCGGCGAATGCATCGACCAAGGCAGGAGAGCAGCCGGCCGCGGTGTCGGCAAAGCTCTCGACGGCCTTTGCCTTGCCAAAGCGATCGAGCCAGCCGTCTTTCGCCAGGCGCTTGAACACCTCCGCGTGCCCCCGCCGGATCGAGTCTCCGATCATGCTGACGCCGGCAACCGTGACTTCACCCGGCAGGATTCCCGGCGGCAAGGCTGTCTGATCCAGCGGCGCGCCGCGTTCGATCAGCGCCAGGACGGTAGCTTCGTCCGCTTGGTCGGCTTCGCCGTCCAGCGCCAATACCGTGGCCTGGTTCGAGTGGAAATCGAAATGCGCCTGCTCCAGCCAAGGAATAAGCCCGGCGGTCCCCTTCACCCAGCGGTCGCTGCCGGCGACGCGGTCGATCGCCTCTTCCAGGTTGCGCACCGCATCGGGCATACCGGCCTCGGTGCCCATATAGTCGACCACGCGCTTATGGCGGTCGCCCACCGTGAGGCTCACCACCTGGGTGGGGCTGTCGGTGGCCAAGGCTCGATACTCGTTCTTGAGCCGCCAGAAATTGGCCGCTTCGAATTGCTTGAGCAGCGCCTGCACGGCTTCGGGGCTGATCCGATCCTCATGCGTACCCGGCAGCAGCACGCCTCTGGCGCGGGCGTAGCGCCGGTGCAGCTTGTCCACTTCGTCGACCGGATCCGTGCCGGTGGTGAAATGCACCAGGCCGTGGCCATCGATGGTCAGCTTGTAGGCGGGGCAGGCGCCGAAGCAGGCGGAGCGCGTGAGGCTGATTTCGACGTTGTCCGTGCCGCTCGCCGCCGTCGGTGCGATAGCTGCCGTGATCGCAAGCAGGAATACGGCTTTGATCATGCCGGACAGACGGAAACTACGTGCAGCCATGGATTCCCCCGAATCGTTGTTTGCGCAGGCGTCTGACCTGGCGAGTCTATCCGGCTCCGGAGGGGGTCGGAAGTTGGCCGAAGGCGACAGGCAGGGTGTTGTCCATGGACACGATGCCCCGTTCGGCGGGACCATTCGCTTTCGCAAAGGGGGTTGTGATGACGAATATCGAGAACAAGCAGATAAATGCGGGCACGCCGCCGCATGAGCCGGTTGCACTGGGCGATTACAGAATCAGCCTCGAGGATGGGCGGCTGGTTGTTCGTACCGCTTCGGGAAACAGGGCGGAAGTTTTTTTCCCCGGGAAGTTCAACAGAGAAAGTTTCTCGCTGACCATCGAATCCCAGGGGCTCGGGCTTACACTCCTGAAGAGATAGCGGGGCGCTTATGGCTTACAAGCTGTCTTTGGCCGCCCGGAACGAGGGGCTGATCTATGTCGACGAGCAACACTCTGACGCATCGTACTGTTGGGGTTCGCCTGTGGCTCACCCCAACCTACGTCCGGTAAAGACACGTACCAACGGAGAATCGAAGTGGAAACGATCGGGCGTGACCTGAGGGAAATGCAACGCGTGCCGCTGGCCAGCACGCACGTCGCGGCGATGCGGGCGGAAGGTACCGAGGTGCGCTATGCGGCGGGCGAGTTTGTCGTCCAGCTCGGCGACCCGATCGACCGCTTCGTCTATGTGGAGGACGGCGAGATCGAAGTGGTGAACCCCTTTACGGGCGAACGCCATTTCCCTTCCACGCTGGGACCGACCCAGTTCATGGGCGAGATTTCCTTCCTCAACGGCGGCGTATGGGCCTTGCCGATGCGCGCGGTCAAGGACACCCGCGTGCTCCAGGTGCCGCGCACCGCCATGTTGCGGCTGATGTCCGAGATCCCGGAGATGTCGGACATCATCATCACCGTCTTCGCCGCACGCCGGCGCCGCCAGCTCGACGAGCGCGACGGCACCCTGGTGCTGATCGGCGAAGACCTGGACCGGAATATCCAGCGCGTCGGCGAATTCGCCAGCCGCAACCGTTTGCCGTATGCGTCTTACGCGCTGGGCAGCGCGGAAGCCCAATGCATTGCCACCAGCTGTGCGATTCCCGCGGACCGGCCGGCGGTGATCTTCGGCCGCGATCACGTGGTGAACGAACCGACGCCGGACAAGATCGCCAAGCTGCTGGGCCTGAGTTTCGAGCTGGCCGACGAGGAGGCAGTGGACGTGCTGATCGTCGGCGGAGGCCCCGCCGGTGTGGCAGCCGGCGTGTATGCCGGGGCCGAAGGCTTGAGCGCGATCGTGGTGGAAGACCTCGCGGTCGGCGGCCAGGCCGGTACGTCCAGCCGGATCGAAAACTATATGGGCTTTCCCACCGGTATTTCCGGCGCCGACCTGGTGTGGCGCGGCGAAGTGCAGGCGATGAAGTTCGGCACGCGCTTCATCATGCCGCGGCGCGTGGTGAGCGTGGAGCGGCGCGAGGACGGCAAGTTCTGTTCGACCTTCGACAATAGGCAGCGCATCCTGGCTGGCGCCATCGTGGTGGCGACGGGGGTGCAATATAAGCGGCTGCCGATCGACCGGTTGGCGGAGTTCGAAGGGGCTGGTGTGTATTACGCCGCCACGGAAAACGAAGCGCGCTATTGCAAGGACGGCGAGGCGCTGGTGATCGGCGGCGGCAATTCTGCCGGTCAGGCCGCCATGTTTCTCAGCCGCTCGGCCAACCGCGTCCGCCTGCTCGTCCGCGGCACCTCGCTGGCGTCGTCGATGTCCAGCTACCTGTCCAGCCGACTGGAAGCGGACCCGAAGATCACCATCGAATACGGTTCCTCGGTGCGCCTGTTGCATGGTGGCGAACGGATCGATGCCGTCACCGTGCATAACAGCATCAATGGATCGGATTACACGCTGCCGACGTGTGCGCTCTTCATCATGGTGGGGGCGGAGCCGAATACGTCCTGGCTGTCGGGGCTGGTGAAGCTGGATCAGAAAGGCTTTGTCGAAACGGGCGATGCGGTGGGGGCGGATTCGCCTTATGCGACGTCGCAGCCGGGGATTTTTGCGGTGGGGGATGTAAGGGCGGGGTCGGTGAAGCGGGTGGCTTCGGCGGTGGGCGAGGGGTCGGTGGTCATTTCAAAGGTTTGGTCGCATTTGAACGGATGAGCGCCTTGAAACAGATACGGATCATTGATGTTCCACCGGGTGAGGCTCCTGCGAGCATCCGCGGAGCGTGGGTTGGCCTGGTTCTGCCATTGGCGGAGACGGCGTACTCACAGCCTGTTGTATCGATCACCGTCGGCGTTCTTGGAAAGCATCGCAGCGTGCTGGCGCGGTTGAAGCGTCTATTGGGCGCCGCCCCGATGGAGGAGCGACCATCCATCGGTTACATCGTTAACGTCATCGACGCGATCGAGGTCCTGCGCGCCAGCTCGCCGTCCGCAGCGGCGTGGTGGGAGTGCCATACGCCACATCTGCTTGCGCCGGGCAGGCGGTTTTCGTTTGCGGCGCATTGTTGCCAGGAGTTAAAAGAAGCGGGCGCAGTTGTCCCCGTTTAATGGCTCGCGGCGCCGCTGGGAACATTGACGAAGCGCAGGCAAGTCCACGAGACTACCCGCGCATCGCCAGAGCGATGCCAGTCATTGCGCGCCGATCGTTCGCCGCGCAGTCGAACCCGAGGGGTGCTGCGACGGACTCGATCCGCCACGCTCGGCTTCGATATCCCAGCAAGGCGCCCTCCATCGATGGAGGACTTGCCATGTCCCATGTTTTTACACACCGTCTCGCCATCGCCACGTCCTCGATGGTTCCGGGCATCCATCCGGACGACCGGCACCTGGCGGATTCGCTGCTAAGCCTTGGCATCGAGACGACGCCCTGTGTCTGGAACGACCCCGGCGTGGACTGGTCGCGGTACGACGCGGTGCTGATGCGATCCACCTGGGATTACTTCAAGCATTACGCAGCGTTCGTCGAGTGGTTGGATCACTTGCCCATTCCGACGATCAACGATAAAGCCTTGCTGCGCTGGAACAGCGACAAGCGCTATCTGCCGGAGTTGGCGGCGCAGGGCGTCGACATCATTCCTACGACCATCGCGGCAGGAACCGAGCTGCGGCAGACGCTGGCGCGGATGTCGGGCCAGGAAGTGGTGGTCAAGCCGACGGTCAGCGGCACGGCCTGGTATACGGCGCGCGGTGTCGTTGGCGATGCCGCGTTCGAGCAGGTCGTGGCGCAACTGCCGAGGGAATTCGAATATCTGGTACAACCCTTCGTCCCTGAAGTAGTCAGCGATGGCGAATGGTCCCTGTTGTTCTTCGGCGGCGAGTACAGCCATGCCGTGATCAAACGGGCGGCGGCCGGCGATTACCGGGTGCAGTCGGATTTCGGAGGGACAGCCGACGTCGTCGATCCCGATCCGGCGCTGATCGCCAGCGCCAGGCGCGCCCTTGCCGCGGCGACGGCGCTAGGCCATGCCGACAGTGCCTATGCGCGCGTCGATGGCGTGATCTGCAAGGGCCGCTTCCTGCTGATGGAACTGGAAATGATCGAGCCGTTCTTGCATCTTGGGGAACGGCCGGAGGCGGCGGAGCGCTTTGCGGCTTATTTGCAGAGGCGATTGGCAATCCAAGCTGCCTGAGCGTTTCATTCGGACGTATTTTAAAAGCCATGGTTTGAAGGGGGCGAGTGGAGCTAATTGTTCTCGCCCCTTCTGCCTTGCTTAAAGGCCCAGGGCGTGAATGAATGCCCGTATCTCATCGACCACAGCATGTAGATCCGGAGCGGAAAGGCGGTTCCTGCGCAGAAAGGCGTTCCATTGCGCCTGCTTCTGCGCATCGGCAGAAAATTCTTTTGTCAGCCCGAACGGAATCTCGTCGCGCAGCTCAGCCCCGCGCCGAGCGAATGTGGCGCTGATGGCTGCGGCCAGTACTGGCCGATCCATGGCGCCTTCGCGAGCAAGCGCCAGCAGATCGAAGTAGTCCTTCATCCTGCTGTTGGCAATGCCTAGTGTGGCAACGGCTTCCAGTTTTTCGGCAAACACCGTCTCTCGTGGATAGACCCGCAGATGCGGTGCCGGAAATTCGTCGAGCAGCACCGGATAATCCATTTCCATGGGCATCGGAGTGACGGCGTCACCGAAGCCGACGTCCCACTGCACGTGGCACCGTGCGTTCCCAAGCAGAGCCCGCAGGCGCAGGCGCAGGCCTTCGTAGCTCGCTTCCTCGCGTATCGACTCCACCACGATGGCATCGGGATCGAAGTGCAGGCCATCGTCCAAGTGAATCATGCAGAGATTGCGCGCGATGCCTGACAGCCGTTCCGGGTCGGGCGAGCCGAAGCCGAGGAAGTCGGCATCGCGCGTGGGCCGGTGCGGCTGGTCGAACCAGAGTGCAAACAACATCGCTCCCTTCAACAGGAACAGGTCACGGTGCGAGGAAATGGAGAGCCTGTACAGCAAGCGCTCCACGGCGAATCGATCCAGCAGGAGCTGAAAGTCCTCGCCCCGTGCGCGAGCCCGATCGAGCAGGCGTTGCCGGATCGACGCCGAGCGGCCGGCGGCAGGGAACATCGTGTTTATGCCATCGCCTCCAGATACGGACGCATGAGCTTGGCCACGCGGCAGATGCGCGCGTACTTCCACAGCTCGTCCACGGTGGTGGCGCGCGCGCGAAGCGCATCACGCAGGGCTTCGATAGCGACATCCAGCCCGACGAGGTTGCGAAACTTGAAGCAGTCGGCGATGGTTTTCGCGACGCTGGTTACGCGCACCGATCTGCCACCGATCTTATGTATCTCCAGACCGGTGGCGAGCGTTTCGCTGGAAAATCGGACGACTCGCAGTGAAGGCCAGTCCAGCCGGGGCGCGCGATCCTTGTTGCCGATGGCGATCCATATCTCGAACGGTGCCTGTGTAGTCAGTTCATGCAGGCGCAGGGCGGTCAGCAGGCACAGGCGCGCGCCGGGAATGCGTTGGGCAACCACCAGGACGCCTTCATCGCCCTCTGCCTGAGGCACCCCGGGAAGGGTGTAGACGCCGCGGGAAAGCCGGATCAGATCCCCCGCCGCGACAAGGCGGGAAACCTGGGCACGGGCGACGCCCGCTTCGACAAGCTCGCGAGAACGAACCGCGCCGCGGCGGCGAATGAGTGCCTTTGCAAGGGCGGCCGGACTGGTCATGGCCGGAGTGTTCCATATTGTCGGTAGTTTTGGAATAACTACCGACGTTTCGGAACAGGCGCTCGTCCGCCCCTGACCCATGGCCCGCCCGCATCAACCCATCGGTTTCACGCCCCAGGCATGCCGCACTCGGCGTATTGAAAAAACACCTCCAACGCCCCGAGTTGCTCCGTGCCAACGATAGCCGCGATATACCCATCCGGCCGCACCAGCACCCACTCCCCCGCGGACACCGCATATCCCGCCCGGAAATGTCCTCCCTCATCGACAAGCTCTGCGCCCTCGCCGACGGTATGGATACGCAGCCCCGCCCGCGCAGCTACGCAGGCACGATCGGCCTCATTACCGAACAACGTCCAATGCGTGCCTTTAAGCAAATCGAACAGCCGCACCGCTTGGCCGCTGGCGCCATGCATCGGCGCATCGGGAGCGCGGTCGCCGGCGCAGGGGCCATGAAGACGCTCCGGCCGTTCCAGCGCAAGCGCCGAATCCGCATAACCAAGATCCAACTGCCGCACATTGCGCCCACGCCGCATATCCCCTTGCTTCGCCGCGGCAAGCAACTGCGTGGAAAGCCCGAGCACCTCCGCAGCAACCGGGCGACGCTCCTGCTCGTAAGTATCGAGCAACGCATCTTCCGCACCGTTCAGCACCGCGGCCAGCTTCCATCCAAGGTTGTAAGCATCCTGGATGCTGGTATTGAGGCCCTGGCCGCCGGTCGGCGGATGGATATGCGCCGCGTCGCCCACCAGAAACACCTGCTGCACGCGGTACCGATCGGCCAGTCGTGCATTCATCTGATAAGCCGACGCCCACGAAACGGATTTCACCAGCAAGTCGCCGCGCCCGGATCGATCGTGCAGCATGGCGGTGAGCCCGGCGGCGGAGAGATCGACCTCGCCTTCCAGCGGTATCGGCGCCTGGATCTGGAACAGCGCCGTGCCCGCCAGCGGACACACCGCCAGTTGCCGCTCCATCGAGCCGTCGTTGAAGCGATGCCACGCATCGCGTGACAGGCCATCCAGGACGACGTCCGCCACGATGGCGCGCACACCCAGCGTCTTGCCGGGAAAGTCGACGCCCAGTGTTTTACGCACGAAGCTGCGGCCGCCATCGGCGCCGACCAGATACCGCGCTTGCACCACTTCGTCGTTGCCATGCCTGCGCAGGCGCGCCACGACGCCGGCTTCGCCCTGGCTGAAATCGATCAGCTCGCAACCGAATTCCGGGGCGTGCCCCAGCTCGCAAAGGCGGTCGCGAAGAATGGCCTCGGTGAGGTACTGAGGAAGCATCTGCGGCAACGCATAAGGCTCCGCGGGCGTCGGCTCCGCGCGCTCGACCACCTCCGATTCGGTATGGCTGCCGTCGCTGCGGTATTCGCGCACGGCCGGATACAGGCCGCCGGCCGCGATGATCCGGTCCACGATGCCCAGGTCCTCGAAGACCTCGAGTGTGCGTGGCTGTATGCCCTTGCCGCGCGAACCGTGGAATGGGCTGTCCATCTTCTCCACCAGGCGGAAGGCGATGCCCCGCCGCGCCAACTCGATGGCCAGGGTGAGTCCGGCGGCGCCGGCGCCGCAAATCAGCACGTCGATCTTCGAATGACTGGTCATGACTGCTCCAATATGTGTAAAGTGCACATAACTGGAGCGAGCATATGCCAAGCAAAAAGAATGTGCAAGATGCACATATATCGACTCAGCTGCGCAACCTGCACGGCGCGCTGATCACCATCATCAGCGTGTTCAACCGGCCGGACCGCGACGAGGCGATAATCGAGGAGGCCGGCATATCGCTGGACCGCGCCCTGTTTCCGCTGCTGGTGCTGGTCGAGCGCCTGGGGCCGATCGCGGTGGGCGAGCTGGCGGGGCGGGTAGGGCGCGACTATTCGACGGTGAGTAAGCAGGTGGCCAAGCTGGAAGCGCTGGGGCTGGTCAGCCGCCAGGCCGGCGCGACCGACCGCCGGGTCACCGAAGCCAGCATTACGCCCAAAGGCAAAGTCATGACGGACGCCCTGGACGCGGCGAGAGAGCGTTTCGGCCGGGCGCTTTTTGCGGACTGGGAGCCGGGCGAAATGGACGAACTGGTTCGCCTGCTGCAGAAGTTTGCGCACGACATGGATGCGCTGAAATGAATAAACGGGGACGGGTGCAGTTATCCCCACTTAACTAAGCGCGTTCCTTTTCCGTCTATCAATTCGAACTCACCTTGAAATCCAAGGTGACGTCGGCCGCCGCCGGCTGTGGCGAATCGATCGACGTTTCAAAATGCCCGCCGAGCCGATTGCCGGACGGATCCTCCAGCGTGCCGTGCACCATCAGCCGATAATCTCCTGCCTTCCACGCCGCGTCCGGCGTAAACGTCCACGTCGTTTCGCCATTCCGTAATTGCCGCTCGCCCTCGACCAAGTGATCGCCGGCATCGACCACCGCCAGATAACCGGCATCCCGTCCATCGATGGGGCCATCCAGGCGGACCACCAACGGCTCCCGCGCACCGGGCCGCACAGTCGACAGCTTCCACGCCGCAACGACCGGACCGTTTCCATCCACGGGACCGATATGCCACCGCTTGATGGGGCGACCATCGAAGCTAAGCACGACGTCCTCGCCCTCGCTCAGGATCGGCCCCTGCTGCTCGCGCGCGATCAGGCCGGTTTTTACGCGGCCGGGATGGAACAGCAAGGTCAGCACCTTTCCATCGGGCGACCATAGCTCCTGCTGCAGAAACGGCTCCTGCAATAAACGCCCGTCAGCACGGGAAAGCGCGATCCGCGGCAACACTTCGCCTTCGATCGGCGCGGCGAACACCACCGACAAGCGCAGCAGATTGGTCGGCACCTCGGCACCGGAAGGCTGCACGGCGACAACCTCCGGCGCCGGCTGCGCGGCTTGTGCGGCGGCGGGCAAGGCGGCAAACACCATGCCGCCGATCAGCAATCGCCAGCGCATGGCGTTAATCCGACGCCTTGATCAAATCGGGAAAGCCCTCGTCCTTCAGGAGGATGTCCTGCCGCGGCTTGATGTATTTCTGCTGGAACGCATTGCCCTTGAAGCTGAAGTTCCGGAAGGCGTATTCGGAGATATGGTCCGACAGGCGGAAGCTCAGGTCCTTGCCCATCGACACCAGCTGCAATGCGTCGTGCTGCAGATCGCGGCGGACCATGATGAACGACTTGTCGTCCAGGTTATCCAGCCGCATCACGCCGGCCAGCGGCGCCTGCGCCACATTGAGGCCGGCGATCTGGCCGAACGGCACCTGCTTCTCGATGCCCGGCCCCATGCGCGCCGCATCCAGCTCCGACACCGGGATGACGTTCGACACGCGGTTGTAGCTCACCAGCATCAGGTACTCGCGGGTCTGGCCCTGCTCGGTCTGCGAATAGGCGACCATATCGGCCGGCGTATTGCCGTAGCCGAGCTCGCCGACGGTCTTGCCGCGGATATGCGCGCCGTCCTTCAGCTCGTCGAGGGGGATGATCACCAACGGCGTGCACGTATAGGCCGCCACGAGATACGGCTTGCCGCCAAGCTTGGCGAAACTCATGGCGCGGATGGGCGCGCGCGTTTCGATCAGATTGTGCCCGCCGTGGAAGATTTCGATAGAGGTGATCGACTGCCTGGCGTCGAAGGGATAATGAATCCGCCGCAGCGTCGAGGCGAAATCCTGGTTGGAAAGCCCCGCCACGAACAGCTCACCGTCGCGCCACTTCATGTCGGTGACGGTGAAGCTGCGCTCCGGCATGTCCTTCCAGAACTTCTCGTTGCCGGTGGGCGCATCGCGCAGCGCCACCGAAGTGCCTTGTGCGGCTTTAAGGTCGACGCGGCGCGCCTTCTTGTCGCTGGTGACGGCGAACAGCGCCGGGGTCTTGTCGGCGCCATAGCTGACGGCGACATAGACCTCCCCGGTGCCGGGGCGCGCGGCCATATCCTCGACGGCAACCCTGGCGCCGCCCACCTGGTCGGACAGCAGCTGCTCCAGATCGAGCACGTTGAACACTGCACCCACCGGTTGGCGCGCAGGCGGCGCAAGCTTGATCGCGTGCACTTCGGCAGCTTTCCAGTCGGCGACGAAAAGCACGCCGTCCGGACCGAAGGCGAGTCGCGAGATGGATTTGACGTCCGCAGCCGACGCATTGATGGACAGGCCCAGCAGGCAGGCCGTGGCGAGAGTGGAAAGGCGCATGAGTTACCCCTTGATACGACAGTGAAATGAAGCTCCGGCAAGCCGGAGTCATTGCCCGTATTGGCTTGCACGTTCGGCAAGGCGGGGCCGGGTATTGCCCTGATTCGCGCCGATGCTAGGCGGGGCGGCAGGGCGCCGGGTAGGCGCGCGAACCGAATCACGGTGGTGATCGGTGGGCATCAATGACGCTTCGCGCGGGTAATGTTTTTCGATTGACGCGTAGCGGGAGCGCAACACAGAATCCCGAATTCGCCCTGACACGGGCGTCCATGAGCAGTCAGGCCTTATGAAGCATGCGCCACCCGGATACGCGTGTCCGTTCTGCGGTATCGCCGCAACGCTTCCATCGCCCGCGCCGGAATCAGCCGTTGTGCTGGTGGATACCAACGTGTTCGCCCTGGTGCCCACGCATCACTACGCCGGCATCAAAGGCAACTGCCTGGTGGTGCCGCGGGGCCACTACGAGAACGTGCTGGATATACCGGACGAGCTGGGCAGCGACTTCTTCCGCGCCACACGCCGCCTGGCGCTCGCCATGCGGAACGCCTTCGGATGCGAAGGCATATCCACGCGCCAGCACAATGGCCCGGCGGGTAATCAGGATGTGTGGCATTACCACCTGCATGTGTTTCCGCGCTACTTGAATGATGGGTTGTATGGGGGGAAGAAGGTGCCCTATGCCATCGAGGAGCGGATGCGTTTGGCGGAGAGTCTCCGAGCTGCTTTGCAGTAGCACCCACAGCACTTGCAGCACCCGACAGAGCCACCGTCATCCCAGCGAAAGTTGGGATCCAGCGTCTTAAGGCACTGGACCCCAGCTTTCGCTGGGGTGGCGAGAACGGGAGGTGGCGGGTTGTATTAGAGGAGCTAACGGGACAGGTGCTGTTATCCCGGCCTAACTATTCCCGTCCGCATCCTTACCGGCGCCCTAGGGCCACATCGGATCACGCACAAACTCATTCTCGATCAAGGTCGCGAACAGCCAAACGACGACTCCTGGCAGGATCCAGGCTGCTGTGATGACGCCATAGAAGTAGAACTGCGGAGCAAGAAGTAGTCCGGACTTCTGGCGATCCACGCGTAGGGATACTCGATACGCGGTGAACATCGTCACGCCGAAGATCGCCTCGAGTACGACGATGAATATCGAATTGCCATGCTCTCTCAGATGCCGATACGAAGTTATCAGTTCTCCGGCATCGCCTTGGCGCGACCTTGCTTTGGCCAGTTGCTTGTAGAACAGATAAGACCTGTTCTTAAGAAAGACCAAGAAGATGCTCAAGCATACGGGGACAATAATGATGAACACAAAGCTGAAAAAGCTGAGGTTTCCAATCCGCTTATCCAGTTCCGGCGAACGTAATATCTGAAAGGCCATGTAAACGTAGAGCACCGAAAATCCGTATACCAGAACCGGTAGGAGGCCGGGCAGTAGTTGCTCATACAGCTTACGCAGTCTGCTTGGATTGGCTGCTCGAAGGTTGATGGGGAGTAGCGAGCGGCCAGCGTGAAGAAGGAGGATCGGGATGCTGGATACATAGCAATAAGTCAGCCCGAGACCGCCGAGGGCAGCGAAGCGTGACGCACCATCCAGCTGATCCAACAGACGTCCAAGCACGCGATTCAACGCCGGATCGGCATGCATGAGGGTAGTGACAATGAGGGCGCCGATGATGGTCCCCATGGCGTACCTGACAAAGTAGAACTCCCACCACCGTCCGTTCATCGTTGAGATTTCCTTTCTCAGTTGCGGCGATTCTTACTTGGCCGATCCATCTGTTTCGGCATTTGGACGGTGATCTTTATGGTGGGCGCCTACGCAAGCTACCTGCCAACCATCCCCAGATAGTGAAACCCCACCCACGCCATACACCCCGCAAAAATCGCCACAAGCCCAAACCCAATGGCCGTGCGATAGAACGCCTTCGTCTCCACCGCACGCCGATAGTCATGCTCCGGCCCCCGATTCCAGCCCGGCATCCGGATCGTTCCCGTCCGCAACGCGTTGATGACTTTGCCCATGAAGGCCACGGCCACGACCACCATGCCGTAGTTCCAAACCGTCTGTCCGATATCTGCCATGCGTCCCTCGCAGCGTTTAGCTAACGGGGACAGGTGCAGTTATGCCGATTTAACTGCACCCGTCCCCATTAAAAAATCACCGATCGTCACCACTCAACAGCGACCCCACGATACCGCCCACCAACCCACCGCCCAGCGTCGCCCGCCCACTACCGCCTTCGCCACTCGGCAGATACTCCGCGATCTGATGCGCCAACCGCGAAATCGGCAACGTCTGCAGCCACACGGACCCCGGCCCGGTCAGCACCGCCAGAAACAATCCATCGCCACCGAACAACGCATTCTTGATACCCGGCACCGTGGTGATCTGAAAGCTCACCGACGACTGGAATGCGCCAACGTGCCCCGGGTGCACGCGCAGCGTCTCGCCGGGCGCCAGGTCTTTGCGGATCAATTCGCCGGACAGTTCCAGCCACGCCGCGCCATTACCGGCCACCTTCTGCAGCACAAAACCGCTGCCGCCGAAAATGCCCGCGCCCAGCGACTGCTGAAAACCCACGCCGATGGTCACCTGCGGCGTGGCGCAGACAAAGCCATGCCGGTGCACCATGTATTCATTACCCGGGCCCACCGTCACCGGCACGATATGGCCCGGCACCTTGGTGGCGAACGCGACTTCGCCGGTGGTGCGCACCGCGCGGTATTCGGTCATGAACAGGCTGCCGCCGCCGACCACGCGCTTGAGCGCGCCGAACAGGCCGCCGCCACCGCCCATCTGGGTGTGGGTGCTCATCTGGATCGATGAGGTCATCCAGGAAAGCTCGCCGCTCTCGGCAAAGATGCTTTCTTCCGGCGCGAGCTGTACTTCCAGTACGGGCATGACGGTGCCCTGGATGCGTGTCTGCATGTGGTGTTCTCCCTGGCGATGGATGGCTGGCGATTGGCGTAGAGACCGTAGCGGCGATGGTCCGCGCTTTTTGTGTCGGGTGGAATGTGTCTTTTGGAGCGCAAGAAAATGCGCCTTGGGCTGGGCTATGGCATTGCCTGAAAAGCGCTTTTGGCATTTACCGGCATGCCGAGGCGGACGCCCCCTCCAAGGCACTGTATGCAGCGCCCAGCTGCGGCGATGCTATGCGGGCCGGAAACATGGAAACCGGCACGACACGGGAAGACGGTCCTGGTGCGCCAACGCGATAAAGCGCTATCAGGCACATCACTCAACAGGGGGTTTTTATGTCGACGACGACCGGGGTCAATCCTCAAGTCACCGATGCGGTAACGCAGGCCAATACCCGCGGCACCGCCACTACCGGCAATGCGCCCGCCATGGCACTGGGTTATCTCTACCAGGCCACGGCAAACGCGCTGTCCGTTGCCGCGCATACCGCTGTCGTCAGCCAGCAGCAACAGGACATCCTGGCGCAGGCGGCGACGACGCAGGGCATCATGCAGATCTACTCGCTCGATACGGCGACCACCGGCGTTGCGACGGAGCATCCGTTGGAGCCGCCGTCTGCCGCGGCCGCGGTTGCCCTGCACGAGATCTCCGCGCCCGTCACGCAGTTGAGCGTGTCGCCGAACGCGCATGGCATCGATAACGCCGAGCCGTGGTGCCATGCGGCGCTGGAGTTGATGGGTACGGTGGCCAGCACCTTGCACGCGTTCCAGAAGGTGACGGAGGAGAGCGGCATGGCGGCGATCCGGCAGGCGGCGACGGCGTCCGTGCTGATCCATATGATCAAGTCGCCGGATCAGCTGGAGCAGTATCAGAAGATTCTGAAGGTGATCGAGGAGCTTTGACGCGGCATTGCGCAGTGTCTACGCATTTGCCATCGGATGTGTCCGAAAAGCGCCGCGCATGCTTGCATCGCGCGGTGTTCCTACAGACACGCCGAAGTCGTTTTGATAGTTTGCTTGTGTTGCCCGCGGAGTGACTCGAAGCGCGTCGCGGGCAACCATGGCAGCAATGCTGTGAGAGCGCGGGCCAAGGGTGCAGCGAACACCCCTGACCCGCTAACCATCACCAACTAATGAGGAGTTGATCATGGCTAAGCCAGATCATACGGCACTTCTTCGCCCGCCGATTCCCACGGCGGCAGCTTCACCGCCCATCCGGGTTGTCCGAGCAACGCGCGGACACGGTTGACGAGACGGGACTTAAGAGTTTTCGCAGGAAAGATTCCTAGCCGTGAAACCCGGCGCGTTGCCTTGCGCAACGGCGGAGGCTGCTGAACCCGTCATCCACTTCCTCAATCAAGCCGCCCGGGGCTCACGTTTTGAGTCGCCGGTGAAACCCGAGTCCGTATGGTCGCGGCACGCCGTGCTGTCCGGCGGCGTGCCGTTCTCGGAGCGGGGTGCGGTGTTTTAGTAAGGAGTTGCTTTATGAGTGAACTTGGTGAGGCTTGGATAACGCGGCACACAAATTACTTTTCAGATCCGAATGCGGGGGCGGATGAGCTGCTGAATGACGCTACTGAGTGGTTGCATCACGCGCACTGTACATTGAAGTTGATCACGGAGTTGGCGGATGAGTGGCGAAGCGTTGATGTGCAAAGGCTGGCGATTGTGCTACAGGGGCTTGCTGGGTTTGTGGAGATGGGGATGAGGTGTGCGGCGCAGGCACATATGCGAATGCAGTTGGCCCACATATGCGAGGAGAATGAATGTTTGGTAGGGACAGAGTAGCGAGGCGTTATTTCTGAGGGGCTGGGGAAAAGGAGAGGGCAGCTAAGGGTCTTAGCGGCCCTCTTCTGTTATACACGCCGCTAGTTTGCTTTACTAGCGAAGTTGGATCGCACAGATACGCCGCAGATACGCCATCGAAAATGTCCGGAAGAGTGGCCGCTATGATTCCATGCGCCACGCGTGTCGATATCGTCAAAGCCCATGGGCGCTAGGACGCGACGGGACGAATAGATCGCGGTTGACTGCCGCAATTCTTAGGTTGAACGATTGGCCAATTCTTGGCGGCCCCTGCTGTCACAAGATTGCTGCTTCGAAGGGGCTGTGCGGCCAGCCGTAGCACGCTCTTTCTGGGGGGTAGACACCTGTTGTATGTAGTGTTATGAACGATGGGTGGCTGGGGCCATTTACATTATCGCGGGTGCCGGAATTGCGGGGGCATGATGGATGCTTCAGTAATGCAGGAAATCAACAAGGACGAAAAGATATGTCCTGGATCAAAGATTTACAGGCATGGAAGGAGCTCATTCCCTGATTGCCGGCCAAAAGTAGCCACGATTTGGCGTAACTTCCATTTTTGGCCTACTTGAAAGTCGTGCCTTATGGGTATCCAAAAGCAGGAGTTTTACGAAGGGGCTGCGATCTATCAGCTTATTCGCAAATCGGGTGCTACGCATATCAGCTACGCGCCACCACTATTTGTGTTTGATAATCGGCTACAGATCCATCTCAAATACTCCACGGGAAAACGTAGTCCATGGGGATTCACGTTCATGCCCGATGAACAGGCATTCCTCCGGAAGAGTGCGCAGTCAATGCGGCTCATCATTGGCCTGATTTGCGGGGCAGATGGTATCGCCGCATTATCATATGACGACTACGCCAGCATTGCGTCAATTCAAAGCAACGCGCTACGCGTTTCCTGCAAGCGCAACCATCGTGCTCACTTTGAGATCGGAGGGCCTGACGGTACGTTGCCTGGCAAGGTTGCGCCAGCTGACTGGTCGAATCTTTTGGATAAGAGCTAAGGACAAAGGAGAGCTGCAGTGAAGCATACTGACGAGATTCTCAACTTGCTCCGTCAGCAAGTTGGAAATGACCATGAGGTGGATGACATCGCCAAAACCGCGCGTGAGGTGGCGAGTAAATGGGTCAGTCCCCTAAGTGGAGGCAAGGAGCAGATCAACGGTCTCATTTACGGCCTAGTACAAAGCGGTAAAACAGGCGTTCTGACCGTAACCGGGGCAATGGGGGCAGATGAAGGTTATCGCACTCTCATTGTTCTCACTTCCGACATCGATCCACTATACGAGCAGACGCGAGGGCGCATTCAAGAAGCGTTTCCCGGCATGGATATTCTTGGTAAGGCTGATCTTCGTGACAAGGAGGCTTTCCTGCAGCGCATAAAGCGTGGAACGTGCGCTGTTGTGGTCACTAAGAATGGAAGCATTCTAAACACGCTAATCGAAAACTTTAAAGGCGGTCGTGTACGTGGTCTTTCGTGCCTAATTATTGACGATGAGGCCGATCAAGCAAGCTTAAACACAATAGCTCGAAAGAATGATGGGTCGCGCAGTAGGATAAACGGGCAGATTGAGGAGCTTCGCGAGTTCTTCGACAAGAATACCTACCTTCAGGTAACGGCTACCCCGGGCGCGCTATTTCTTCAAGATGGCAAGCACGCATTTCGGCCGAAGTTCACGGTGTTGAGTCATCCCGGTAGTGATTACGTCGGGGGTGATGATTTTTTTTCGAAACACAGCGAGGATCTCGTTCGTGAATTTCCTTTAGCTGATCTCACGGCTTTGTCAGCCGGGTCTCAACCGGCGCCCGGAGCGCAGATGCCTACGTCGCTTTTGTCCGCGCTCGACACCTTTATGATTGGCGCGACGTTCAAGCGAGAGACTAGCCCTGATCAGAAGTGTGCATTTCTTTGCCACGTAAGCACCCGAAAGAGCGATCACAGCCATATTGTTGATCTGTTGCGTGCATACAAGGCTGACTTGGCCAGCGGCCTGAAGGCAAAAGAGCCCAAGCTCATCAAGCGTCTGCGTAAAGCATTCGATGACCTCGCCATCACCAATGAGCAACTGGCCAGATCCGATTTCACTCATCTCCTCAATAAGATCGAGTTCCTATCGCCGGGAATCACAGTCAAGCTAGTGAATGGAGAGACAGACGAAGACGTAGCTTTGCACGCCCCATACAATCTCTTTGTTGGAGGCAATAAGCTTGGGCGCGGTGTGACGATCAAAAATTTGCTCGTGAGCTACTACGGTCGCCATCCTCGCACGCCGCAGGCAGACACTGTTCTGCAGCATGCGCGCATGTATGGCTACCGCCGTAAGGATATTGGGTTGCTTCGCTTGTGGTTGCCACCCGAACTGCATGTGGTCTTTCGCGCCATTAACGAGATGGAGCAAAGCTTGCGAAAACTCATCGCCAAGAATCCCGGTGAGGAGTTTCGTGGAGTCTATCTGAAGAATGGTCTGCAAGCGACGCGGCGTAATGTATTGGTCCCTGGGGCGATAGGCGTTTACACCGGTGGCGGAACTTACAACCCGGCGCAAGTTCTACGTGACACTTCGGGAGCAAAGCATACTTCCAAGCTAGATAAGCTGCTCTCCGCCATCTCAGATAAAGATCATGCTGAGATGTCAATCGCCGATATCAAAGAACTGATCAAGCTGACGGCCCCCGATCCGGCGATTGCTGAACACGTTTGGGATCCTGTCGCGGTTGCGGAATCACTGGAGCATTGCGCGGAAATTTTGAAGCAGGGCACGGGATACGTTTACGTCGATCGAGATCGAGATCTCCGTGAGCCACGGCGCGAGACCCAGGGGTTGCTGACTGGTGGCGAAGCGGGATCTGTGCCGAATGATCTTGTGACGGTATTCATGATGAGAACTAAAGCCTACGGCAAACACCAGTCCGTGTGGTGGCCACAAATTCGGTTCCCGTCGGGTCGTTACGCGCTAGCCTTTGCCATCTAACTTACTTGAAGTCGCCGATGATGAGCGATGCTTGGAGAAACGTGCTGACAGCATTGGCTGCTAGGCTATGAAGGTAGCTGAGCTGATGCCAAAATAGTCATCAATTTCCATCGAAAGCTTTCTTGCAGCAATCTAAAGAAAGTTGATTGCACTACTAATCGATCCTCTCAAAGCCAGGCTTTCTTAGGTGCTTGGTTCTCCGTTGAAAGCCGGTTCCGAGCCACATTGACTATGCATTACACACACCGATGAAACGTACTCTAAAAGAAGTTGGCGCGAAGCTCAGGCCGTTGCATGCCATAGATCTATTTAGTGGATGCGGAGGGCTGAGTCTCGGCCTGAAGAAGGCAGGTTTTGTAGTGATTGCGGCGGTAGAGGTGGATCCTAAGGCCCAAGAAACATATCGGATGAATCATCCGAAGGTACGCCTCTATTCCCAGGACATTCGCGAGCTGGATCCTGGTGACGTGCTACGTGAAGCGAATATTCAACCAGGCGAGCTTGATCTGCTTGCGGGTTGCCCGCCATGCCAGGGCTTTTCTCGCCTTCGGACCAGAAATCAACGGACATCAGTCAAAGATGAGCGCAATAATCTCGTTGCAGACTTTCTCCGCTTCATCGAGGTAATGAAGCCGAAGACGGTGATGCTGGAAAATGTACCGGCTCTGGCTAAGGACAATCGCTTCCTCAAGATGCGCCGAGAGATCCACAAGCTGGGATATGAGACGGAGGTGCACATCCTAGATGCCGCGGACTATGGGGTTCCTCAAAGACGCAAGCGACTAATTATGCTCGCATCGAATGTCCACATGCCATTGATTGCAGGTAAGGCAAGTAGACGTATCACTGTTCGTGAGGCGCTGACTGGGCTTGACAGCCCGAAGAGTACGAAAGATGAACTGCACGCTTTGGGCGAGAACCGGTCGAAGGCTGTGCGTGATCTAATCGCGATGATTCCTAAGGATGGCGGTAGCCGCACGGATCTACCTAAGAAGTATCAGCTTGAATGCCACAAGCGCAGTAATGGTTTTCGAGATGTTTACGGGCGTATGTCCTGGGATGAGCTTGCTCCGACTATTACGAGCGGCTGCCACAACCCTTCAAAAGGTCGCTTCCTTCATCCTTCAAAGAACAGAACCATCACACTGCGCGAAGCGGCAATTCTTCAGGGATTTCCTAGGGAGTATCGATTCAAGGTAGATCACGGTAAGGAGTCGATTGCGCTTATGATCGGCAATGCGCTTCCGCCCCCCTTCATCACTGCACATGCCCGTGCTCTCCGAAAAGGTCTGCAAGAGACTACGTAGATTTAAGCGCAGAGTGACGACATGGCGTATGGTCTTCTATTTCGATAATGGACCGTATCTCTAGAGAGCAGCGCAGTCGCAATATGGCGGCTGTGCATTCCTCCAACACGGCGGCCGAGAAAGCCGTTCGCTCCATCCTTCATGGGTTGGGGCTTAGGTTTCGATTGCACCTTAAAACGCTCCCTGGAACGCCGGATATAGTTCTGAGGCGCCACTCGACGGTTGTACTCGTCCACGGCTGCTTCTGGCACGGGCATAACTGCCCTAGAGGGAAGATGCCGTCTACACGTCAGGATTTCTGGGTCCCAAAATTGCAAAGGAACCGCTCCCGCGACGCGCATAACGCAAGGCGATTGCGGCAGCTAGGTTGGCATGTCTTGACGGTTTGGGAGTGTGAGCTTCGAAAGCCGAATCTTTTGAGAGAACGCCTCGCCCGAGAGTTTAGGATCCGCGCATAGAAGATGAGGGCGATGAATTTGCGTTCCACCCAATCTTTATAAAAGGAGCCGGTGGTCGTTAGAGAGGCCTGGAAGTCATTGGCCTTGGCTCGGTCCGCTAGAGCATTAGTGTGCACTTTAAGGTAACAGCCTCTGGGCTGGGCTCTTGGCTCTATTCGAAGACATAGCCCGCATTCCTTTCCCTGGAAACAACACACGTGAATCCCCGCCCATGACGATCTAGCGACCACAGCGCAGGTGCGTACAACGGAGCGGAGATAGTTAAAGCAACTCAGGTAGCATCCGTCTGGGCCGTTTGAGCGCCAGATCGGACTGGTCATCTCGCAGAGGTCAGATAACCATATTCGCCAGCTCTAACCATCTCCTGACCACGGAGCAGTCAGCCATCCACAGATTCACGAGCCAGGCGGCAACCAAACATCCCCCTTCGCCATAGCCAGCAACGCTATGTAAGCCCCAATGTGCTGATAGCCAACCTGCCGGTTAAAGTCATTGCCATCGTGCTGAATCAGCCCCTTGTCGGTAGTCCCGGTGTGCTGGTCTTGCCCTTCGCTCGGCTGCTGATAGTTCAAGAACTGCAGAAACCCGTAGTTCTTGTTGATGCCATCCTGGATGCTCTGCGGCGTGTCGATATCAGGCTCGTAGATATTCAGGATGTTCTTGATGGTGCTGGCGCTCCAAGCGTCCGGCACCATGTCCTTGGTGTTGAAGACTCTGGTTGAAAGCCCCTTCATGCTCTTGTTGAAGTAATCGGCGAACTGCTCGTTTCCCGCCGTCGGTGCGGCGAAGGTAAAGCAGCCTACGGTTGCCGATGGAAGCTCCGCCTTCAGATAAAGCGACAGAACCGAGGCCAGAGCTCCGCCGAGGCTGTGCCCCACCACCGTGACTATGCCGCCATTGGCTACATGGTTCGTCAGGTAGCCAAGCAAGCGGCCGCCCAGGGGAATGATGCCTTTGAGGATGTTCTGCACTCCATCCATCGCACCATTGGATATGGACGTGCCCCACGGCGCCGAAGAGATCAGGCCGCTCAATGCCGTCTGACCGATATCTTTATCCTCGACATTGACGTCGTACGCCGACTTCGGGTTGGTGCCGCTGGTCACCACGCGATAGTCGCCCGACGGACCTTTGAAGATGGCGGTGATATTGGCGGCATATCCCTTCGACGTCGGGGATGTTCCCGGATCGAGGAAGGTGAAAGGCCCCCACGCCAGCGTGAAGGCACTCGCATACGTCGATTGCTTGACCCGTTTGACGATGTTTTGCTGGACCACCGAAGGGTCCGGATACTGCATGGGTTTGCCTTGGTCATCGACGGCAGCATTGTTGAGTACAAAGGCCAGCGTCAGATTGATTTTCGCGTCATTCGAAGACATAGCCGCACTCCTTGCCTGGGCACAACACAACGATCCCCGCTCCTAGCATGGAGGGGGCGCTCAATAGCCTGAGTCTTTGTCGCCGCACCAGCGAATAGAGAAAGCCGATACGCTCCTTATTCGACTTTGTCAGCTTTGATGTCTGCCAGTGCGCTCATCGACGCAGGTGTGATCGCTGCGTGCGATGAGCGCCAGGATTCCCGGCTGCCGAAGCTAAATTGCATGCCGTAGATGGCCTGTGAAAAACAGGCCTGTCTTCGTCGGCGTGATCCGCTCCATCTTGCGATGGAGCGAACGGGGCGTTCTTACGCTATGCCATTGAAAGCGAGCTCCGAGAACTCCCGTGTCTCCGGGTCATATAGCGCTCCCCAGAAGGAGCTGCCGCCATCGCAGACGATGGCCGGCTTTCGCCTCCATGCTCCTCGATCCTTGCTGTGGATCGATATCTCGACAGGGATTGCATTGATGTAGACATATTTCTTGCCGCGTATCGTTACCCCAACGTACTGCCTGAGGAACGCATTGGGGTCGCTTACCGATCCTCCTGTAGAGCAGCATTGATGCGATTTGAGCTCGGCAAGCTTATGCAGATCCTGCTCCAGCTGCGCCGCCACACTCGGCGGAATCTCCCATGAGCCATCCACCTGCTCTGGTGTCGATCGAGAACACTGGTGGAGTGCGTCCTTGGCCTGGTCGGGCGGCAGAATCGCCCAATGCTCTGTTGGCATGGCGCAGGCTGTGCCGCTGAGGGCAATGAGTAGAAGGATGGATGTTCTTGCTCGCATGGCTATTCGCTCCTTGATTCTGTGCTTGTCGTCAGATCTGGATCATCTGCATAAGGTCAGGACCTGGATCACCCGTTCGCGGAATGAATCCGCTCCTTCTTCATGGTCGCCAGATACGCCTCTGCGAGCCGCACCCCAGCGCGCTTAAGGCTTACCTCGGACACCCCGGCATAGCTAAGCACTAATGTCACATGCTCAGGCAGCGTTTGATGGAAGCGCTCTGCAGAACGAATACGCACTCCACGCGCGAACGCCTCTGTTACCAACGCCTCTGTCGCACCACGCGCCAATCGCGGCAATCGCAAAAACAACGATCCCCCCGCCACCGAGCCCACCACTTCCATATCCTCCCCAAGCTTCCCTTCCAACACCCCGGCTAACGCCCGATGCCTCGGCGCCAACCGATGCGCAATCCTCCGCAAATCCCTCAAGTACTGCCCACTCCCGATACACATCGCCAGCACATGCTGCTGCAGCGAAATACTTCCCCGGTCCGCCAGCCACTTCACCGCCAGAAACCGCTCCCGCAGCCCCCGCGGCACCAGCATGTAGCCCAGCTGCAAGGCCGGAAACATCGAGCGCGCAAAGCTGCTCACATGAATCACCCGCCCATGGCGATCCAGCGACCACAGCGTGGGGCAGGTGCGCACCCCAAACCGGTGCTCGCAATCGAAATCGTCCTCCACCAGGCACGCATCGTGCGCATACGCCCATTGCAGCAAGGCCCTGCGCCGCTCCTCCGACATCACCACGCCGGTGGGAAACTGGAACGACGGCGCCACGTTCACCAGCCGCACGCCATCCAGCGCCGCCGCATGCCGCTCGATATCCATGCCCTGCGGCCCCACCTGGCACGGCACGATGCGCGCGCCCATCGCCTCGTAGGTGTGGCGCACGCTCCAGTGGCAGGGTTCCTCCACGCCTACGGCGTCGCCTTCGTCGAGCAGCACGCGGGCGATCAGGTCGCGGGCCTGCTGGGCGCCGCTGACGATCAGGATGTCGTCCGGGCCCACCTCGATACCGCGTTCCACACTTAAGTACCCGGCCACGGCCTTGCGCAGGGCGATGGCGCCTTGCAGCTCGGGGAAGTCCGGCGCGTCGCGGCTGCGCAGCAGCGCCGTCAGGTTCTGCATCCAGGCCTTGAGGCTGCGCGGGTCGGACTTCACGCGAGGTTGCGCAAGGTCGATCACGTCGCCATCGAAGGCAGGCATTTCCGCCTCGGGCACGGCAGGCAGTGCGGCGCGCCGGGCCAGGCGGGACAGCCGCGGCGCTGGCGGCGCTTCCATCTGTTCCTGCACCGGTGCGCCGCCCGCGGACACGCCGGCGGCGCGCACGCACACATAGGTGCCGCTGCCCGAGCGCGATTCCAGGTAACCCTCGCTTTCCAGCTGGTCGTAGGCCATCAGCACCACGGTGCGGGAAACCCCCAGGGCCACGGCCATCGAGCGGCTGCCGGGCAGGCGGGCGCCCGGCTGGAAGCGGCCCGAGTCGATGTCCCGCCGGATGGCATCGGCGAACTGGGCGTACATCGGTTCGTCGTGCTGCCGCCTGTTGGCCATCTTTAAGCGCTCCGCGGCGGCTGCAAGTGGTCATATCGAAAAAGCGCGCGACCGGTCATTTACGACCCCGCCCGCCGTGAAGAATGATCATGCCACGGCTGGCAGGACGCCCCTGGCGGGCGCGCCGCCGCCACCGCCCGCATCGGGCAGCCCAACGGGGGAATCGCAACTTATCGCTACTTACGACACCGGGCCACGGCCCGGCGGCGCGGTGCGCTCGCGATTTGCCTGTGCCTGGTCTTTGGGGAGGCCGGCGGCTGCGGCGGAGGCCACGGCGGTGCGCATGTCCGGCATGTCACTACTTACTTGAAGGAGCATCGGTATGAAGCGTTTTACCTTGTCCGTGCGCAAGCTGGCGGTGCTGATCGGTTGCGTGCTGTGTCCGGGGCTGGCCAGCGCGCACGGCATCGACGACCACAGCGGCGACCCGGCCTACGCCAGGTACTACCAGCAGCCGGTGAGCTGGGGCGCTTGCCCGCCTTCGCTGTTTACCGACGGCAGCACCATCCAGTGCGCGCTGGTCACCGTGCCGCAGGATTGGGCCGACCCCAGCCAGGGCGACATCACCATCGGCATTTCCAAGCCGCTCAACCCGCCGGCGTATACCCGCCTGCTGCTGGTGAACGGCGGCGGGCCGGATAACTCCAGTGCGTCCATGGCGGAGATGTTCGAGCAATGGCAACCGCAACTTCAGGTTGACCACTTGGTGGTTGGCGTGGACCTGCGCGGCGTGACCGACGGCCTGGGCACCCAGGTGAGCTGCGACTACGCCCCGCGCAGCGGCGCCGAGAACTTCATGGACGGCGACAGCCGCAACCCCACGCCGGCCAGCCTGCAGGCGCAGCAGGATTGGTGGAACCGCTCGATGCGCGCGTGCCTGCAGCAGCACGGGGCTTTCCTCAAGGGCATCACCACGCCCAACCACGTGCGCGACCTGAACCTGGTGCGCGCCATTCTGGGTTTCCAGCATGCGGACCTGTTCGCCGTGTCCAGCGGCACCGGCCTGATGGCGTATGCCAGCCGCATGTTTCCCGACAAGTTCGAGCGCGTGGTGCTCGACAGCAATATGAACTGGTCGCACCTGGACTGGCAGCAGCAGGCGCTGCAGCGCATGTCGATGGACCAGCTCAACCTGCAGCAGGCCTTTATCCCTTTTATGGCGCGTCACAACGACCAGTTCCATATGGGCACCACGCCGCAGCAGGTGATGACGACCTTCCAGCGCATCTACCAGGCCACCTCGCAGCACCGCATGGGCAGCGTCACGCCGGACCAGGCGCTGGGCGCGCTGGATGGCACGGCGATGTGGATCTTCTGGGACCTGTTGGTGGCGCCTTCGCTGAGCGCGATGTCCGATGCACTGGACGGCGACCCCGAGCATATCGCCACGGCCGAACAGATCGCCTCCATGACCTACGCCGACCTGCGCGCGCTACCCAGCTTCAACCCGATGAGCGCCGCCCTGCAGTGCAACGACTCCGGTTCCACCGACCGCCGCAGCATGGCCCGCAAGATCGCTGACACGCATAAATACTGGGGGGTAGGCGCATCGACCATGGAGGATCAGTGCCAAGGATGGCCCTGGGCACCGGCGATCGACCCGCTGCTGGAATTGCGGACGAAGGTGCATGGGTTGATGGTGCAGGGGGAGTTCGATCCGTCGACGCCGTATGGGGAGGCGTTGGTGGATCGGCTGTGGAATGGGAATGCGGCGCCGATGGTGTTTATCGATAACGCGGCCACGCATGGGGCGATTTTCGATGACAACGCGTGTGTGGTGGCGGCGGAGTTTGGGTATCTCCATACCGGCGTGTTGCCGAAGCGCGATGTGATTTGCCAGGCGGGGCCGATGCATTCGTTTGGGATGCGGGATAGCGTGGCGTACCAGTACGGTTATCAGGCCCTGGGGCCGTGGCTGCCGCTGCCGCCGGATGTGCGGCAGGTGAGTTGGGTGTTGGTGCCGTAGAGCTTTTAGCCCCTCTCCCAATGGGAGAGGGGTTGGGGTGAGGGTACGGGCGAAGCGCAAGAGTGATGCACACCGCTCCGCCCGAAACCTCATCCGGCTGCCGCCACCTTCTCCCGGGGGGAGAAGGGCTTCAACTTGAGTGTTGAGGAATATCGCGGCGCCGGTAGTGCCTCGACGCTAAGCCCCTCTCCCTCCGGGAGAGGGGTTGGGGTGAGGGTACGGCCGGAGCGCAAGAGTGACGCACACCGCTCCGCTCGAAACCTCATCCGGCTACCGCCACCTGACCACATTGTCAGAAAAGCGCGATCCAGGGATTTCTGCTGCGCCGTGCAAAAAAAGCAGCAATGCTCAATCCAGAAATTCCCAGGTGTCCGCCCCATCGAAGCGCCTGACAACCACCGACTCCAGCAGCGCGGGTTCAAAATTCCGCAGATTCACGCCGTGGCGAGCGCCTGGCTTGAGCTCCATCGGCTCCCAGTGAGTGGCGATACCGCAGATCTTGCATCGCACATTCCGCAAAGATCGATCGCCCCAGACATAGCTTTCCGTGTTCTCGGGGTGGCCTTGGATGGAGACTGAGCCGAGTTCGTAGTAAGCCCATATGCCTCCCGTGCGGCGACATAGCGAGCAGTTACAACTCGTGGCTGTTGCGGGCGCTGCCGGAAGCGTGAGGCGTACTGCGCCGCAGTGGCAGGAGCCGTGGAGGGATGGTGTGGGCTGTTCAAGGCTCATGGGATTTATCGCGGTGCGATCTCGGGTGTGAGCTAGATGGGCAGCACGAAAGCCAGGGCGCTATCGCGGACATCGGACGGGCTCTTCCCATGGAGCCATTCATCCCTTCCTCGTGATGTCCGCCTTGGGTCGTAGGCTGGTCAGCGACGGACGCGATAACGGATATGTGTAGCATCCGGCGTATCGATCACCCGAACAATCTCCAACTCGACGCGCGACGGCAATACATCGAACAGTCGGAGGCCGCCACCGAACAGCACCGGGATCTGGTGGATCTGCAGCTCGTCCAGCACGCCAGCCTCAAGCGCCCGTTGCGCCGTGTACGCGCCGAGCATCAGTACGTTGCGGTCCCCGGCGGCGGCCTTGGCCTGCGCCATGGCGCTCTCAATCCCGTCGAGCACGTACTTCACCAACGGATAGTTCGCCACCGAAGGGCCGGGCGGACGATGGCTTGGCACGATGATGGGGACACCGTGATTGTCACCGCCCCAATGATCGATCTGCTCCACGGTACGCCGCCCTGCGAGAATCGCGCCCGGTGAATTCCATTCATCCCACAGCTGTCCAACCGCCCCCGATGGCCGGGAGAAGTCCCCATACCATTCGTGCAGCCGGTCGAAGCCGTCGCCGCCGGGGTTGCCTGGTTCGTCGTTGGGGCCGGCGATATATCCGTCGAGCGACATGGACATGAAGAGCACCGATATCGGCATTTGAGTCTCCTACGGCCTCAATGAAGTTCCACAGAGTGCCGCATTGTCATCCAGATCTTTGATGGTCATGACCTTTCCACCCTGAGGGTCAAACGCAACACCGCCGAAGTTCTTCACCAGCACCTCGGCGGATCGCATGGCTGCGATGCATTCATGCGCATCACCACCGAACGAAAGCTGGTAGGCAACGCCGCCGCTGACACCAGCCGCCACCACCATCGGGTAATCCGAGACGAGCTCCTTCGCGTCATTCCTGAAGAAGAAAAAGCCCGTGGTCTTGCCATCCACAACAAGGGGCAGAAAGCCACTGTGTTTGGCGAGGTCTACCGGGGCGACAAAGTGCATTTCGGGGCGACTCGCCCGCATGGCCTTTTGCCAGGCGTCGAAGTCTGGTGCCCGATTGAGTGCCAGGAATACGAAGATGTCGACTGACATTTAGCCTCCCAAGAGTCTGGCCATGTCGAACTATCTCAGATGTCCGCTTCGGGCCGGAAGCGGACTTTACCCTGCTCGCCAAGGGATGACCTTGGCAACCAGAACGAATGCTAGGTATGCGGCCGGCGTCGTCAGCACGCCCAGCCCAAAACGGGCCCAATAGTTCGCGGGCCTTCGAAGAAAAGAGAGTGCCAGCCCTCCCAGTGCGACCGCCAGGTAGGGGGCGAAAGTCATCACCCACATGGCGTAGAACGCAAAGATGTCTGACTTTCCCCTTGAGATGAGATAGCTGACCGCTATCGCGCCGTATAGACATAGCGCCGGAAAGAGCGCTCCAAGTATGACGATGGCTCTTGGTCGAACTTGGGGCCTTAGCGCCATGAATATAAGCAACCCGACTGGAATGCCGAGTTCCAAGGCGATCGCACCAATGCTCAAGATTGTCTCAGCCATGCTCCGTCCGCTTGTGGGCCGGCTATGTGCATTTCATCCGCTTCGGATCGAGAGCAGACGTTAGGCCTTCGAGAATACTTGGCGCCTGAAGTCGCGCAGCCAACCCTTCAATGCGCCGGGTCCACCAACGAAGTACCAGACAAACAATCCTCCGATACCCAGCAGTGTCCATTCCACACGGGACCAGAGATAGGGCCACGGCTTTTGCGCACCGTTGATCTCGTACGAGAACCCCGCGCGGGTTGCTTCATTGACCCGGCTTCACCTCGATCACCGATTCAACCGCGAAAGCTATCTCCTCCGCCGACCAGGAGATGCAGGCGTGCACGGCATCGCAGAATTCATCGAGAACGGCGGACCCATTGGAGTCGTAGTCATTCTCGGCTGTAAGAAGAATTTTTTCTCCATCCCAGCGGCAAGTGACCTCTGTATGCCAAGGTCGTTCGTAAAACTCTTCAAGAACAGCCGAAACGCCGCCAGAAGCCTCATGCGAAGATATTCCCTGGCAGGACACTGTGACCCGATACCTTTCTGCCATTCATTTTCCTCCGTCTGCGAATATCTGTTTTTGACCGGAAGTGGGCCTCAGGAATTGAGTGCTACATATCCGGGTCTCCATCCTTTCCGACATCACCTTGAATGCTCAAGAGAAGACCAAGTGCACTTGATGCCGCCGCCCAAATCCAACTGAGACCGCCTTCTGCGGGGAGCTGCCACAGAAGTATCCCGCCAACGAACAAAAGCATCCCGACGATCTCGCCGCGACTCAAAGGGCGATTTCCGACCTGGAACAGATTTCCGTCGTCGCGATTCACCCGCTGCCTGAGTTTGCCAAGAAAGCTCATTGCCCATCCTCTTGCCTACCCACTCAAAAGGCGGCGGGTCTCAAGTGGAGCACCGCGCTCCAAATGCGCCGCGCTTGAACTCACCTGTTCAACAGCAGCGACCTGCTGGTCATCCATAGCGTACCGACGGATGAGTCGCTCAAGACCTCGACTGACACCATTTGATCGTCACTTGGTTCAACGGCAGGTTCGATGCTGAGGATCTTGAGGGCAACGGGATCCGTGAAGACAACGCAGCGCTCGTTTAGATAGGCCTGTGCCGCTTGTCTGTCGCCTTGGTTCGCAATTTCCCGACCCTGATGCTGATCGGTCTTTGAATGACATGCCAAGGACGGGTGTTTTGCATAGGCAACCAGCCCTTCCTTGATGACCCCGCCGTCGGCAGAAGGTGCTGTGGGGCCGTGATGACAGGCAGCGATGCCTACCGTTAGAGCAATGACGAACCAAGCGTGGTGCGGACTTTTCATGAAGCTATTTTTCCACGGAAGAAACCAGGGAAAAGGGGCGGATCCATCTCTCGTATAGCAGATGGAACCGCCCCGTTTCTGCGGGCCGGCCGTCATCAGCCTCCGGCCTGGCCAGATCGCGTCGGCAGCGGTGCAGCCGGCGCCGTACCTGAACTGTCGTCGTTCGACTTGGATTCCCCGCGGGTATACACGATGACATTCGTGCCCTCGCAATGCCCGACTACCTTTCCGCCGTTCTTGTCAGCCTGATCTGCGGGAACCACTTCCAGACTGTAGTTGTTTACACCTTTCGCCTTGATCTTCGCGTCGATGTCGGACTTCACCGCATCACAAGATGCGTTAGCCAACACGGGCAGAGTCATCAATGCCAGTACAGCAATGGACATGCGAGATTTCATGTTCACTCCTTGGTGGTTTCTTTAACGGCTGGTGCAAAAAGGGTGGCGCGGACAGCGTTCTTGGTGATACCCAAGTCGCCACTGTTCAGAACGAAGGCGCCCCAGGCGATTTCCGGTCCATATCAAAACAGTGCTTTCCGGCCGGATGATGCCAACGCTGCCCGCCAGGAGGAATGTAGCCATCGCGCCCCATTTCTTCCGACTCGGATGCGGCATCGAAATCCGCGCACAGCCGATAGGTATCGGGACCAGTCACCACATAGCCATACGCCACACCGCTGACTGGGTCGGCGGTATGGATCTGCTCCGCGTCGATTGCCGCCAGGTCATGCGGCAAGGACTTGTGCTGAGACCAGTAGCCCATGACCTGCAGCGAGATTCGGCTCAGGTCCGATACCCTGCGTCCATCCATCCGTAGCGCACGCTGGTGCGCTGGAGAGCCGACCACGGCCAGGCCGGCGATCACGGCTGCGGCCATGCCAATAGATACGGCGATCGTCAGCCATCGCACTCCCTTGCGCGGCATCATGCGACACGCTCGTCGCTGCGCAGATCCCAGAGGTAGTAGCCGAATACGGTGCAGGCTATTGCCGCGGCAACCAGCACCTTGAGCACGAAGCGCACGGTGATCTCGCCGCCGAGCACGCCGTCCACCAGGGTGATCAGGTCGCAGATGAGCACGACCGCGGCGACGAAGAGCGTCAAATAGGTAAGCCAGCGGCGTGCCGCGGATTGCCGCTTGATGGGCTGCCGCGCGACCTCGCCGCGGATCCTGCCGGAAATCCACAGGAAAACCGGGAAGGCGATGATGATCGAGGCAACGGACCAGCGCATGCTTTGCGATATCCCGTTGTTGTATGGCATGGCCATATCGGGGAAGGCGCGGTTGATCAGCTGGAACAGCAGGCTGCCGAAGTGATAGGCGCTCAGGTAGAGCGTGGTAAACAGCACCAGATAGATAAAGGTATCGCGTGCCGAAAGGTAAGGCCGTGGCTTGGGAACCGGTACGGCGAAGTCCACGTCCGCGAATGCCGAGAGCGCGCCGCGCACCTGTTCCGGCGTCCAGCCTGCGTCTGTGAGTGCGGTTTCGATGCTCTGCCGGCTGCAACCACGTATCAGCGAACTGCGTACGAACCGCTCCAGGTCCTGCGTGCTGCTGGGCATAGGTGTTCCTCTTCCTTGATGAGTGATATCGAGCCGAATCTGAACTGTAATTCGAGCGCCACAGGGCGACGGTTGTGGCGAATGTCTGGCTTCTGCACTCCGGGGCTCAGCTGCCGACCTGGGCCAATAGCCCAGGTCCCGGATTTCCGGAAGCTTGCTGGGGCTGCGCCCCTTTTGGCAAGGTTGGGCGCCTGGCGTGGCCTGGAAGGGCCGCCCCGTGTCGATCCCGCGCCCGCCCATTCGTCGCATCCATGAAGGCGACCATATCGGCCGCCCCTTCCGCTGAGGAAACTGCCATGTCCTACATCGATGGTTTCGTGATCGCCGTACCCAACGCCAACCGTGAAAAGTTCATTGCGCACGCCCGTACTTTCGACGCCATTTTCGTGGAATTCGGCGCTATTCGAGTGGTGGAGTGCTGGGGCGACGACGTGCCCGACGGCAAGGTCACCGACTTCCGCCGCGCCGTGCAGGCCACGCAGGATGAGTCCGTGGTGTTCTCCTGGGTGGAATGGCCCGACAAGGCCACCCGCGACGCCGGCATGGCGAAATTCATGCAGGACCCGCGCATGGAAGCCGCCGCTGACTGTCCTTTCGACGGCAAGCGGATGATCTTTGGGGGCTTCGTGTCGGTGGTCAGTCTGCCGGGCTGATTTTGCCGCGAGGGCAAAGCATCCGTTGGCCGAGCTTTGCTGCCGTAATCCCATAGTTTGGCCGTACTGGCCAAACTATGGTTCTGCGCACGGCGTGATCTCATAGGATTTGGGCATCACCAAGAACTCCCTTGGTGCGTGCCACTGGGCTGAAGACCTCAGCTACTTCTCCGCGCATCGTGGATGACGCACTTCCACGCGGCGTAGCCAAGCATGACCGCCACGCCCGCGCCGACCGCAATCATCGAGCCGGTGCGTGCAAGTTCCTGCGGCGCGAATGCCCACAATGCGGTCCACACCAGGAAGGCCAGTGTCATGGCCCAGCCGCCGACGCGACCTATGGCCTGTGCCAGCGTGGCGTGCTGAACGGAGCGGGGCGAGCCTTGCATCCTCTTCGGCATGGCGTTGCAGAAGACCGCGAGGGCGAGGCCGATGATGATGTTGTTTCCGCGCGTAACCAGCTCTGCGCCCACCCATCCTTGTTTGTGGGCTACGGCGAGCAGCAGGGCGCCGGCGATCATGGCGGCCGCGAGCTTGAGGCCGAAAAGGATTTCTTTTCTCGCGCTCATCTGGAGGCTCCTTTACGGGATGCTTTGAGCTTGGCCTTGCCGGCGGATTCCGCGGTCGCGCGTGTGCCGGCGCCGATGCCGAACAGCTGGGTAAAGCTCAGCAGTGCGTCTTCCAGCACCGACAGCTTCAGCTGGTAAATGATGCTGGTGCCGATCTTGTGCGCCTCGATCAGATCGGCTTCGCGCAGTACCGCGAAGTGCGCCGACATGGTGGGCCGCGACACGGGAAAACAGTCCGAAAGCTCGCCTGCGCTCATGGAGCGCTGGCGCAGCAGCTCCAGCACTTTGCGGCGGGTGGGATCGGCCAGGGCTTTGAAGACGGCGTTCATGGCCACTATTTAGCTAATCATCTAAATTAGAGTCAAGAAAAATTTCGATGATTGCCTAAATTGCCGTCGGCACGCGGGGAAACTAACACTTGGCCCGCCGCGGACGCGTATGCTTGCAAAATCAAGCCTTGTGCCAAGCGCACCCTCACTACGCACGCGGCGGAGCTACCGTCGTCCTCGTGAGTCCACTCGTATCCCGCGCGTGCCGGATGGCCGCGGCCCCCGGCGAACCGTCGTACGACGGCCATCTCCTGCCTTATCCCCCATCCCTGGAAACCCCTAGCGCATGACCTCTGCCGAACGTCCCGCCGCCGCACGCTGTTCTTCCTGCGAAGCTGTCTGCTGCCGCCTCATGGTGGTTCTGCAACCGGAAGAATCGATTCCCGATCACCTCACCACGTATTCGCCCGAAGGGTATCGCGTGATGAAGCGCGGCGAGGACGGCTGGTGCGTGGCCATGAACAGCGTGCAGATGAATTGCGGCATCTACGAAACGCGCCCCGCCGTGTGCCGCCGCTTTGTGATGAATGGGCCCTATTGCAGGGCCATTCGCGAGGACTACAGCCGCGACGCGGCCAAGGCACTGCAAGAGTCGGCCAGGTAACGGCTGTGCCGAGCTGCTGCGTTCCTACGAACGCAGCTTGTAGCCGGTACGGAAGATCCAGGCGATGGCCACGATGCAGACCAGCAGAAAGGCCAGCGTCATGCTCGCGCTCAATACGACATTGACGTCGGACTGCCCGTAGAAGCTCCAGCGAAAACCGCTGATCAGGTACACCACGGGATTGAACAGCGCCACCTTCTGCCAGAACGGCGGCAGCATGCCGATCGAATAGAACGCGCCGCCGAGAAAGGTGAGCGGGGTGACCACCATCAGCGGGATTACCTGCAGTTTCTGGAAGTCATCGGCCCACAGGCCGATGATGAAACCGAAGGAGCTGAAGGTGATGGCGGTGAGCAGCAGGAAGACCATCATCCACAGCGGATGCATGATGCTGTAAGGCACGAAGAAACGCGCGGTAATCAGGATCAACAAGCCAAGCATCACCGATTTGGTGGATGCCGCCCCGACATAGCCCAGCACTGCCTCCAGCGGAGAAACGGGCGCGGAAAGCAGTTCATAAATCGTGCCCGACCACTTGGGCAGATAAATGCCGAAAGAGGCATTGGAAATGCTCTCGTTGAGCAGCGAAAGCATGATCAGCCCGGGAATGATGAAGGCACCATAGCTGGTGCCGCCGATCTCGCCCATGCGCGAACCGATGGCGGTGCCGAACACGATGAAATACAGCGACGTCGACAGCACCGGCGACACGATGCTCTGGGTCAGCGTGCGGAAGGTGCGGGCCATCTCGAAGCGGTAGATGGCGCGAATGGCTGGAATGTTCATCGCGTCCCCCGCACCAGGCTGACGAAAATATCTTCGAGCGAGCTTTCCATCGTATGCAGGTCCTTGAAGTCCACCCCGCGATCGCCCAGCTTGCGCAGAAGTACCGCAATGCCGGTGTCGTCGCTCTGGGCGTCGAAGGTGTAGGTCAGCGTGGCGCCGTCGTCGGCGAGCTCCAGCGCGTAGTCGTCCAGCCCTTCGGGCAGCGCCTGGATGGGCGCCTTGAGGCTGATGGACAGCTGCTTCTTGCCCAGCTTGCGCATCAGCGCATGCTTGTCTTCGACCAGGATCAGTTCGCCGCGGGTGATCACGCCCACCCGGTCGGCCATTTCCTCGGCCTCCTCGATGTAATGCGTGGTCAGGATGACCGTGACGCCGGTGGCGCGCAGCGCGCGCACCATCTGCCACATGTCGTGGCGTAGCTCCACGTCCACGCCGGCGGTGGGCTCGTCCAGGAACAGGATGCTAGGCTCGTGCGCCAGCGCCTTGGCGATCAGGACGCGGCGCTTCATGCCGCCGGAGAGCGTCATGATCTTCGCGTCTTTCTTTTCCCACAGCGAAAGGTCGCGCAATACCTTTTCGATGTGCTGGTCGTTGCGCGCACGCCCGAACAGGCCGCGGCTGAACCGCACCGCAGCCCACACCGTTTCGAAGGCGTCCGTCGACAGCTCCTGCGGCACCAGGCCGATCTTCGACCGCGTAACGCGGTAATCGCGCAGCACGTCGGCACCATCGGCATGCACGGTGCCGGAACTGGGCTTGACGATGCCGCAGATAATGCTGATCAGCGTGGTCTTGCCGGCGCCATTGGGGCCGAGCAACGCAAAGATCTCGCCCCGCTTGATGTCCAGGTCCACCGACTTCAGCGCCTGGAAACCGTTCTTGTACGTCTTGCTGATGCCCCGGATAGAAATAGCGTGCGGCGGCAATGCGGCCTGTTCGCTCATGGTGTTCCCTGGTGTGGCGTGTCGCGGCGTCCGGGGAGTCTACGCCCGCCTTGGCCAGATACGAAGCGGGGGTGAATTCATCCGGCTGGGTTGAACTCGCGGATGACTTCGATGAGGCCGACGATGTTGTCGTTCAGTGCTTCGAAATCTTCTGCCGGGACCCACCATTCGGTGTGGTGGGATCCGCCTACGCGCTGCACTGGGTATTTGCTCATGAAGGACGTGCGGACCTGGAAGCGGGTGACGGCGCCGTAGCCGCTGTCGCGTATGTTCCACGTGCTGGCGATTTCGGTGGCGTATTGTTCGTTGGTGACCGGGTAGAAGATGGGCTGGTCGGGGAGGCGCGGGGGCCAGCGTTTGAAGTCGGCTTCGCGCAGGAGTTCCCATTCCTTGGGGCCGATGGGGCGGTAGAGCACGGTCAGTTCTTCGGAAATCGCCATATAAGGTTTCGTCCTTCCTTGGTCAGCTTTCTTGTACCGGTTTTTGGCCGGTCGTTGATAAAAACCACCATTTGAAGCCTCAATCGCCCGCTTGCTTGGCTCGGACAAGCCCGCATTCAGCACAGTAACTCGCCCTGGGCGTACGTAGCGGCTTTCCACACGCTCCACATGGCGGACCGAACAGGCTGGCTCTGTGGTGCCAAAGGACATCGGGATTCGATTCCATGGCGCCAGTCAACTGCTGGTAGCGAGACAGCGCCTCGTCACCGAATCCCTGGCTGAGTGCCTCGGCCAGCGATGCCCCGGCATTTCGCCGGAATTCCTGGATCCTCGACATCATGATCGAAAGGAGGGAGGCGACCTCCGGCCATTCGCGTTCGTCGAGCATGGGTACGTTCCGCTTGCATCTCCAGCAATAGAGCGTCTCTGCCATGAGTATCTTTTCCTTGCGCGCTGAGGCTGGAGCCCGCGCCTTTTTGGCTAGCTTGTAGTGGGCTCAGAGCGGGAAGCCAGTAACCATCTGCGATCGAGCGCTATGTTGGACAGCAAGTGGCAGTGATCGCATTTGAAGTCGAATAGATCGTGGAGTCGAGGCGTCAGTCGCCACTCGTTTCCGCAGCCTGGGCAGCGTCGTTCAAGTTCAGTGCGAAGGCTTCGGCCGTAGTAACGGTACAGGTAGTAGTAGAAAGGTCGTCCGCTTGAATTCGCGAGAGTTTTGCAGCATTCCAGGCCGCTTTTACTCAGATTGCTCTCGATGTTTGATAGCTCTCGCGTTGCAGCACGCTCGAGCACGGCGCAGTTCATCTGAAGGGTGTCGCAGCTTTGATAATTGGATTGCCACGATATGACGTCAGAATATTCATCGCTCGATGTGGCTTCCATGCGATATAGCGCGATCGGGCCGAAGCAGTCGATGCATCGTATCGGTGATACCAAAGTGACGTATGTAGTGAAGAGCACATAAGCGCTGGGGCTGGAGCACGAACACGGCGATAGGGATTCGATGTGCTTGCCAAGCACCTCGGTTGCCAAGAGCAACCCCTTCATCTCGCAGCGTGCTATGGCTTTATTTACATACTCGTTGTTGAAGCGATCATCCAGTGATTGTTCTTCGGGGCAGAGTACCGTCGTTGAAAAGGCCTCCCCATGGGCGTGGATTGGCCATTCGCTTCCATAGATTTGCCCATTCATGCGCCAGGCCGCCAGCAAATCCCCGATGAGATCGCTGACCGATTCCTCCACAGCGTCGTCGGCTATCGCGGTTGCAAAGGAGACTCGATTTATGTACATGAGGATCCTTTCCTCCGTTCCTTGATCGCCATTATTGGTGACGCATGGCGTCTATGAGAACCCCATGCCTGTCGAGCAGAAACGGAACCAGATATAGGGACGAGCGCAGTTAATTGCCTTTAACTACTCCCGTCCCCGATCACCCCATCTCAAGGATGAAGGGCCAGCCCCTTGATCGCTTTGTCGACAGCTTTCTTCGGGCCACGCAGCCCCAGGCCCACCAGGTCCATATTGCCGGGATCTTCGGCGAGGAAAGCGTTCCGGTTCGCCTCGTCATGTCCGGTGGAGAACATGGAGAAGACATAGGGGACGATCGTCAGTTGTCCCTGCAGCGCCATTCTCTGAGCGGCCTGGAGGCCGGCCAGGCCGGCCTGGAAAATCAGGATGGGCTGGCCAAGCATGTTCCCGTAGCGATGGCCGGCGGCATCGACATAGGGAAGGCCCAAGGCATCGGGCGCGGCGGCGGCGATGCCGGTCGCCAGGAAGGCCGTCACGTTGAGACGCTGCCAGCCGAGCAGATCGTCGCGGACGATAAGGGCGACCTTCGTATCGAACATGCCGCTCTCCTTTCAAAGATTGAAAGCAGACATTCTCTTCAGGGGGCGGCGGGGCGGTCTAGAACGTTTGTGCACTGGCCCTGGTAGGCGGCGGGCGAAAGGCGATAGGCCCGCTGGAACCAACGCCCCATATGGCTCTGGTCGGAAAAGCCCACGTCCAGTGCGACCTGGCCCGGCGCCGCGCCGCCGGCGAGCAAGGCCCTGGCCGCCCGCAATCGCAGGCGCACCAGATAAGCGTGCGGCGAAAGGCCGAAGCTGCGCTTGAATTGCCGGGTCAGGCGGAAGCGGTCGATCCCGGATTGGTGAGCCAGCTCGTCCAGGCCGATGTCACGGGACATGTGCTCGTGGAGAAAATCGCGGGCGCGCAGCATCTGTTCCGGTGAGCCCTGGGCCGGTGCGGCGATCGCGCCGGTGTGCGCGCTGAGGCGTCGTACCAGCGCGTCCAGGCATTGATCGCGCGCCAGCCTGGCTTCCTTGAAATGAAGCGCGAGGAAGGCGTTGTGGATGGTGTCGCGCAGACGATCGTCGGTGGCCACCGTGCTTCGAAAGGCAGAGCCGATGCCGGATGCGTCCGGTGCATCGAGCCGGCCGGCCATCGACGACAGCCATCGCTGCGGCAGATAAAGCATGGCGTAGGTAAAGCCGATGTCCTGCGGAGCGTAGCCATCGTGAACCGCGCCGGGCTCGATCAGCATCACTCGCCCCTCGGTACTGCGATGGGTGGTTCGATGACACCGGAACTGCTGAACACCTTGCTGCGTCACCCCGACGAGCACTTCGTCATGATCGTGAGGATCGTAAGCGTGGCCCCGGAAATGCGCGTGCACGGTCTCGATCCCCGTGTCGGGATCGCGGGAGATCCGGATCCAGTCGTTGCTGAGGTTTTCGGTGCCCTGTTTCATATAAGACGGCAGGTGAGAGCCTTCGCAACCCATAGTGACTGAATTCGCCACCACTGTCCGCTACAGGTAATGGAAATGCATCAAGGTGAACGCGCTCATATCGGCCCAGGCATGAAAGCTGATCGCGTACCAAAGATTGGCCGGCCAGCGGCAACGCATGGCGCCCGCGAAAAGGGCGAACACCAGGGCATTGGCGACGCCGAAGCGGCCGAGCTGCCAGTGGTAAGCGGCGAATACGAGCGCGGTCAGGGCGAAAGCCAGCAAGGTGCGCCAGCGTGAGCCCGGCAGGTGACGCAACAGCGCGTCGTACAGGAAGCCGCGGAATACCAGTTCCTCGTAGAAGCCGCCGATCAGCCACGCCAGGACGAGGGCGATCACGTAGCCGGAAAGATGGTCGCGCACGAACGCGAAGTCGGACAGGTCCGGCCGCTCGCCCAGCGCAAGGGCAAGCGCTGGGCCGATCACGCTGTAGTTGACGGCAGCGTAAGCTACCCCGAGCGCTCCGCCGACGATCAGCGGAATGACGCCGAAACCCCGCCAACCGAAGCCGACGTCGGCCCAGCGGAGCTGCCGGTAGCGCAGCATGGCCGTGCAAAGTCCCAAGCCAAGCGCCGGATAAAGCAACATCGGCACGCCCAGATGAGGGGCGGCCAGCACGCAGGCCGTACCGAGGGCGATCAAGGGCACCCGGGGAAGCCGCCTTCGATTTGCGCGAACGCTATTCACTCGCAAGGCTCCGAATGATCAGGCAATGGGAGATAGGGAGAGGGATGTGCCGGGCCGTCTTTGACCACCCCCGTCCCCGATATCGCAACATTGCCGCAGCCCATGTCGATTTTGGAAGCTCCCGTTCGTCGCCTGGATAAGCGGCCCGGGGGAACGACCGCCGCGACCATGAACCCGACCGCATAAAAGGCCCAACCGAGAGGACACGACCATGCGTACGACGATGCGGGAAACGATGGCAATGAAGTGCGCCGGCAGGCTCGCCGCCCAACGGATGGCGTGCGCCGTGCTGGCCATGCTGGGCGTGACTGGCGCCGTGGCGCAAGCGGCTGAAACCTATCCTCGCATGGCCTCCGTCGATGCCTATCTGATGGACCGCGCCCAGGAAATCGCCCTGGCCAGAAGCGCCGCGCCCGCTTCCATCTCCAAGGATGCGACCGTTCTGGTGCTCACTCGCACCGGCTATGAAATCGCCGTAAAGGGCAGCAACGGCTTCGTCTGCTGGGTGGCGCGGGGATTCAGCGGCGCGCCGGACTGGCCTGAGCGATGGAATCCGAAAATCCGCGCCGCCGGCTGCGACAACCCGCAGGCCGCGCGCACCGTCACCCCGATCGCCAAGCTTCGTACGGCGATGACTCTTGCCGGCCGTAGCGACGCCGATATCGCCAAGCGCATCAAGGCCGCCGTGCGCAGCAAGGAAATCGCGCCGCTGGAGCCGGGCGCCATGTGCTACATGATGTCCAAATCCTCCTATTTGTCGGAGGAGGGCGAACACGATATGGCGCACGTCATGTTCTACGTGCCATTCAAGGACGGCGCCAACTGGGGAGCCAACGCCGATGGCTCGCCCATCTTCGGCGGCAACTATTGGTTCTTCGCGCCGGACCATCAGGCCCAGGCCGCCGAACTGCCGCCGCTGTCGGTATTGCTGGTCGGGGTCGCCACCTGGTCCGACGGCACGCCTGCCGGCACGCACCCGATGTAATTGCTAAAACACCCCGGCCTCGAGCAGGCCGGGGTGTTCTGGTCTGATCCTGGCTTTGAAAAGCATGCGTGCCAAAGCCTTTTAGCCAGGCACGCCGACCACGCTATGACATGGGCTGCTTTTGACAGAGAGGCCACGACGGCAGCGCTAACGTATTCCGCCGCAGAACGGAGCAGCTCGTATGCATATCATTCTCGGTGGTACGGGGCACGTCGGGTCGGCGGCGGCGAAGCGGCTGCTCGAGATGGGCGAGCCGGTTACGGTCGTCTCGCACACGGGTAGCCAACGATACGAATGGGAACGGCGCGGCGCCAGGTTTGAGGTGGCGGACGTCTTCGATACCGAGGCACTGCGCGACGTATTCCGAACAGGCAAGCGTGCATTCCTGCTCAATCCACCGGCCGATCCGTCGACCGATACGGATGCGCAGGAGAAACGCAGCGCCGCCGCCATTCTGGATGCATTGGACGGTTCCGGATTGGAGCAGGTGGTGGCCGAGTCGACCATGGGCGCACAGCCCGGTGAGCGCCTCGGGGACTTGAGCGTGCTCTACGATTTCGAGCAGGCCCTGCGCCGCCAGCCTGTGCCGGTCGCCGTGATCCGCGCCGCGTATTACATGAGCAATTGGGATGCGTCTTTGGAAATGGCCATCAACGAAGGCCATCTCGCATCGATGTATCCCGCCGACCTGGCCATGCCGATGGTCGCGCCGGAAGACTCGGGCAGGGCCGCGGCCCGGCTGCTTACTGCACCGCGTGGCGAATCCGGCATCCACTATGTCGAAGGACCGGAGCGCTACTCGCCCAACGACGTCGCGGCTGCCTTTGCCGCGGCGATCGGCAAGCCGGTGGCGGTGAAAGTCATTCCGCGCGACCAGTGGGAGGCCACGTATCGCAAGCTTGGATTCTCGAAGGCCGCTGCCGCGTCATATGCGCGGATGACCGCGGTGAGCCTGGATGGGGATTTCGAACGCCCAGCGTCGCCTGAGCGTGGCACGGTGACGTTGCAGGACTACATCGATGAGCTGGTTGGCCGCGCGGCCCGGCAATCCGCAAGGACCGCCGGCTCGCACCGCCCCTGAGGATCGCCTGGTTGAATGCCGTACGGGCACGCGCGGCAGCGCTTCGCTTCGGCGCCCTCGCATAAATCGACCGTCGAATGGCGGGTGCCGTTCGATGCCATTCGACGGTCATGCGAAACGGCTCCCGCAAGCATGTAAGCCCGATGACGGTCCGCATTTGCTATGCGGCAGCGCCATAGTCCCTGGCCTCGCCCCGCCAGCCGCTTTGCTGCAGGAACTGCTGCCAGGTCAGTGCGCGCGGGTCGATGCGTCGGCTCCAGGCAAGATCGCGTCCAGGAGCGTAGTAGCCATACTCGACGGCGTACTCCACCATGCCTACCGTTTCGTCCACGAGCCAAGGGTTGCTGCCGAACGCAGGGAAGTGCCGCAGCAGCTCATCCCGGGTATAGGCGGAGGCGTAATGCGCCGCCTGCCCGGAGACGCGAACGAAGGCGTCCACGATCTGTCGTGCCGTCAGGATCTCGCCGATCACCGGCAGGACTTCGCCCACGTACTTCTCCGGATGATCGAATATCTCCAGTACGGCGGGCCCGGTCGCGGTAAGCGGATCGACGAACGGCATGGGCACGTCGGGGGGCAGATAGATGGCGAAGCTCAGGCTGCCATCGGCCTGGCGCGCGGGGACGTAGTACTCCAGGAAATTGCTGTAGAAGAACGCTAGGTAGATGAAAGAGCTGCGCAGCGGCAGCGAGCGGATGTGCTCTTCCACCTGTGCCTTCTCGGTGAAGTGCGGCGCCCATTTGGCGCCCCCGGTTCGCGCGTGGACGTTTTCCAGGCCGCTCCACACGACGTGCCCGACGCCTGCGGCGTTGGCTGCATCGGCCAACTCCCGCCCCAGCGCCAGCTCGGGCTGGCCCGGCGGCGGTACTGGCATGGTCGGCGGAGTCATCAGAAAGGCGCCGTGGGAGCCGCGCATGGCGGCGGTCAGCTCCGCCTGCCGGCCACGCTCCAATGGCGCCACGACGACTTCCGCGCCGCGCTCGGCCAGTTGGCGCATCGGCGGGCTGTCGGTGCGCCGGGCCAGTGCGCGTACGCGGTAGCGGCCGCTCGCCAGCAAGGCCGCGGCAACGCTGCGCCCCTGTTTGCTGGCCGCACCGGCGACGGTGATAAGAGGTTTCTGCGAGGCGAGGGACATGGCGTTCTCCTGGAGTAAGCGGGGCACTCATGGTGCGAATGAGCGCCTACTCTCGGATCCGGGTGGCCATTTGTGAAATTGCATCTTTGTTGGCCTAGTATCCATGCCATGAATACCAAGCGCCTGGATCTCAATCTGCTGGTCACGCTGGAAGCCCTGCTGGTGGAGCAGAACGTGACCAGGGCGGCGAGCCGCCTGCATCTGAGCCAGCCGGCGGTGAGCGCGCAGCTCGGCCGCCTGCGCGACATGTTCGACGATCCACTGCTGGTTCCGGCCCAAAGAGGCATGACGCCTACGGCCAAGGCGCTGGACCTGCTGGAGCCACTGCGCCAGGCTCTGGATCATGTACGCGCTGCCGTTGCGCAGCACGGCAACTTCGATCCCGCGCGGGCACGGCTGACGGTGAACATCGCCTGCACCGATTATCTTCAGGTTGCGCTGGCGCAGCCGCTGATCCTGGCGCTGCGCGACCGCGCACCCGGTGTGCGCGTGGCGTTGCGGAGTCTGGACATACTGCAGCTGGAAACGCAGCTGGCGCGAGGCGAGGTCGACCTGGCGCTGACGACGCCGGGCGCCGCGGCGCCCGGCCTGCGAGCGCGGCATCTGTTCGACGAGCGCTACGTATTGATCGGAAGGCGAGGGCATCCACGGCTGCGCAGAAACCTCACCGTCGAGAAATTCGCGCAGCTGGAGCACGTCGTCGTATCGCTGCGCGGCGGCGGCTTCGTCACGCCGGTGGACCATGCGCTGGCGGCGCTTGGCTACGAGCGCCGCGTGGTGCTGTCGGCGGCGTCGTTTCTGTTTCTTCCGCAGATCGTGGCGCAGTCCGATTTCGTGGCGCTGGTGCCGCAGCAACTGGTGCGCGATCGCGCCGGCGAGCTCAAGATCGTCGAATGCCCCTTTCCCGTGCCGGGCTTCGACGTGGGCATGGTATGGCACGAGCGCAACCAGGGTCATCAGGGCCAGCGCTGGGTGCGCGAGGCGCTGGTCGAGCTCGTGGCCGGCCGACTTGGAACCCGCGGCCGAAGGCCGTTGGCAGTTCAACGCTGATCGGGTTCACTGGTGGCCCGCTACCGATCGGCCGCGAGTTTCCCGCCAGCCTGCTGGCGCGGCGCCGCCCGCAATCGAAAAGACAAGGCGAACAGCCACGCCAGCAGCACGACGACAAAAAACCGGTTCGCCAGGCCA
This sequence comes from Dyella sp. SG562, assembly GCF_011759495.1. NCBI lineage: Bacteria > Pseudomonadati > Pseudomonadota > Gammaproteobacteria > Lysobacterales > Rhodanobacteraceae > Dyella > Dyella sp. SG562. Next base: position 438,734 of record NZ_JAAOYS010000002.1, read on the forward strand.
TACGGCATCCCCTTGTGCAGGGTGAGGAACTGGATGACGAATCCGGCCAATATCAGGGAAGTCAGAATCCAGGCGGTTCGCCGATAGGAGCGCCACGCCGGATGCATGCCGAAACTCACGGAGAGCAGGATGGTTGCGATGAGTAGGCTTCCGACATTCACCAGGAAGCTCAGGTCGTGGATGGCGCCCGTTGGCGTGGATGGCGCGCCGGGTGCATCCGTGGGACACATGGCCGAGACGACCAGCCCGATCGCCGCGACGACCAGCAGAAATATCGCCAGCAAGGCGATAACGGAGCGCAGGCCATCGGTATAGAGCGCCGCTGCAAGCATCAGCAAGCCGCAGCTCATCGCCAGGAACCAGCTGGTCATGACCCAGCCATACCGGCCCACGGCGTAGTTGCTGATGAAGTTGCTGGCCGGGGCGTAATCGGGCCGCAGGAAGTGCAATGCCAAAAGAGCCACGGCGGCGTAGACGAAACAGGCCATGGCAAGGCTTGCAAAGACGGCGGGCGCCGAGCGCGGCGCCTTCCCGGCGTTCTCTATGGCCATCGTCCAATCTCCTGGCTTTTGCGTTTGATGGGTAGAACTTCCCTTCGATCTGCAGCCACACCCTTGACGGGGCCGCCCGTTGCCGAAGCGCAGCCTATTTCTCCCGGCAATTGGGCCCATACCAGGCGTTATTCGTCGTATCCAGGTTCGCGTCCATCATGGATGCGCTGCACACCGGGAACCGCGTATCGCCGTTGCGGCGGATGCTGCGCGCCTTCATGTCCGCATCGTTCTGCGCCTGCGCGTCGGCCTGGTCCTGGCGCCGCATGTCGACCTTCATCATGCAGTTGGCAAATTGATCCGTTCCGGGCTGATAGCCGTAGCCGGCGCATCTGGCCTGGTCGGAGGCGCGTTGCTGCTCGGGGTTGACGGCGGCGCAACCGGTGGTGGCGCCGAAGACGAATACCAGAAGCATCAAGACGTATCTGCGCATATCCCCTCCCTTGGTGGCATGGAAACAAAACGCTTCTTGCTGCTGCGAACGCGAGGCCTCGCGTTGCCGGCCATGAGCTTAGCCGCTCGCTGGCACGCATGGCACGTGCCAGGGCGCAGGCGCCGCGGCCCCCCGCGCGTCTCTCAAGGTTATGGCGCAGTATTCGCCGTCGAAGAGGCGTCATCCATGGGAGGAAGCGGGCGGCCGGCGATCTCCTCCGCTTCCTGCCTCGAAAGCCCAAGTGCGAGCAGCAGCTCGGCCGCTGCCCTTTCCGGCAAATGATCCGTGTTGAAGGGAGGGAGCGGGAGGGGCGTGGCGGGCCATTCGCTCGATGGCGCCAGGTGCAGCCAGACCGATATGGACGCGAGCACGATGCCGCCGGCGACCACGAAGCTCATCAGTGGATCGTCGCCGCGAAACCGCTTCGCCTCGATACCTCTCTGGATGTCGCGCAGCAGCCGCTGACCCAGTCCGCGGGTAAGGACGCGGGTCTTAATGAGGAATTGCCCCCGCAGCGGCTCTCTTTGCGCCCGGAGCATGGCGTATCGCATCATGCCCTCTGATGCACGAAAATATTTGCCGCGTCCGGCCGACCTAAAGAACTCGTGAACGCCAGATCCTTACGTATACGCCAAGCCATCGCCACGGCCTTTCTCTTTCTTGGGATCGCTTGCGTAGCGAGCTGGCCACATGCCGCGCGAGCAAGAACTCATCATCACGAAGCGGGCGATGCCAAAAGCCGGCCCGAAGAAAATTGCTACGATCCGCATGACTCCAACGATATAAGGCTGTGGGATGGAGCCGCCCCCGGCGCCGCGGGCGATGACCCGTGCCGGGATATTCCCTTCCTCAGAATCTTTCCTGGGCGAACCACGGGGAACTCCGCGCACGCCGCCATCATCGTTATTCCAGGCGGGGGCTACGATCGTCTGAGTGATCGCAAGGAACAGGAGCCCGTCGCGGAGTATTTTTCCCGTGAGTTGGGAGTGACCGCCTTCGTTCTCTACTATCGATTGGTTCAGCGAGATGGCACTTACCGCTATCCGGTGCCCATGTGGGATGCGCAGAGAGCGTTGAGGCTCGTGCGATACCGCTCATCTCAGTTCGGCATTGATCCGTCGAAGGTCGGCCTGTTCGGTTTCTCCGCGGGCGGGCATCTCGCCGCTACGATCGCTGTGCACGCTGCATCAAACTTCGACTTACCCGTTCGAGACGGCATCGACTCTGTCGATGCCCGCCCCAGCTTTCTGGGGTTGGGTTATCCGGTCATTTCGATGTTGCCGGATCAGTTTGCGTCGCCCAACTCGCTTCATCACCTGCTGGAAGGATACCAAGGGCGTGAGAAGGCTCGGCTGGAGCAATATCTCTCCGCGCAGCTAAACATCCCGCCCGGGCTATCGCCGGTATTCCTCTTCGAGAGCTTGGATGACAAGCAGATCAGCGCCGAGAACAGCGTGATGTTTGCGCGGGCTTTGCGCGATGCAGGGACGCCTGCCGAGGTCCACCTGTTTCCCCAGGGCGTCCATGGCGCTGGCCTGGCAAACGGCATTCCGGATGAGGAAAAGTGGCCCGGCATGTTCCGGAGCTGGATGATGGAGCACGGGTTTGTTCGTTGAGTGACCACTTGTGGGCGGGGTTTGACTGCGCGGCATGGCCATTCGGCGTGCCGCATCAGCCATCCGTCGAGCGGGTAACGGTCTCCCACTGATTGATTTCTTCGGCAAGCGACGCCCATTTTTGTCGTACCAGATCGATCGCATCGCTTCCAAGCAGCAGGTGAGCCGGAGGCGAATCGCTGGCGATGATGTGCAGCATGGCCCGCGCTGCTTTCGAGGGGTCCCCAAGCTGTTTTCCGCTCTTTTGGTGACGGGCCTCGCGGATGGGGTCAAACAACCCGTCATAGTCGGCAATGGAGCGCGGCGTACGGATCATCGAGCGTCCCGCCCAGTCCGTGCGGAACGATCCGGGGGCCACGGCCGTTACCGTAATGCCGAACGGCTTCACTTCTTTGCCGACGGATTCGGAGATCCCTTCCAGGGCGAACTTGCTGCCGCAGTAGTAGGAGATGCCCGGCAGCGTGATATGTCCGCCCATCGAAGTGATATTGAGGATGTGTCCGTTACGGCGGTCGCGCATGTAAGGCAATACGGCCTTCATCATGGCCACGGCGCCAAAGACGTTCACATCGAACTGCCGCCGCATGTCCGCCAATGGCGATTCCTCAAAAATGCCCTCGTGGCCGTATCCCGCGTTATTGACCAGCACGTCCACCGGCCCCACGGTTCGCTCGATCTCGGCAACGACTTCATCGATGGCATCGAAGTCGGTGACATCGAGAATGCGTGCCGTGGCATTTTCGGCCGCGAGCGCTTCGAACTCGCGGCGTGCCTGCTCGCTTCGAACGGTTCCAATGACGCGATGCCCGGTGCCCAGGGCCTCAACGGCAAGAGCTCTGCCGAAGCCACTGCTGACCCCGGTAATCAGCAAAGTCTTGCTTGACGACATGGCGGCTGCTCCTATGGATGGCGAATGTGGCTTGCACAATAGCCACCGATAGGGGCATCTTTTACGCCGAGAAATCTCGATCTATTGCCTATTTCTATGATCCGTCGTGTCGCGCTGAAAGATCTCGCTCCGGCAGATGAAAGCCGGCGTATCGCCGACCTTGCCCGGCGATTGGCGCCGCAGGAGGGGTATAACCTCACGGCATTGCCTGGCGTGCGCGTTCTGCGCTCGGATCGGCCCCTGAGTCGTACGCCAGTCCTGTACGACCCCGGCATCGTGATCGTGTGCCAAGGATGCAAGCGCGGGTACTTTGGCAATCAGGTCTTTGTTTACGACGAGCAGCATTACCTGGCGGTTGCCGTGCCTGTCCCGTTCACCATGGAATCCGACGGCACCCCCGGGCGCCCGCTGCTGGCGATCTATATGCATCTGGACTTCCAGATGGCCGCCGATCTGATGATCGAGATTGCGCAGCATCCATCGCTTACGGCCAGGAATGCACCGCAAAGCATGATGTCCAGCCCCATGGATCCTGCGCTGAGTGCATCCGTCCTGCGATTCCTTGAGGCCATGGGCCAGCCTTTGGATGCAGTGGTTCTCGGGCCGGGTCTCTTGCGTGAAATCTATTTCCGCGTGCTCACCGGCGCGCAGGGTGCCGCGTTGCGCTCAGCATTGGGAATGCAGGGGCAATTCGGCAAGATCGGCAAGGCTCTTCGCTATATTCATGCCGCCTATGCGCAGCCGATTAATTTGGCGCAGCTGGCCCGCGAGGCCGAGATGAGCGTTCCCGCGTTCCATAGCCACTTCAGGTCGGTCACCCAGACATCGCCGATGCAGTACCTGAAATCGACGCGACTGCATCAAGCCCGTCTGTTGATGGTGCGCCAGGGGATGACGGCGGAAGCAGCCGGCTACGCAGTGGGGTATGCGAGCGCCTCGCAGTTCAACCGGGAATTCAAGCGCCTCTTCGGACTTCCGCCAGTGGCTGAAGTGAAGCGCATGAGGAACGACTTTGCGGTGCCTCCCGCGCAGGCGGCATCCGATTTTGTTTCGTCGCATTGAACGAGGTGGTCGGTTTAGAGAGCAGAACCGCAAAGCCACTTAATTGATGGTGGGCCCACCAGGATTCGAACCTGGAACCAAGGGATTATGAGTCCCCTGCTCTAACCGTTGAGCTATAGGCCCTGACGCTGCCAGCCGCATTGCACGGCCAGATCACGCAGCAGCCCGTCATGTTAGCCACACACCCAGGGACCGTCGAGAGCGCCGCCCCCGCCCACCGGCACATCCAGACTTATCCCATCCGGCGTAGGCTCATAAGCCCTTTGACCCGGAGGTGCACGATGAGCACGGAATCGGTAGCGAAGCGGTTGGTGGCTTTGTGTCGTGAGGGCAAGTACGAGGAGGCGCAGAAGGAGTTGTATTCCACGGATGCCGAAAGCATCGAGCCGGAGGGCGCCCCGGGTGGCGCGCTGGGCAATGTGAAGGGGCTGGATGCCATCTTCGAGAAGGGCCGCAAGTTCCAGGAATCGATCGTGGAAGTGCATGGCGGCAACGTCAGCGATGCGGTGGTGGCCGGCAACTGGTTCAGCCTGGAAATGACGCTGGACGTGACCATGAAGGAATACGGCCGCGTGAACATGACGGAGATCTGCGTCTACCACGTGAACAAGGACGGCAAGATCGACCGCGAGCAGTTCTTCTACGACATGGGTTGAGCCGCTACGTCCGGCGCAAAAGAAAAGCCCCGCATGCGCGGGGCTTTTCGCTTTCTGCCGTTCGCTTAAGGTAGCGATCAATCGATATCGAGGAACGAACGCAGCTGCTCCGAGCGGCTCGGGTGGCGCAGCTTGCGCAGGGCCTTGGCTTCGATCTGGCGGATGCGCTCGCGGGTCACGTCGAACTGCTTGCCGACCTCTTCCAGGGTGTGGTCGGTATTCATGTCGATGCCGAAGCGCATGCGCAGCACCTTGGCCTCCCGCGGGGTGAGGCCGGCGAGCACTTCGCGCACGGTTTCCATCAGGCCGGTTTCCGTGGCCGACTCGATCGGCGAGCTGGCGTTGGTGTCCTCGATGAAATCGCCCAGATGCGAGTCTTCGTCGTCGCCGATGGGGGTTTCCATCGAGATCGGTTCCTTCGCGATCTTCAGCACCTTGCGGATCTTGTCTTCCGGCATCTCCATTTCCTTGGCCAGTTCTTCCGGCGTCGGCTCGCGGCCGAACTGCTGGAGCATCTGGCGGGAGATGCGGTTGAGCTTGTTGATCGTCTCGATCATGTGCACCGGAATGCGGATGGTGCGCGCCTGGTCGGCGATCGAGCGGGTGATGGCCTGGCGGATCCACCAGGTGGCGTAGGTGGAGAACTTGTAGCCGCGGCGGTATTCGAACTTGTCCACCGCCTTCATCAGGCCGATGTTGCCTTCCTGGATGAGGTCCAGGAACTGCAGGCCGCGGTTGGTGTACTTCTTGGCGATCGAGATCACCAGGCGCAGGTTCGCCTCCACCATTTCCTTCTTGGCGCGGCGGGCCTTGGCCTCGCCGACCGACATGGTGCGGTTGATTTCCTTGATGTCGGTGAGCGGCAGGAACAGCTTGTGCTCGATGGAAGCGAGCTTTTCCTGCTCGGCGTCGATCGCTTCCTTGTAGTTCTTGATGTTCGGCGACCACTTCTGGCGCTTGCGGCCCAGCTCGTTCGCCCACTCGAGGTTGCCCTCGTTGCTGGGGAAGGTCTTGATGAACTCGGCCTTGGGCATCTTCACCTGCTTGACGAAGATGTCCATCAGCACGCGCTCGTGGTGGCGGATGTCGTTCACCACCTCGCGCAGCTTGCGCACGAAGCTGTCGATCAGCGCGGACGGCAGCTTGAGCTTGAGGAATTCCTCGGCCATCTGCTCGCGCAGCTTGATGATCTTCTTGTCGCCGATGTCGGTGGTCTTGGCGGAGGCCTTCTGGAACTTGCCGTAGTAGTCGCGCAGCAGTTCCATGCGGCGCTTGACCTCTTCCGGATCGGGGCCGGTCGGGCCGGTCTCCTCGTCCTCGCTGGCGCCTTCGGTTTCCTCATCCTCGTCGGCTTCGGCGTCGCTGTCGCTGGCTTCCACCTCGGCGGCGGCCAGGGCGGCGTCGGCGGCTTCCTCCAGGTCGGCGAAGCCGGCCAGGATCTCGCTCAGGCGGCGCTTGCCGTCCAGGTGCTGGTCGTATTCCTCCAGCAGCATCTCGATGGTGAGCGGGAAGCTGGCCAGTGCGGTCTGCACCTGGCCCAGGCCTTCCTCGATGCGCTTGGCGATGGCGATTTCGCCCTCGCGGGTGAGCAGCTCGACCGTGCCCATCTCGCGCATGTACATGCGCACCGGGTCGGTGGTGCGGCCCACTTCGGAGTCGACGGCCGACAGCAGGGCGACGGCTTCTTCGGCCGCGGCCTCGTCGTCGGTGGCGGTGCCACTGGCGTTGTCGGAAAGCGGGTCCGCGTCCGGGGCGGCATCGTGCACTTCGATGCCCACGCCCTTGAGGACGGCCATGATGTCTTCGATCTGCTCCGGATCGACGATGTCGTCGGGCAGGTGGTCATTGATTTCGGCGTAGGTCAGGTAGCCCTGCTCGAGACCTTTGGAGATAAGCGCCTTGATTTCAGACTGTTGCTCGGGAGCTTTGTTGTTCATACCTACCGCCGCGGATGCAGGAACCGATCAGTATAGCGATGTGATGCTTTTTTGACCAGTTTTCAAGTGAAAGATATGGGCATCCGGCGCACGCAAAAAGCGCGCCAAACACCCGTTGTCTGAGAAGTTTTTTTCGGAATCGTCGCGGTGGCCCGGTGGGTCCGCGGTCATGGCGTTTCGAGCCAGAAGGTGACCGGTCCGTCGTTGACCAGCTGGACTTTCATATGGGCACCGAAGCGCCCGATTTCCACCCCCGGGTGCGCGGCCCGGGCCAGTTCCACCAGGCGGTCGAACCAGCGCCGGCCCTGCTCGGGCGAGGCGGCGCTGGTGAAGCTGGGGCGCATGCCGGAGCGGGTGTCGGCGGCCAGGGTGAACTGGCTGACCAGCAGCAGCTGGCCGCCGGTGTCCTTGAGCGAGCGGTTCATGCGGCCCTGTTCATCGGCGAACACGCGGTAGCCGAGCAGGCGCTCGAGCATGCGGCGGGTGCTGGCTTCGTCGTCGGCCGGCTGCACCGCCACCAGGGCGAGCAGGCCGGGGCCGATGGCGCCGACGGTTTCTTCGGCCACGTCGACTTGGGCGGAAAGGACGCGCTGGATCAGGGCGATCATCGATAAGCGGCTGCGGCGGGCGGCGGGGCGCAAAGATTAACCACAAAACGAGGCAGCGGCCGGAGGGTGCACGGCTTGAGCCGCTACACTGTGCGGCTCATGCGCTTCGATATCTTCCTGCTCTACCTCCTGCTGCGCCTGGTCGGCCTGCTGCCCCTGCGGGCCCTGCACGGCGTGGGCGCGCTGCTGGGCCGGCTGTCGCTGCGGCTGGACGGCAAGACCGTGCAGAACACCGCGGCGAACATCCGCATCACCCGGCCGCGGCTGGACGCGCAGGCCCGCGCGGCGCTGCTGCGCGAGGTGATGATCGAGAGCGGCAAGTCGATCACCGAGATCGCCAAGATCTGGGGCAGCGATGCCCAGCGCGCGCTGGACCTGGTGCGCGAGGTGCGCGGCGAGGCGCTGTTCGACGCGGCGCTGGCATCCGGCCGCGGCGTGATCATCGCCGCGCCGCACCTGGGTTGCTGGGAACTGCTCAATTACTGGCTGTGCCGCAAGACGCCGATGGCGATCCTGTACCGGCCGCCGCGCATCGCCGCAGTCGAGGGCCTGCTGCGCAAGGCGCGCGGCGCGCTGGCGCCGGAACAGGTGCGCGCCGAGGGCGCCGGGGTGCGCACGCTGTTCAAGCGGCTGGGCGCGGGCGGCACGGTGGGCATCCTGCCGGACCAGAAACCGCGCGAAGGCGAGGGCGAGTTTGCTCCGTTCTTCGGCCGCGAAGCGCTGACCATGGTGCTGCTGCCGCGGCTGGCGGCGCGCACGGGGGCGACGGTGCTGTTCGCGTTCGCCGAGCGGCTGCCGCGTGGCGAGGGCTTCCGCATCCATCTGCTGCCGGCGCCGGAAGGGCTGGCGGATGCGGATCAGCGCGTGGCGTGCACGGCGCTCAACCGCGGTGTGCAGAACTGCGTGGAATTGGCCTATGCGCAGTATCAGTGGCACTACAAGCGGTATTCGGCGAACGATCGGCCCAGTCCGTACGACCACCCGGAAGTGCTGGACGACGCGCGCTGAGTCAGCCCGCGTCCTTCGGCTCCAGCCGGCGCAGGAACACGGCCATTTCCTTTTCCGCCTGCTTGTCGCCACGCTCGCGCGCGGCGTCGATGCCTTGCCGCCACGCTTCCGCGGCGCCGGCGCGGTCTTCCACCGCCAGCAGCGCCTTGCCCAGCAGTTTCCACGCAGCGGAATAGCGCGGATCGAACCGCACGGCGTGGCGCAATTCCTCGGCCGCCGCCGGCGCATCGCCCTCGGCCAGCAAGGCATTGCCCAGCGAGAAACGCAGCAGCGCACCGTCGCGGGGGCCGCCGCACTGCGCGCGCAGGTTGGCGATCAGCGGCGAGCTCATTGCATCGCGCGGTACCGCCACGCGTCGACCTGGTACAGCCGGGTCGGGTGCGGCGGCTCGGCCGGGGTGTGGCCGGCGCGCTGGGCGGCCAGCGACGAGGCCGGCCAGATCACCACCCAGCTGGAGCGGAACGGCTGCACCAGCAGCGGGTAGCGCAGGTCGGCGTCGGCCAGTTTCTCGGGGCGGGTGATGATCAGGCCGTCCGGATGCAGGCGGGCGAAGGCCTGGATCGACTCGCCCTCGCTCAGCCGCTCGATCGGCCGGCTCAGGCGGCCTTCGAAATGGAACTGGCCTTCGTAGTTGCCCACGTAGCCGATGGCGCGGCCTTCGCCATCCGCCGCGCCCAGCAGGCGGGCGGCCGGGCGCAGGTCGAAGTTCGGCCACATGGTCAGGGTGAACAGCGTGTTGAGCGCCAGCACGCCGATCAGGCCGGCCACCGCCAGCCGGCGCAGCTCGCCGCGGCCGCGCAGCAGCAGCAGCGCGCCCAGCACCACGAACACCACGCTGAAGAAGCGGCTGTACTGCGAGGTCGAATCGATGAACTCGCCATGCATCAGGTTGTGCGCCACCAGGTTCGGCAGCACGAACAGGAACACCGCGAACAGGATGCCGCCCACGCCCAGCGGCCAGGTGCCCAGCCACGCCGTATTGGCCAGCTTCGGCCGCTGCTCGCGCAGCACGGCGATGGCGCCGGCCAGCAGCAGGCAGGCGCCGGCGAATTCCGGCAGCGGGTAATACAGCTGCTTGCCGCTGATCAGCGAGAACGCCACCAGCACCGGCAGCAGCCAGCACAGGCCGAAGCGGATGCCCGGCTCCAGCGGACGGCGCAGCGCGCCCAGCGCCACCCAGGCGCGCGGCCAGCCGCTGAACGGGAACAGCAGGGCCGGGATCATGGTGAGGTACCACCAGAACGGGCGGGCGTGGTCGAACGCATCCACCACGCGGCCGGCGGTCTGGGTGAAGAACAGGCGGTGGCGATAGTCGTCGCCGCCGCTGAAGCCGGCCGGCAGCGCCCAGGCCAGCAGGATGATGCCGCCCAGCAGCACCGCCAGCAGGCCGCGGCCGTACCAGCGCCCGCGGTGGCGGTTGGCCCAGTCGTTCCACAGCGGGCCCAGCAGCCAGGGGAAGGCCACGTGCAGCAGCATCACCGGGCCCTTGGTCATCAGGCCGGCGCCGATGCACAGGCCGAACAGCAGCCAGCGCGGCTCCTCGCGGCCGGCCTTCGGGGTGAGGGTGAGCAGCGCCGCCAGCACCCATACGGCCAGCAGCACCTCGTACATCACCTGCAGGCCGAACAGGAAGGCGTAGCCCAGCGCCAGCAGCATCCACGGCGCGCCCTTGGCCACCCACGGGCGGTTGGGGAACAGGCGCCGCGCCAGCGTGGCCAGCAGCACCAGCTGGGTGCCGCCGAAGATCACTTCCAGGACGCGCGGCCACACGTCGTTCACGCCGAACACGAACCAGCCGGCATGGATCATCCAGAACAGCAGCGGCACCTTGTCGCTGTACGGCTGGCCGTTGATGTGCGGCACCAGCCAGTGGCCGTGGCTCCACATCTCCCACGCCACCGCCAGGGTGCGGGTCGAATACAGCGGCATCGGGCCATGCGAGAAGATCGCCAGCAGGGCGACCACGGTCCACAGCGGCAGCCAGGGCCACAGGGAGCGCAGGTGTTCGGAACGGCTGTAGGCGCTGGAAGGCAAGGGGCGGCTCTTTCTCAGGAGGGTTGCGATTCTAGTGCGGCTTTTCTGTCCGGAGGCTTTAGGAGCGCGCCGGACCCCAATAGCCGATGCGGCGCCGCAGCTTGAGCTTGCGCCACCAGTTGCCCGGCTTCGGCTTGCGGTTGCGCCCGCCCTTGGCGATGAAGGCGTCGATGGCATCCAGCACGCGCTCGCTGGAATGGCCGTCGCGGTATGGGTGGATGGCGTCGGCGAAGTCGCGGATGGCCTGCATCAGCTCCGGCGGCCGGCTCAGCGCGCGGCGGATGGCCGGCTCGAACTGTGCGGCCTCGTCGATATCGATCAGCTGCGGCCCCGGGCGGCGGTTCTTGAAGGTGACCACCGGCTTGCCGGTGAGCAGGAACTCGCTCAGCGCCGAGGACGTGTCCGAACACATCATGTCGGCCTGCGGGAACAGCTCCAGGATGTTGTCGTTCTCCGCGAACGTGAGGTGCTCGCCCTGCAGCGCCTTGAACTTGGCCACCGTCTCATGATTCATCTTCGGATGGAAGGTGACGATCCACTGCCACTCGCCGCTGCTGGAGAGGCGCTTCACCTCGTCGTACAGGGTCTCGGCCGCGCTCCACGAGGGCGAAAAAGTGGAGTGGTAGAGGATCACCGGCTTCTCGCGCACCGGCGGCAGCGGGCCGGCGATCTCCTTCATGAAGGGGTCGAGCTTGGGCCAGCCGGTCTCGGCCACCGCGAAGTGGCCCAGCTCGTCGGCCAGCGCCTGGAACTGCGCGGTGTCGCGCGGGCCGGTGGTGCAGTACAGGTCGAAGAAGCCGCGGATATAGATGTGGCGAGGCTTGCCGGCGTCGAAGCCGTGGAAGGTCTCCACCTTCACGCCGGGGAAGAAATGCGGCAGATGGTTGGACGAGGTGATGCAGGCGATCGGCTTCCACGCGCGCACTTCGCTCACCGTGAGCAGCCGCTCGCCTTCGGCCAGGTCTTCCGCGCCGGGGCCGTCGAAGAACCATGCCGCCTCGTCGCCGCGCGCGCGGATGGCCTCCTGCACCGGCCGCAGGATGGCCAGCGCATAGCGCTCGGAGCCGTACAGAAGGTAGTGCTTGGGCATGGTCAGCGGTCGATTCCGTGGCGGTGGAGCGCGGCGGCCGCGCTCTCGATGGAGGCCGGGTTATGGCGCATCTCGTAGTAACGCATGCGCTTGTACACCGCATACGAGGCGGCGGTCTGGGCGATGGCGTAGCCGCGCCAGCCGTCGAGGAAGGCCAGGCGGAACAGGTAGTCCTTGAGGAAGGCCAGCGCGAACACGAACGGCGTCTGCCACATGCGCACGGGCTTGTCCTTCTCCAGCCAGTCGCGGCATTTCAGCTCCGCGTAGCGCAGCACCTTGATCTGCTTCTCCGGCAGGCTGGGGTTGTTCTCGTGGTTGAAGCGGGCCTGGAAGATGGCCGAAGGGCCGTCGAAGCGCAGCGACTCGTGCACGCGCACGTCGGCCCAGCGGGCGCGGCCGCGGTGGTAGAGGCGGGCCATCTTCTCGCCCATCGAGGGCAGGTAGAAGCGCATCGGCGCGCCCATGTAGATGGTGGCGCGGCGCAGCCACACGGCGCAGGTGTCGCCGGCCATCAGGGCCGGCAGCTTCGCGGCGATCTCCTCGGCCAGGGCCGGGGTGAGGTATTCGTCGGCGTCCAGCGCCAGGATCCAGTCGTGGCCGGCCTGGGTGCTGGCGAAGTTGCGCTGCGGGCCGAAGCCCAGCCAGTCCTGGTGCACCACGCGTGCGCCGTGGGCCTGGGCGAGCGCCACCGTGTCGTCGGTGCTGCCGCTGTCGATCACCACTTTTTCGGCGGCGAACGGCACGCTGTCCAGGCAACGGGCGATGTTCTTCGCCTCGTTGTAGGTCATCACGACGAGGGTGAGGGGGAGCGTCTGCATCCGGCGATTCTAGCCGATGGCTTCTGCCGCCCGCCCCAAAACCCTCCGGCGCAGGTTGGGGTGAGCCAACGGCGAACCCCAACCTGCGCTGGCTTGCTCCGGCGTTGCGCAAATGCGCCGGCCGAACGTTCTGCTTTGGGTTATGTCCCCGTTCGCGCTCCGTTTCCCCCGGTATGGGTATCCTTGCGCACGGTTGTGCGTTGACTGGTGGGGTCTGGCTCCAGCGGCACCCCCCGGTTGACAGGAATCGCCTCGAGAATGTGGAAGGACAGCTTGAAAGACACCGTGCATGCCGGGGCAAGGGAAGAAGGCCTGGCCGCCCAGTTCAAGCGGCGCTGGCTGGCTTTGCCGGCGTGGCTGCGCCTGTGGATGCTGCTGGGCCTGGGCTGGCTGCTGGTCGGCATGGCGGCCAGTCCGCCGGGACCGAAGGTCTGGAATCCGGGCAAGTACTACCACGACAGCCTGATCGCGCTGTTCCTGCTGCCGGCCGCCTGGCTGGCCTGGTCGTGGCGCCGCGCGCTGGCGCGCGGCCTGCTGGAGGCGCGCGAAGGCAAGCTGCTGCTGGCTTTCCTCGGCTGGACCCTGCTGTCGGTGATCTGGGCGCGCAACGGCACGCTCGGCGACGACGCGGTGGTGGTCTTCTACGTGCTGGCCTTCGTGCTGCTGCTGGGCAGCCTGGTCGCGGGCCAGCCGCGGCGCGCGCAGGCGCTGCTCTATTGGGCGGGCGCCGGCCTGGGGCTGGCGGCCCTGGTGTCGATGGCGGTGTTCCCGCTGCGCGTGGGTTCGACCTGGCAGGAGCAGGACCGCCTGGTCGGCTTCGGCACCCTGGACAACCCCAACCTCGCCGCCTTCGCCTTCGGCGCCGCCAGCGTGTGGCTGCTGCAGCTGTCGGTGCGCGGGCGCTGGCAGCGGGTGCTGCAGATCGGCTCGATCGTGGCGCTGATGACCTTCGTGCTGCTGACCTTCACCCGCTCGATCTGGCTGGCCCTGATCGCTACCCAGGCGGTGATGCTGCTGGCCGCGCCGCACCGGCACATCCGCCGCCGCGCCGCGGCGATGCTGGGCGTGGCCGCGGTGATCATTGCCTTGGGGGGCTGGCAGTACATGAAGGACCGCGGCCTGTCCTACCGGCCGGAGATCCTGCAGCAGTCGCTGGTGCTGATCGGCCAGCACCCGTGGCTGGGCCTGGGCATGGGCAGCCACTACGACATCGTCGGCCAGGGCCAGACCTGGGAACACAGCCACAACATCCTCAGCCACCTGGCGATCCTGCTCGGCGTGCCGGGCATGCTGCTGTGGGCGCTGCTGTGGCTGGTGATGGGCTGGCGCGCCTGGCGCTACCGCCACGTGATGCTGGGGCGGGTGATGCTGGCGCTGTGGATCTACGCCAGCGTGGCCTGGCAGTTCGACGCCCCGCAGCTGCTGCGCCGCCCCGACGTGGAATGGCTGCTCGGCTGGCTGCCGCTGGCGCTGAGCCTGGGCCTGTCGTGGAGCATCCGCACGCGCGGCGCGCGCACCGCGCCGCGTTCGGTCAGCCTGCTGGTGCTGACCTACAACTGGCCCGAGGCGCTGGAGCGCGTGCTGGCCAGCGCGGCGGCGCAGAGCCGCCTGCCGGACGAAGTGATCGTCGCCGACGACGGCTCCGGCCCCGCCACGCGCGCGGTGATCGAGCGCATGGCTAAAAGCTTCCCGGTGCCGCTGCGCCACGTATGGCAGGAAGACCTGGGCTTCCGCGCCTCGCGCAGCCGCAATCTCGGCATCGCCGCCAGCCGCGGCGAATACGTGGTGATGATCGACGGCGACATGGTGCTGCACCCGGACTTCATCGCCGACCACCTCGCCCTGGCCGGGCGCGGCTATTTCCTGCAGGGCGGCCGCTTCAAGAACAGCGAGCGGGAATCCAGGCGCCTGCTGGCCGGCGGCCGGCCGGTGTTCGCGCCCTGGGCCGATGCGGATTTCCAGGTGTTCGACGGCATCAAGCGCCTGTATGCGTTCCGTTCGCTGCCGCTCGCACGCTGGAAATCCCGCGCGCGCAGCGGCGGCCGCGTGATGAGCTGCAATATGAGCTGCTGGCGCGACGACCTGCTGCGCGTGAACGGCTTCGACGAACAGATGGAGGGCTACGGCGCGGAAGACCGCGAACTGGCCGCGCGCTTAGGCAACGCCGGCGTGCGCCGCCGCGCGCTCAAGTGGGCGGCGCTGGCCGCGCACCTGGAACACCGCAGCCGCGCGCAGGAAGAAGTGGACGATCCCAGCCTGCCGAACAACCAGATCTATCTGCGCACCGTGCGCGAGCACATCGTGCGCTGCGAGCGGGGCATCGACGGCCACCTGGCGGCGATGGCCGCCGGAGAGAACTAC
Organism: Dyella sp. SG562; assembly: GCF_011759495.1. Classification (NCBI taxonomy): domain Bacteria; kingdom Pseudomonadati; phylum Pseudomonadota; class Gammaproteobacteria; order Lysobacterales; family Rhodanobacteraceae; genus Dyella; species Dyella sp. SG562. The sequence continues at coordinate 453,797 of NZ_JAAOYS010000002.1, forward strand.
GAAATCTCAGCCGCGGCCGGCTGAGTCGGCCAACGCCTGGCGGATGCGCGGGACGAAACCCGCGCTGTTGTCGAGGAACCACTGCCGCGCCCTGGCGCCCATCTGTGCGACGTCCGCTTCCGGCATCGCCAGCGCGCGCGCCACGGCGGCTTCCAGCGCGGCCTCGTCGAACTGGTAGGTGGTCGCCTGTCCCATCCGGCCGGTCTGCGCATAAGGCACCAGCAGGCCGCGTTCGGCGGTGACGATCTCGTTCATCGGCGGCGCGTCGACCACGAAGGTGACCGCGCCCACGCCCAGCGCCTCGACGATGTAGTGGCCCCAGCCCTCGATCTCCGAGGTGCAGATCTGGAACAGATGGCTGTTCTGCAGGCGGCTCAATTCCGCGTACTGCGCCGGCACGTTGCCGTCGAGGAACTGGCGCAGGTGGCGGATATTCGGGGCGCTCAGATCCTGCGGCGCACAGGCCGGATGCCGCAGCACGGTGAGCGTCGGCCATTCCGGATGGCGCCGCCACACCGCGAGCAGGCGGTCGGTACCGCGCGTGACGCTGCCGCCGGCCAGGTGGAAGAAGGCGCGTTCGCGCGGCACCGCGGCGTCGTAGCGGTCCTCGCTGTCGAAACCCACCATGGAGGTCGGTTTGCCCAGGCCGCGGAATACGTCCACCGCGTCGTTGGTCTTGCACCACACGCGCGCCACGCGCGGCAGGTGCAGCACGTCCTTGGCATCGAACCATGCGGTATTGGGCAGCGCGATGGTCTGCCGCGCCAGGCCGAAATGCGCCGGCCACAGATGCTCGAACATGATGTTGAGATCGAAGCGCGGCGGCTCGCGGTGGCGCATGGCGAAACGCCAGCGGCGCAGGTCGCCGCGCAGTCCCTCGCGGCCCAGCGACCAGCGCACTTTCTCGTCCGCATCGGTCAGGCGGGTGAAGTGCACCGTGCAGCCGCAGGCCTTCAGCGCATCGGCGGTGAACTGCAGGTCGCGGCTCAGGCCCAGGCCGTTGTCGGGTGCGATGAGATTGACGCTGGTGCTCATGGAGGATGTGGTCTGCGAGTGGAAGGTCAGGGCAGCGTATCGAGCGCGCGCAGCAGGCGGCCGGGGAAATCCCGCCGATTGTCTTCGAACCAGCGGCGCGCGGCCTGGCCCAGGCGCTGCTGCTCGGCTTCCGGCATATGGATGCAGCGCTCGATCGCGGCACGCATCGCGTCCATGTCGAAATCGTAGAGCGTGGCCAGCGCCTGCGTGCCGGCGGCGTGCGCGGCGACCAGGATGCCGTGCTCGGGCGTGACCAGCTCGTTCATCGGTTCGGCGTCGGTGGAGATCACCACGGCGCCGATGCCTAAGCTCTCGACGATCGAATGGCCATAGCCCTCGGTCTGCGAGGGGCACAGATGGAACACGCTGCTGTTCTGCAGTTCGCGCAGTGCCTCGTCGCCGACGTATTCGCGGATCAGCCGCACGTTCGCCGGCGTCTGCGGCCAGGCGCGGGCTTCGTCGCTGCGCCAGACCACGGTGAGCTGCGGCCAGTCCGGATGGTCCGCCCACAGTTTCAGGATCTGCGCGGTGCCCTTGTTGTTGCTGCGGCCCGGGCCGTGGAAAAAGGTGGGCTGGCGTGCGATGTCCGGCGCGCGCTGGTCTTCGCTGACGAAACCGGTGTGGATCACCGGCCGGCCCAGCTCGCTGAAGATGCGTTGTGCATGGTGGGTCTTGGCCAGCACCAGGTCGATGCCGCCCAGATCCGCCAGCCATGCCTGGTCGAACCACTCCGGATGCGGCAGCAGCGCGCTGGCGCCGGCCTGGCGGAAATAGCGTGCGCTGACGCTTTCGCACATCAGGTTGAGGTCGTAGCGCGCATGCAAGCGGCCCCGCGCGAGGTTGCGCAGCAGCTGGCGCGCGCGCCCGGAAAAACGCTGCCAGCGATGGCTGAGCCGCGCGCGGTTATTGAGCCGGGTCACCGTGACCTGATGGCCGCCCTCGCGCAGGATGCGCGCGACCAGGCGCATGTCGCGGGTGAGGCCGGCGCCGTTGTCGTTGCCGATCAGTTGGATGGCGCGCTTGCGCATGCGGGGTCCGGTGGGCATCAGGGCAGGGCGGCGATGGCGGCGCGCAGGCGCGCGGGCCAGTCGGCGCGGTTGGTGTCGTACCAGCCGCGGGCGGCGCGGCCGAGCTGTTCGGCGGTGCTTGCGTCCATGGCGATGCAGCGTTCGATCGCGGCGGACATGGCTTCATCGGCGTAGCCGTAGAGCGTGGCGAGATCCTGCCTGCCCTCGCTGCGCGCCGGCACCAACACGCCGCGTTCCGCGGTCACCAGCTCGTTCATCGGTTCCGCGTCCAGCGTCACCACCACCGCGCCGCAGCTCATCGCCTCGACCAGGTAATGGCCGTAGCCTTCAGTCTGCGACGGGCACAGGTGGAAGCGGTGTTCGTTCTGCAGCCGGCGATAAGCTGCGTCGTCCAGATGCTCGCGCAGCAGCGTGACGTTTGCCGGCAGCGCGCCGATATCCACGCGCTTGCGCCGCCATGCCACGGTGAGCTGCGGCCACGACGGATGCGCGGCCCACAAACGCAGCAGCGCTTCGGTACCTTTGTTGCCGCTGCGGCCCGGGCCATGGAAGAACGCATGCTTGCGCGGCACCGAGGCATCCAGCCGGTCGGGACTGGTGAAGCCGATGTACTGCGTGCGCGCACCGAGCGCGCCGAACAGGCGTTCCGCATGGCGCGTCTTCACCCACACCGCATCCATCGCGGCGAGATGGGCGCGGTCGAACGGGCGGAAATATTCGGGGTTCGGAATCACCACGTTGCGCCGCGCACCGCGCAGGAATTCGGGGCGGATGCGTTCCAGCATCAGGTTGATGTCCTGCGCCGGCGCGCGCCAGGCCAGGCGCAGCCGCGTCGCCCATTCGGCGAGGCGGCCGCGATGCGGCAGGCCGCTGAGCGTGACGTCGTTGCCGGCCTCGCGCAGCGCCTCGGCCAGCAAGGCCATGTCGCGGCTGAGGCCGGCGCCGTTGTCGCGTCCGATCAGGTCCAGGCGCGCCATGGGGCGGTCACTCGGAATCGGCGGTACTGGCCGGCACGCGGTCGACCTCTTCGTTCGGCGTGCAGCCCGGGATCACCGCGTCGGCCTTGAACAGCCACCACTCGCGGCGGTTGGCGTGGCCGAGGCTGATCGCCTTGCTGCGGTCGACGCACTTGTCCATCACGCCGTCCAGCGCGAACAGCCAGCGGTGCGCCGGCGCCTGCGCCTGCCACTTCACCGCCGCCGCGTACTGCTCGTGCCAGGGCACGGTGAAGCCGAAGTCGGTGGCGGGACGGTCGAGCATCAGCAGGTTCTGTTCCTTCCACGCGACCAGGCCCAGCTCCTCGTCGGCCGGCACGCGCGCACGCACGTCCTGCATCAGCGCGGCGGCGGAGCTGGAATCGTTGAGCAGCGGATACGCCCACAGGCCCCAGGCCAGCCACATCGCCGCCATGCCGCCGCACACCGCCCACACGGCGTGGCGCAGGCGCAGCGCGGCGATCAGCACCAGCTGCACGGCGCCGATGGCGACGAACATCCACCACAGCGCGTGGCCGCCGTCGTCGAAGCCGCGCGCGGTGGCGAACTCGGTGGCGAACTTCGGATGCGCGATCAAGGCGGCCGCGCCGACGCCGAGCATGGCCGCGCCCATCACGCCGATGAACACCAGGCCCGCGATGCGCAGCCAGCGCTTCTGCAGCAGCTCGTGCAGGAAGGGGCCGGTGATCAGCGCCAGCATCGGCAGCGCCGGCATGATGTAGACGTCGCGCTTGCCCTTGGGGATGGCGAAGAACACCAGGATCAGCACGATCCAGCCCAGCGGCAGCAGGATGCGCGCGTCCTTCGCCTTCAGCCGCTGCCACCAGCGCGGCAGCGTGCCCGGATAGGTGAGCGACAGCGGCAGCCAGCTGAACAGCACGATCGGCACGTAATAGAACGGCGAATGGTGGTGGTCCCACGACTTGCTGTAGCGGCCGGCGGTCTGGTGAAACAGGATGTCGTTGACATAAGCCGTATAGGCCGGATCGTTGCCGTGCGCCTTCGCGCCCAGCAGCATCGGCACCAGCCACAGCGCGATCGCCGCCAGCAGCGCCACCAGGCCCAGCGGCCAGCGCCACCACGCGCCCGGACCCATGCGCGACACGCCGTCCCAGCCGCCGCGCCATGCCACCAGGTAGGGCAGCAGCATGAACAGCGCGAGCACGCCCACGCCCTTGGTGATCACGCCCAGGCCCGCGCAGAAACAGCCGAACCAGAACGCGCGCCAGTTCGGTCCCTTGAGCAGATGCACCAGCAGGCCCCAGTTCGCCGCGGTGATGTAGAACATCACCAGCGGATCGATCTGCGCGCGTTTCACCTGGTAGACGAACTGGAAACTCACCAGCAGCGCCGCGGCCGCATACAGGCCGGCCTGCCGGTTCCACAGCCGCCGGCCCAGGTCGTAGACCAGCAGCAGGGTGCCCAGCGCGGCCAGCAGCGACGGCAGCAGGAAGGCCGCGCGCCAGCTGCGCAGCACGGTGTAGCTGGCCGCTTCGGTCCACATCAGCATCGGCGGCTTGTCCGAATACAGCTCGCTGCCGCGATGCGGGAACAGCCAGTCGCCGCTTTCCACCATCTGCTTGGCGGCCAGGGTGAAGCGCGGCTCGTCCGACGGCCACGGGTCGCGCAGGCCGATGCCGGCGCCGATCACCACCACGGCGAAGATCAGCAGCAGCCAGAAATAGCGGCGTTCCTGGGGAGTGGCTTGCGAGGCAACGGGCATGCGTGGACTTCCGGCGGCGGCGCCGCGACGTAGCGATGGGTGTAGCGTTTTTTAAGCCGGGCGCCTTATCGGGCGCTTAGGCGCGCCGGTCAGGCCCGTTCGAGCACGGCATAGTACATGCCGTCGAGGTCCCCATCCCCGGGGAGAACCTGCCAGCCCAGCGCCGCCGCCTGCCCCGCGGGCAGGGTGAACGCGGCCGACCTTGCTTCGGGCTGGCTGGCCAGGAACGCGCCGACCACCGCTTCGTTTTCCGCCTTCAGCAGCGAGCAGGTCACGTAGACCAGCCGTCCGCCCGGCGCCAGCAGCGGCCACAGCGCCTGCAGGATGCGGCGCTGCTGCGCGGCCAGCGCGGCGATGTCGCTGTCGCGGCGGTGCAGGCGCACGTCCGGCCGGCGGCGCAGGACGCCGGTGGCCGAGCAGGGGGCATCGATCAGGATGCGGTCGAACGGACGGCCATCCCACCAGGTATCCGGGGCGCCGGCGTCGCCGATCACCACGTCGGCGTCGAGGCCGAGGCGGTCGAGGTTCTGGCCGATGCGCCTGGCGCGGCCGGCGTCGGATTCGAGCGCGATCAGGTCGAGCCGGGCGCGTTCGAGCAGATGGCAGGCCTTGCCGCCGGGGGCGGCGCAGGCGTCGAGTACGCGCAGCCCGTCGCGCACCTCGGCCAGATCCGCCGCGGCCTGGGCGGCGCCGTCCTGCACGGCGAAATGGCCTTCGGCGAAGCCGGGCATGCGGGTGACGTCGGCGCTGTGCGGCAGCACGATGCCGTCGGCCAGCCAGGCGTGGGCCTCGGCGGTATAGCCGGCGGCGCGCAGGCGTTCGAGCAGGTCGTCGCGGCCGCTGCGGCGGCGGTTGGCGCGCAGCATCAGCGGCGGCTCGATATTGTTCGCGGCCATCACCGCGTCGGCCTGTTCCGGCCAGTCGCGGGCGATGGCCTTGGCCAGCCAGGCGGGGTGCGCGTGGCGGGTCTGCGGCTTGGCGTCGAGCGCGGCCAGCAGCTCGGTGCGCTCGCGCTGCCAGCGGCGCAGCACGGCGTTGACCAGCCCGGCCATGCGCGGCCGCTGCAGCGCGCGCGCCGCCTGCACGGTGGCGGCGACGGCGGCGTAGTCGGGCAGCTCCAGGATCTCCAGCTGCACCAGGCCCAGCACCAGCAGGGCGTGCACGGCCGGTTCCTTCTGGCGCAGCGGTTTCTCCAGCAGGCGGTCGATGGCGGCGTCGAAGCGCAGCCACCAGCGCGCGCCGTCGCTGACCAGGGCGGTGAACAGGGCGCGGTCGCGCGGGTCGGGCAGGCGCGGGGCGTAGCGCTCGGTGGCGTCGCGCTGCGAGGCGCCGCGCAGGGCGACTTCAGCGAGGGCCTGGGCGGCCAGGGCGCGGGTGTCGGTCATCGGGCGCTGCGCAGTTCGGGCCGCGCATTGAGATAGTCGGCCGCGCCGATGCGCTTGCCGCCGGCGCGCTGCAGCGCGGTCACGCGCAGGGCGCCTTCGCCGCAGGCGATCTCGATGCCGTCGCGGCCGGCGGACAGCACGCTGCCGGGGGCGGCGGCGTGGTCGCGCGCGATGGCTTCGGCGGCCCAGATGCGCAGCGGCTCGCCGGCGATCTCGCCTTCGGCGACGGGCCAGGGATCGAAGGCGCGGACCTGGCGTTCCAGGCTGAGCGCGTCGCGCTGGAAATCCAGCTTCGCCTCGGCCTTATCCAATTTGTGCGCGTAGGTGACGCCGTCTTCCGGTTGCGCGCGCGGGCTCGGCGTTTCGCCGGCCATGGCGCGGCGCAGGCCTTCGGCCAGCACCTCGGCGCCCAGCGCCGAGAGGCGGTCGTGCAGGCTGCCGCCGGTGTCGGCGCGTTCGATCGGCGTGCGGCGTTCCAGCAGCACGGGGCCGGTGTCCAGGCCCGCTTCCATCTGCATCAGGTTCACGCCGCTTTCGGTGTCGCCGGCCAGGATCGCGCGCTGGATCGGCGCGGCGCCGCGCCAGCGCGGCAGCAGGCTGGCATGCACGTTCCAGCAGCCCAGGCGCGGCAGGGCCAGCACCTTGCGCGGCAGGATCAGGCCGTAGGCGACCACCACCATCAGGTCGGCCCGCCAGGCGGCGAGCGTGTCGCGCGCTTCCTGGCTCTTCAGCGATTCGGGCTGCTCCACCGGGATGCCGGCCGCCAGCGCGGCCTGCTTCACCGGGCTGGGCGTGAGCTTGCGGCCGCGGCCCGCGGGGCGGTCCGGCTGCGTATACACGGCAACGACCTCGGCGCCGCTGGCGCGGCAGGCTTCCAGGCAGGGGACGGAAAACTCGGGCGTGCCGGCGAAGACGACGCGCAAGGGCGCGCCCGTCAAGCGCTGGCCGCCTGCTTGCGCTGCTTGTCCAGGCGCTTGAGCAGCATGGAGCGCTTCAGCGGCGACAGGTAATCGACGAACACCTTGCCGGCCAGGTGATCCATCTCGTGCTGGATGCACACCGCCAGCGGGCCTTCCACGTCGAGCACGAACTCCTTGCCGTCGGCGTCCTGCGCCTTGACCTTGATCTTCAGCGCGCGGGTCACGTCGGCATAGATGCCGGGGAAGGACAGGCAGCCCTCCTGGTACACCTGGGAGCCGTCCTTTTCCAGGATCTCGGCATTGATCAGGGCCAGCGGCTCGTTGCGCCCGTCGCTCATGTCCGCCACCAGCACGCGCCGGTGCACGTTGACCTGGGTGGCGGCCAGGCCGACGCCGTTGGCGGCATACATGGTTTCGAACATGTCGGCGACGAACTGCTTGAGTTCTGCGTCGAACACGCGCACGGGCTCGGCCTTGGTGCGCAGGCGGGGGTCGGGGAATTCGAGAATGGTCAGGGTCGACATTTGGTGTACACCTCGGCGCCAAAAATGCGGGCGAATCGGTGAAAACCCAGCCCGGGCGCGATCTAGAATGAGCCTTATTGTACGTCGGCAACCCCGTGTCTGGCAGAGGATTCTGCCAACTGGCTCTGGTTGCGGGCGTTAAACCATCGGTTACACTCCGCCGAGCATCGGGGGATGGGGGAATCCCGTTTATGATTAGAAAGTCCATCGGGCTGCTGGCCGGCATGCTGGTCACTGTCGCCGTTTACGCTGCCGGCGCTCAATTGCGTTCGGACCACCCCGATTCGTACACCGTGCGCAAGGGCGACACGCTCTGGGCCATTTCGGCGCGCTTCCTCTCCAAGCCCTGGCTGTGGCCGGAGATCTGGCAGGCGAATCCGCAGGTGCAGAACCCGCACCTGATCTATCCGGGCGACGTGCTCAATCTTTCCTTCATCAACGGTCCGCGCCTCGGCCTGCAGCCGCGCGTGCGCGCCGAAGGCGAGCCGATCCCCGCCATCCCGCTGTCCGCGCTGCGCATGTTCCTGAAGGAAACGCGCGTGATGAACTCGGACGAGGTGAAGCAGTCGCCGTACGTGATGGGCTTCGAGGAAGCCCGCCTGCGCGGCACCGTCGGCCAGAACATCTACGCGCGCAACCTCAAGTCCGAGCCGGGCCAGCGCTGGGCGATCGTGCGCCCGACGCATACCTTCCGCGGCTTCAACCAGGACGACCGCAGCGAGCCGTACCCGATGGTCGGCCATGAGCTGGACGACGACGCCTCGGTGGTCACCACCCCGTGGCGCGAAGAATTCCGCAACGACCACCACTACGGCACCGGCACCGACCTGGGCACCGAAGTGACGGTGATCGGCAATGCCGAAACGCTGCGCACCGGCGACGTCTCCACCCTGCTGCTGCTGGATTCCACCCAGGAGATCCGCAAGGGCGATCGCATCATGCCGATCGACGACAAGCCCTACGACCCGTACTACTACCCGCATGCGCCGAAGTCGGTGCCGGACAACTCCCGCGTGATCGCCTTCACCGACGCGCTGGAGGCCGTGGGCCCGCACCAGGTGGTGGCGATGTCGATCGGCGCGAAGGACGGCGTGGAGAACGGCCAGACCTTCTCGATCGTGCATCCGGGCGAGACCATCAACGACGACGTGGCCAGCGACAGCTGGCGCCGCGGCACCGGCAAGGCGGTGACCCTGCCGGAGGAATTCGTCGGCCACGTGATGGTGTTCCGCACCTTCGACAAGGTCAGCTACGGCCTGGTCATGGACGGCATCAAGCCGATCTCGATGGGCGACCGCCTGACGATGCCTGAGTAAGCGCATCGGCATCGGCTGACACAACGGCGCGGCATCGTCCGCGCCGTTTTCGTTTGCGCGGCCCATAAACTGCACGGATGAGCGAAACCGACGCATGGCGCGCCTGGCTGGTCCTGCTGCGCACTCCCGGCCTGGGGCCTTCCACCCTCCGTCAATGGCTGCTGGCCCACGACCGGCGCATCGAGACCGTGCTGGCGCATGCGCCGCGGCGTGCGGCGGCGTTGGGCGCAGATGCAGTGGCCTGGCTGGAGCGGCCGGACGAAGCCCTGATCGCCGCCGACCTGGACTGGCTGGCCCAGCCGGGGCATCGCCTGCTGTGCTGCACCGAGGCGGATTTCCCGCCCCTGCTGGAGGCGATCCCGAACCCGCCCGCCGCGCTGTTCGTCAGCGGCGACGCCGGGCTGCTGCTGTTCCCGCAGGTAGCGATCGTCGGCTCGCGCGGCGCCACCGCCGGCGGGCTGGCGCAGGCGCGGACGTTCGCGCGGGACCTCGCCGTGGCCGGCTTCGTGGTGACCAGCGGCATGGCCGACGGCGTCGACGGCGCGGCCCACCTGGGCGCGCTGGATGCCGGCCGGCCCACGGTGGCGGTGGTGGGCACGGGCCTGGACCGGGTCTATCCGCGCAAGCATCTCGCCCTGGCGCACCGGATCGCGCAGGAAGGCGTCCTGGTCAGCGAATTCCCGCTGGGCACGCCGGCCGTGGCGGGGCATTTCCCGCGGCGCAACCGCATCCTGTCGGGCCTGGCCCTGGGCACCCTGGTGGTCGAGGCGGACCTGGAATCGGGCTCGCTGATCACCGCCCGCCTGGCCGGCGAGCAGGGGCGGGAGGTATTCGCGCTGCCCGGCTCCGTCCATAATCCGCAGTCCCGTGGCTGCCACCAGCTGATCCGCGACGGCGCCCGGCTGGTCGAAACGGCGGCCGAAGTGGCCGAGGTGCTGGCGCCGCAGGCGCGCGCGCTGGGCGCGGAACTGGCGGCGCGGCTGCAGGATGCGCCACCGGGCCGGGCCGTTCAGGCCGCCCAGGCGGGCTGGAGCGGCGACCCGGAGTACGGCCAGCTGCTGGCCGCCCTGGGCCACGACCCGGCCAGCCTGGACGAGCTGGCCGGCCGTACCGGGCAGTCCGCCGCCGCCTTGTCGTCCATGCTGCTGATGCTGGAGCTGGAGGGCGTGGTCGGCAGCCTGCCGGGCAATCGCTACCAGCGCCTGCCGGGCTAGCCGGGCTGGATGGCCGAAATGGCTCCATGCCTCGTTTTCACGAGACCGAGCTTGACGGCGTTGGCGCGGCATGCCTTTAACTAAATAAAGAAGGCCCGCCAAAGTGCGGGCCGTTGGCTTCTGGAAACCCCGCTGCATGGCAAAGAATCTGCTCATCGTCGAGTCGCCCGCCAAGGCCAAGACGATCAACAAGTACCTGGGCAAGGACTTCCAGGTCCTGGCCTCCTACGGTCACGTGCGTGACCTGAAGCCGAAGGAGGGCGCGGTCGATCCGGACCATGGTTTCGCCATGGCCTACGAGATCATCGAGCGCAATCAGAAACACGTCGATGCCATCGCCAAGGCGGCCCAGGCGGCCGACGACATCTACCTCGCGACCGACTTGGATCGCGAAGGCGAGGCGATCAGCTGGCATATCAGCGAGATCCTGCAGCAGCGCGGCCTGACCAAGGGCAAGCAGCTGCACCGCGTGGTGTTCTCCGAGATCACCCCCAAGGCGATCAAGGCCGCCGTGGCCCAGCCGCGCCAGCTCTCGCACGACCTGGTCGACGCCCAGCAGGCGCGCCGCGCGCTGGACTACCTGGTCGGCTTCAACCTGTCGCCGGTGCTGTGGCGCAAGGTGCAGCGCGGCCTGTCCGCCGGCCGCGTGCAGAGCCCGGCGCTGCGCATGATCGTGGAGCGCGAGGAAGAGATCGAAGCCTTCGTCGCCCGCGAGTACTGGACCGTCGAAGCCGCGCTGCGCCACCCCGAGGGCGACTTCAGCGCGCGCCTCACCCGCCTGTACGGCAAGAAGTTCGAGCAGTTCGACCTCACCAACGAGGCCGACGCCATGGCTGCCCGCGCGGCGCTGAAGGAAGCCGCGCACGGCCGCCTCACCGTCAGCGACGTCGGCAGCAAGGAGCGCAAGCGCCGCCCGGCGCCGCCGTTCACCACCTCCACCCTGCAGCAGGAGGCCGCGCGCAAGCTCGGTTTCTCCACCAGCCGCACCATGAAGGTGGCGCAGGGGCTGTACGAGGGCGTGTCGCTGGGCAGCGAGGGCAACGTCGGCCTCATTACCTATATGCGTACCGACTCGGTGGCGCTGTCCGAGGACGCCGTGGGCGAGCTGCGCCAGCTGATTGCGCGCGACTACGGCAACAAGGCGCTGCCGGACCATCCGCAGGTCTACAAGTCCAAGTCCAAGAACGCGCAGGAAGCGCACGAGGCGATCCGCCCGACCTCGGCCATGTACACGCCGCGCGAGGTGGCTTCGTACCTCAACGACGAGCAGCGCAAGCTGTACGAGCTGATCTGGAAGCGCACCGTCGCCTGCCAGATGATCCACGCCACGCTCAACACCGTGTCGGTGGATTTCGCCCTGCCGCATGCCCAGGGCGGTGAGGCGGGCTTCCGCTCCACCGGCACCACCGTGGTCGACCCGGGCTTCCTGGCCGTGTACGAGGAAGGCCGCGACCAGAAGAGCGCCGAGGACGACGACGAAGGCCGCCGCCTGCCCAGGCTGGAAAAGGGCGAGCAGGTCGCGCTGCACGACATCCTGGCCGACCAGCACTTCACCGAGCCGCCGCCGCGCTATTCCGAAGCGAGCCTGGTGAAGTCGCTGGAAGAACACGGCATCGGCCGTCCGTCGACCTACGCCAGCATCATCCAGGTGCTGCTCAACCGCGAATACGTGCTGCTGGACAGCCGCCGCTTCAAGCCCACCGACGTGGGCCGCGCGGTGAGCAAGTTCCTGACCCAGCACTTCACCCGCTACGTCGACTACGACTTCACCGCCAAGCTCGAGGACGAGCTCGACGCGGTGAGCCGCGGCGAGGAAGCCTGGGTGCCGCTGATGGAGCGTTTCTGGCAGCCGTTCAAGCAGCAGGTCGAGGAAAAGACCGAGACCGTCGACCGCAGCGAGGCCACCGGCGCGCGCGAGCTGGGCACGGATCCGAAGACCGGCAAGCCGGTGTCGGTGCGCCTGGGCCGCTATGGGCCGTATGCGCAGATCGGCGACAAGGACACCGACGAGAAGCTGCAGTTCGCCAGCCTGCGTCCGGGCCAGAGCATGCACACCATCACCCTGGAAGAGTCGCTGGAGCTGTTCAAGCTGCCGCGCAAGCTCGGCCAGGCCGAGAACGGCGACGAGGTGTCGGTGGGCGTGGGCCGCTTCGGCCCGTTCGTGAAGCAGGGCAGTACCTATGCCTCGCTCAAGGCCGAGGACGACCCCTACACCATCGAGCTGCCGCGCGCGCTGCAGATCGTGCAGGAGAAGCTGGAGCTGATCGCCAACCGCGTGATCCAGGACTTCGGCAACGGCGTGCAGGTGCTCAACGGCCGCTTCGGTCCCTACATCACCGACGGCGAGAAGAACGCGCGCATCCCGAAGGACCAGGACCCGAAGACCCTGACCGAGGCGCAATGCATCGAACTGCTCGCCGCGGCGCCGGTGAAGAAGGGCCGCGGCGGCGCCAGGAAGGCAGCGGCGAAGAAGGCCGCGCCGGCAGCGAAAAAGGCGGCCGCCAAGAAGGCTCCGGCGGAAAAACCGGCGGTGAAGAAGGCCGCGGCCAAGAAGACGACGGCCACCAAGACGGCAGCCAAGAAAACCGCGGCGAAGAAAACCGCCACCAAGAAAGCCGCCGCGAAGAAGCCCGCAGGCAAGGCCAAGGCCTGAGTGGCCCGGCACTTCGCGCTCGATCAGCTCGACGATGCCGCCGCGCTCCTGCGCGGCGGCGGCGTGCTGGCCTATCCCACCGAGGCGGTGTTCGGCCTGGGCTGCGATCCGCATGACCGCGCGGCGTTCGAGCAGATCTTCGCCTTGAAGCAGCGCCCGCCTACCCAGGGCGTGCTGCTGATCGCGGCTGACTTCGCCCAGGTCGAGCGCTACATCGCCCGCGCCGCGGTGCCCGATGAAGTGATGGAGCAGGTCCGCGCGAGCTGGCCCGGACCGAATACCTGGATCTTCCCGCGCTCGGCCGAAGTGCCCGAATGGGTGGCCGGCGCCCACAGCGGCATCGCCCTGCGCGTCACCGCGCACGAGCCCGCCGCCGCGCTGTGCCGCGCCTTCGGCGGCGCGCTGGTGTCGACCAGCGCCAACCCGCACGGCCAGCCGCCGGCCCGTTCCGCGGCGGCGGTGGAGCGCTACTTCGGCGCCGCGCTGGACGGCCTGCTGGACGCTCCGCTGGGCGGCCTGGAGCGACCCACGGTGATCCGCGACGCGCTCACGGGCGCTATCATCCGCGCCTGACCCGAGCCGGCTCGCCGGCCCGCCTGAATACGCTCTGGACGCTACCGGCGCCAGTGGGGAGGTATTCAGCGGCGGTCGCGAGGATGGGAAGAGCCTCGCCGGGCCCAATCCGCGATCCATTCCGTCGGCCCGGTTTTCCGGGGCGGCTCCATGGATGCGTTGCCGGTGAACAGTACGGGGAGAACACCGCTTGGCCATTGTCTACGACAGCTACCGCCACGATCCGGCCAGCACCGGCCTGCCGCTGCTGGTGGCCGGCCATGCGGCGCGCACGGTGGCCTGGCGCGGCGCCGCGGCGGTGGGCGCCGCGCAGTTCCTGGCGCACGTGCAGCAGGTGGCGGCCGGGCTGCCCACCGCCACCGCGGCAGTGAACCTGTGCGATGACCGCTACGCCTTCCTGGTCGCGTTCTGCGCCATCGCGCTGCGCGGCCAGGCCAACCTGCTGCCGTCCTCGCGCCAGCCGCAGGCGGTGATGGAAGTGATGGCGGCGCACCCGGGCAGCTACGCGCTGGGCGAACTGGCGCTGGATGCCCCACCGCCCGGCTACCGCCTGATGCCCGTGCTGGACGCGCCCGCCGCCGACGGCGAAACGCCGGCGCCGCTGATTCCGGCCGAGCAGGTGGTGGCGATCGGCTACACCTCCGGTTCCACCGGCGTGCCGAAGGCCTACCCGAAGACCTGGCGCAGCTTCCACGCCAGCAACGCCGGCAACATGCGCGCGCTGCGCGCCGTCGTCGGCCCGCGTTTCGACGTGGTGGCCACGGTGCCGCCGCAGCACATGTACGGCATGGAGGCCTCGGTGCTGCTGCCGCTGCTGGGCGACGTGGGCGTGCATGCGGCGCGGCCGTTCTTCCCGGCCGACGTGGCCGACGCGCTGGCGCAGACGCGCGGCCCGCGCGTGCTGGTGATCACGCCGATCCATCTGCGCGCCCTGATCGAATCCGGCGTCGCGTTGCCGCCGATCGCCGCCATGATGTCGGCCACCGCGCCGATGCCGGCGGAGCTGGCCGCCGCCGCGGAACAGCGCTTCGGCGCGCCGCTGCTGGAAGTGTTCGGCTCCACCGAAACCTGCGTGATCGCCTCGCGCCGCGCTGCCGCGGACGAGCCCTGGACGCTGTACGACGGCGTGCGCCTGCATCCGCAGCCGGACGGCACCCTGGTCGACGCGCCGCAGCTGGACCAGCCGATCGCCCTGGCCGACATCGTCGCCCTGCAGGACGAGGGCCGCCGCTTCCGCCTGTGCGGCCGCCATGCGGACCTGTTGGAAATCGCCGGCAAGCGCGCTTCGCTGGGCGATCTCACCCGCCGCCTGCTGGCGGTGCCGGGCGTGCGCGACGGCGTGGTGTTCCAGCTCGACGGCGACGCCATCGGCGTCAAGCGCATCGCCGCCCTGGCGGTGGCGCCGGGGCTGGACGAGCACGGCATCCTGGAAGCCCTGCGCGGCTCGGTGGAACCGGTGTTCCTGCCGCGCCCGCTGCGCCTGGTCGACGCGCTGCCGCGCAACGAGACCGGCAAGCTGCCGCGCAGCGCGCTGATGGAGCTGATCGGCCGCTGAGGGCCGCCTGGGCGGTCCCGCCCGCTACAATGTCGCGCTGCGCCGTGCAGGCGCATCCCTTCGTAGTGGAGCAAGGCATGAAAGTTCTGGTCATCGGCAACGGCGGTCGCGAACACGCGCTGGCGTGGAAGCTCAAGCAGTCGCCGCGCGTGAGCGAGGTGATCGTCGCGCCCGGCAACGCCGGCACGGCGCGCGAGCGCGGCCTGCGCAACGCGGACGTGGCGGTGACCGACCTGGACGGCCTGCTCAAGCTGGCGCGCGAGGAGAAAGTCGAGCTGACCGTGGTCGGCCCCGAAGTGCCGCTGGTGGCCGGCGTGGTCGACAAGTTCCGCGCCGCCGGCCTGCGCATCTTCGGGCCGCGCGCGGTCGCCGCGCAGCTGGAAGGCTCCAAGGCCTTCGCCAAGGATTTCCTGCTCCGTCACAACATCCCCACCGCGCGCTACGCGGTGTTCACCCAGCTGGAACCGGCGCTGGCCTATGTGCGCAAGCACGGCGCGCCGATCGTGATCAAGGCCGACGGCCTGGCCGCCGGCAAGGGCGTAGTGGTGGCGCTCACGCTGGCCGACGCCGAACTCGCGCTGCACGACATGCTCGGCGCGCACAGCTTCGGCGATGCTTCGGCGCGCGTGGTGATCGAGGAATTCCTCGACGGCGAGGAAGCCAGCTACATCGTGATGAGCGACGGCAGCCACGCCCTGCCCATGGCCAGCAGCCAGGACCACAAGCGCCGCGACGAGGGCGACCTCGGCCCCAACACCGGCGGCATGGGCGCGTACTCGCCCGCGCCGGTGGTGACGCCGGAGGTGGAGCGCCGCATCCTCAAGGAAGTGATCGAGCCGACCCTGCACGGCATGGCCGCCGAGGGCGCGCCGTTCATCGGCTTCCTCTATGCCGGCCTGATGATCGACCAGAGCGGCGCGCCGAAGGTGATCGAATTCAACGTGCGCTTCGGCGACCCGGAAACGCAGCCGATCATGCTGCGGCTGAAGTCCGACCTGGTCGAGCTGATCGAAGCCGCGCTGGACGGCGAGCTGCGCCACACCACCGCGCATTGGGACCCGCGCCCTTCGATCGGCGTGGTGATGGCCGCGGGCGGCTATCCGGGCAAGGTGCGCAGCGGCGATGCGATCACCGGGCTGGATGCCGTGTCCGGTCCGGACGCCAAGGTTTTCCACGCAGGCACGAAGCTCGATGCGCAAGGCCAGCCGGTGACGGCCGGCGGCCGCGTGCTGACGGTATGCGCGCTGGGCAAGGACATCGCGGCGGCGCGCGAGCAGGCCTATGCGGCGGTGTCGAAGGTGCATTTCGACGGCGCGTTCTGCCGGCGCGACATCGCGCACCGCGCGCTGCACCGCTGAGCGCGTAGGTTGGGGTGAGCCAAAGGCGAACCCCAACATGGCCAGGCTCATCGAACCGTTGGGGTTCGCCTTTGGCTCACCCCAACCTACGCCGCTTTTGCGACAACATTTCTGCGGAGTGAAGAAGAGCTCTCAGGTTTCTCCGACCCTTAGCTCACCGCTCCGCCCGGCCCCTCACCCCGACCCTCTCCCCGGTGGGGAGAGGGAGATGTAGGCCGAGGCGAAAATCGAACCAGGAGCATGCGGCGCAGCCGCGGCGTTCCGCTTGTGCGCTTCTGCTCTTGATCTACCGGGTCCCCTTGGCGCCGGCGGTGAGGGCTGGACGAAAAGGCCCCGCAGGGGGCGAGGACAGGACGTCCTCGCCTTTTTGACTCGGGCAGGATGCCCGATCAAAAAGCCCGGCCAGCCCTCACGGACCCGGAGCAGCTTTAGCTGCGGAGGGCGCCAAGCAGGGTGCACTTTCTTCTTGGTTACTTCTTCTTTGTGCACGCAAAGAAGAAGTAACTCGCCCCGCGGCAGCGGGGCGAAACACTCGCCAAAGGCGAGACATCCTGGCGACGGATTCCAGCTTCCTCCGGAATGACGAGGATGGAGTGGTGAGGCAAGCTTTGTCCCCCGCCCAGCCCTCTCCCCGGAGGGGAGGGGAGCCGGTAGGCTATGCCGTCGCTCTGACGCCAAGGACCTGCATGAGCCAGTTTTCCCTGCTGGGCAGCCGCCGCTTCGCGCCGTTCTTCTGGACCCAGGCGCTGGGCGCGTTCAACGACAACGCGTTCCGCAATGCCATGGTCATGCTGGTGGCGTTCCAGATGGGGCTGGACGACCGCACGGTGTCGCTTTACACCAGTCTGGCGCCGGCGCTGTTCATCCTGCCGTACTTCCTGTTCTCGGCCACGGCGGGGCAGCTGGCGGAGAAGTACGAGAAGACGCGCATCATCCGCTTCGTCAAGCTGTTCGAGATCGGCGCGATGCTGCTGGCGGCGATCGGCTTCTATACGCATCACGTGTCGCTGCTGCTGGTGGTGCTGTTCCTGATGGGGCTGCACTCGACCGTGTTCGGGCCGATCAAGTACGCGATCCTGCCGCAGGCGCTCAAGCCGCAGGAGCTGGTCGGCGGCAACGGCCTGGTGGAAATGGGCACGCAGCTGGCGATGCTGGTCGGCATGATCGCCGGCAATGCGCTGATGCTGATCGTGGGCTTCGGGCCGGTGGCGGCTTCATCGCTGACCATCCTGGTGGCATGCATCGGCTACTTCGCCTCGCGGCAGATTCCGTCGGCGCCGGCCACCGCGCCGGACCTGCGTTTCAGCTGGAATCCGTACACCGAGACGGTGAAGGTGCTGAAGCTGACCCGTGCCGACCGCGCGGTGTTCAACGCGGTGCTGGGCATTTCCTGGTTCTGGTTCTTCGGCACCGTGCTGATCTCGCAGCTGCCGAACTACACGCGGTTGAACCTGGGCGGCGACGGCTCGGTGAACACGCTGGTGCTGACGCTGTTCTCGATCGGCACGGGCATCGGTTCGCTGCTGTGCGAGCGCATGTCCGGGCGCCGCGTGGAAGTGGGCCTGGTGCCGCTGGGCGCATTCGGCCTGACCGTGTTCGGCGTGGACCTGTACTTCGCGCGCTCCGGCCTGGCGCCGATGCATGGGCTGGACTGGACGGCCTTCCTGCATTCGCCCGGCAGCTGGCGCATCGCGCTGGACCTCACCCTGGTGGGCATGTTCGCCGGCTTCTACGTGGTGCCGCTGTTCGCCTTCGTGCAGAGCCGCGCGCCGCGCGAGCAGCTGTCGCGCATCATCGCGGGCAACAACATTCTCAATGCGCTGTGGATCTGCGTCGCTTCCGGCTTCGGCCTGGGGTTGGGCGCGGCGGGGCTGACGCCGGCGCAGATCTTCCTGGCGACGGCGCTGTTGAACATCGCGGTGGCGATGTACATCTTCACCCTGGTGCCCGAGTTCCTGATGCGGTTCATCACCTGGGTGCTGGTGAACACGCTGTACCGGGTGCGCGTGGACGGCACGCAGCACATTCCGGAAGAAGGCCCGGTGCTGCTGGTGTGCAACCACGTGAGCTTCATGGACCCGCTGCTGCTGATGGCGAACCTGCGCCGGCCGGCGCGCTTCGTCATGTACTACAAGATCTTCAACATCCCGCTGCTCAACTTCGTGTTCCGCACGGCGAAGGCGATTCCGATCGCGGGGCAGAAGGAAGACCCCGAGGTGCTGCGCAAGGCGTACGAGGAAGTGGATGCGGCGCTCGCCGACGGCGAAGTGGTGTGCATCTTTCCGGAGGGCGGGCTGACCAAGGACGGCGAGGTGGCGACGTTCCGTCCCGGCGTCGCGCACATCCTGCAGCAGCGTCCGGTGCCGGTGGTGCCGATGGCGCTGCGCGGACTGTGGGGCAGCGTGTGGAGCCGGCGCGACAACATGCTGCGGCGCGCGCGGCTGCCGCGGCGTTTCCGTGCACGGGTGGAGCTGGTGATCGGCGAACCGCTTGCGCCCGCCGAGGCGCAGCTGTCGGTTCTGGAAGCGCGGGTGCGCGAACTGCGCGGCGACAAGGCCTGAAGCGCGAGCCGGCGGCTCAGTGCAGCCAGCCGGCCAGCACGATCAGCGCCACCACGCTCATCCACGCCAGCAGCGCGCGCAGCAGCGCGCCGCGCAGGCGGCGCAGTTCACCGAGCACGTCGATGCGTTCCTCGGCATAGCCGTCGCCGGCTTCGATATCCACCTCGATATCGGCACGCGCGGCGGCGCCCAGAAAGCCGGGGCCTTCGCGCAGCCAGCTGCCGGGAATGGCCTGCTGGTGCCACTGGCGCCAGGCGCCGATCACCGCGTCCCAGTGGCCGACCAGGGCCAGGGTGAACACCATCAGCTGCGCGGGCACCCAGTCCAGGCCGTGGGCGATGCGGCGGGCCATCGATTGCGCGTCGGTGTCCAGGCGCAGGGTGGCGTCGCTGCGCAGCGTCTGCGCCAGCCGGTACAGCAGCGCGCCGGCCGGGCCGAGCACGAAGAACCAGAACAGCACGCCGAAGCGGCGGCGCAGCGCGGCGTAGGCGACGGCTTCGCCGACGGCGACGGCGTTCCAGGCGATCGGTTCGCCCTCGTCCGACAGCGCCTGCACGGCGGCCTGGCGGCTGACGCCGTCCGGCGCCTTGAGGATCGCTTCCAGATCCGCTTCGTAAGCATGCGGCCCGAAGCAGTACAGCAGCACCGCGAGCGAGAACACCAGCAGCACCAGGTCGCGCATCGGCAGCAGGCTGATCAGCCAGATCGCCAGCAGGCACAGCACCACCGGCACGGCCAGCGCGATCACCGTGCGGCCGGCGCCGCTGGCGTCGCCCAGCTGCGCCACCCAGCGCCGGAAGCCGCCGTCGCCGCGCCAGTGCGCGAGCGCCGGCTGCAGATGCAGCAGGCCGAGGGCGATAAGAGCGGTGAGCAGGCTGACGGCCATCGGTGGGACTCCCTTGCGTTGGCCGCATTGTAGCGAGGAGCGTGCGACAGCCGTGCGCCTGGCGGGCAGGCCTTTCTTTATACGTCGTTGGTGATGCGCGGCTTCAGCGCGCCGGCGTGGTCCGCGCCGCGTGCGCCTGTTCGACCAGCGTGTCGAGGTCCAGCCCCGCGCGCCACTGCAGCCAATGCGCGAGCAGGTGGTACGACACCGACAGGCGCGGCGACGGCAGGAAGCTGCCGTCGTTGAGGCCGTCCACGATCTGCCGCGGGGTGAACCAGAGGGCGTCTTCGAGTTCGTCGTCGCGCAGGCGGATCGCCGGCGACACTGCCTTGGCCATGAAGCCGACCATCAGCGAGGCCGGCAGCGGCCACGGCTGCGAGGAGTGGTAATGCACCTCGCCCACCACCACGCCGGATTCCTCGGCGACTTCGCGGCGCACCGCGTCTTCCAGCGCCTCGCCGGGTTCGACGAAGCCGGCCAGGGTGGAATAGCGCCCCGGCGGCCAGCCGGCCTGGCGGCCGAGCAGGCAGGCGCCTTCGTGTTCCACCAGCACGATGATCGCCGCGTCGGTGCGCGGGAAATGCAGGCGGCCGCAGTCGGCGTTGGTGCATTGCGCGCGATGGCCGGAAGCGACCAGCACCAGCGGCGCGCCGCAGCGCGCGCAGTAGCGCGTCTCGCGCTGCCAGTGCGCCAGGCCCTTGGCGTAGGCGAACAGGCCGGCCTCGTCGGCGGGCAGGCGCAGGCCGGCATCGCGCAGGTTGGCGCGGCGGGCGTCGAGCGGGATTTCCAGCGCGGCGGCGCGTTCGGCGTCGTCCAGTGCCAGCAGGAAGTGCGGACGGTCGTCGGCGAAGCCGAGCAGGCTGGCGTCGATATCGCCGAGCAGGCTGGCGCGCTCGGCGGCGTCGAGCCAGCGCAGCGTTTCGCCGTCCTTGCGCAGATAGGTTTCGCCCAGGCCGTCCAGCAGCAGGTAGCGCGCTTCGGGCGAGGCGCCCTGTTCGGCCACCCAGGCCAGTTCCTCGCGCCGCTCGGCGACGCGGTCCAGGATCAGGCTGAGGCCGGCGAAGGTGTTGGGCCGCGGCAAGGTCTTGCTGTCCATGCCCGGGAGGCCTTTAGGCGGAGAAGGAGGAGCCGCAGCCGCAGGTGGTCTTGGCGTTGGGATTGCGGATCACGAACTGCGAGCCGCTGAGGTTTTCCGCGTAGTCGATCTCGGCGCCGGTGAGATATTGCAGCGAGAGCGGATCCACCAGCAGGGTGACCCCCTCGCGCTCCAGCGCGAAGTCGTCCTCGGCCTGGGCCTCGTCGAAGGTGAAGCCGTACTGGAAGCCCGAGCAGCCGCCGCCGGTGATGTAGACGCGCAGCTTCAGCGAAGGATTGCCTTCTTCCTGGATCAGCTCGCGCACCTTGTGCGCGGCGGCCTCGGTGAACACCAGCGGTGCGCCGGCGCTGCGGTAGTCGGGAACGGTGGGGAAGGGAACGACGGTATCCATCGCGATCACATGGGGCTGCGGCGGGCGATGCGCAAGGATACCGCGTTTCGGGCCGGCCTCAGGCGGGAACGGGTTCGCCCAGTTCTTCCGGCGACGGCAGCTCGCGCGGGGCCTCGCCGGTGCGGTGCGACATGCGGCCGTTGACCTGGGCGCCGGCGGCCATTTCCAGGGTCTTGTAGTGCACGTCGCCGTGGATGCGCGCCTGCGGCGCCAGTTCCAGGCGCTCCTCGATGTGGATGTCGCCCTGCACCTGGCCGTTGATGATGGCGTGGGGCACGCGGATGTCGCCGTGCACCTGGCCCGATTCGCTCAAGGTGAACACGGCATCCGGGCCTTCGCCCAGCACGGCGCCTTCGATGCGGCCGTCCAGGTGCAGCGCGCCATTGAAGCGCAGGTCGCCCTGGATCACCGTGCCGCGGGCGATCAGGCTGGTGTCGTGGGAGGTGCTGCTGCTGGTGCGCTCGGTGCGCTGCTTACGGTTGAGCATGGGAATCCCCTGGTTTGGTGAGAGTGCCGCCGACGGCATCGGTCCAGGCGACCGTGCGGCTGACCGCATCGTCGCCCGCGGGCTGCGCGCTGACGTACACGCGATTGGGGCGGAAATCCGCCGGCAGCACGATGGTGGCGTGCAGTTCCTGGAAATACTTGAGGCGAAACGGCAGGCCATCCTTCTGCGCGGTGTCGCCGAGCGCGGCCCAGTCCAGCCGCACCACCTTGTCGCCGCGCAGGCCTTCCACGCTGAGCGTGGCGGTGCCGCTGGTGTCTTCGCCACGCTTGGCGTTCTGGGTGAGCGAGACGGTGAGGTTCCAGCCCTGGGTGCCTTCGATCGGCTGCACCCGCACGCTCTGGATGCGCAGGCCGCCGCGCTGGGCGTCGCCGCCGACCAGGCGGCCGTAGAAGTCGAGGTCGGCGCGCAGGCCGCTGATTTCCTCTTCGCGCTCGGCCAGCGTGGTGCGCAGCGAGCGGTTGGCGATGTCGTTGACCTGGGCGGCGCGCAGCTGGTTGGTGACCTGCTGCTTGAGGTCGTCGTTCTCCCGGCTCAGCGCCTGCACCTGGCGGTGCTCGCTGGCCGCGGGCGTGCCATGCCCGACCAGCAGGCCGGTGACCAGGGCCACCAGCAGCACGCTGGCGAACCACGCCACGCCCAGCCAGATCCAGCGGCGGCGCTGGCCGGCCATATCGTGCGGTCGCACGACGAAGCGCGGTGGTGGACGTGAAGCCATGCGGGGCCTTCCCGGGAAAAAACACGGTATAGCCGCGGCGTGACAAGAGCGTCAAGGAACGGCCGCACGCTTCGGCGGCCATTCCCTGCATTTCGCGATAATTCCGGGACGTTTATGTCCGGATCGTGACGGATCAGCTGGACATCTTGCTCTGCAGGTAGCGCTCCGCGCCGATGTCCTTGATCAGGCTCTGCTGGGTTTCCAGCCAGTCGATGTGTTCTTCCTCGTCGTGCAGGATGCCCTTGAACATGTCGCGGCTGACGTAGTCGGCGATGCCTTCGCTGTAGGCGATGGCTTCGCGCAGGTCCTTCACCGCGGCCATTTCCAGGTCCAGGTCGCCCTGGATGCATTCGAGCACGTTCTCGCCGATGCGCAGCTTGCCCAGGTGCTGCAGGTTGGGCAGGCCTTCGAGGAACAGGATGCGCTCGATCAGGTGGTCGGCGTGCTTCATTTCCTCGATCGATTCCTTGTACTCGTGCTCGGCGAGTTCGCCGTAGCCCCAGTCCTTGAACATGCGGTAATGCAGGAAGTACTGGTTGATCGCGGTGAGCTCGTTGTAGAGCACCTTGTTGAGGAACTCGATGACCTTGGTGTCGCCCTTCATGGTGTTGTCTCCTGATCGCTGCAGCTGGCGACTATACGGGTCCGTGCCGCGCCATGATGGAACGCAAATAGGAATGCTTCGCTCACACGAAAGCGCCCGCGGCGAACCGCGGGCGCCAACATAGCCGTGGGGACGGTATTAAGCGGTGACGATGGGCAGCTGGAGCAGCACCTGCTCCACCGCCTTGCCGAGCGTGGCGCGCGCTTCCTGCTCGCAGCAGCCGCAGCAATCCGAGCAGCCGGTGCGGGCCTGCAGCTCGGCAAAGGTATGCACGCCATCGGCCGCGGCGCGGCGGATGTCATGGTCAGTAACGGCGTTGCACATGCAGATGTACATGTGGCGTATGGGAACGCAAATGCGAATGATTGTCAACTTACGTGCCCGGATGCCCGGGCCAGGCATTCAGGCAGCTTGGCAGCCCGGACCGCCGCCCGGCCGCTCGGCCTCTTCCTGCCGGGGCAGGTTGCCGAGCTGGATGCTCAGCAGGGTCTCGACCATGGGCGCGAACTGGCGCAGCGCCCGCTCGTAGACCTGGCGCTTGAAGTTCACCACGTGGTTGGCCGGATACCAGAAATCCACCCAGCGCCAGTGGTCGAACTCGGGTTTCTCACAGCCATCGAGACAGAAGGCCTCTTCGCTGCCGACCAGGCGCAGCAGGAACCACACCTGCTTCTGGCCGATGCACATGGGGCGCTGGTGGTGGCGGATATAGCGGTTGGGCAGCTTGTAGCGCAGCCAGCCGCGGGTCGCGCCGATCACTTCGACGTCGGCGGGGTTCAGGCCGGTTTCCTCGGCCAGCTCGCGGTACATGGCTTCCAGCGGGGTCTCGTCGCTGCGCATGCCGCCCTGGGGGAACTGCCAGCCATCACGATTGACGCGGCGCGCCCAGAACAGGCGGCCGTCTGTATTCAGCAGCACGATGCCCACATTCGGACGGTAGCCATCGACGTCGATCATGTCTTCTCCTAGGTCAGGCGCTTGCCTTGATGCCGGCAACACCTTGTTCCCGCGACCGATTCAACCACAGCCCCGGAAGCACCGGCAAGCGACGCCTGAACCGGAGACTTGAACCCATGGCTAAGGCCGACTAAACTTCCGCGCCCTCGCCCCGGTGCTTCCGCGCCCGCCGGGCGAAAGACCTTACCGTGGCTAGGTAGCTCAGATGGTTAGAGCGCGGCACTCATAATGCTGAGGTCGGCGGTTCGATCCCGCCTCTAGCCACCATTCATTCCTTCGCCGACAGCGGCGAACGGTCAGGAAACCGCGCCAGGCGCGGTTTTTTTGTGCCTGCGATTCCTTGGGCGCTGCACTCATGGGGATATCCCTATCTAGGGTTCGACCTAGCTGGTCGCTGTCCGGTGCCTGCGGATACTTCGCCTACGGCCCGGAGGCGGTCTGCACGGGGCGAGGCCATCGGCGCCGGCAAGGCGCGGCGGAGCGGCCATCCAATCCTTCCCCCTAGATGCAGAGGAATCGCCATGTCGCACGGAATCAGCTTCAACTCGATCGCCAACCCCGTCCTGGACGCCACGGCCACCTCGCTCAGCGGCGGTTCCTCGCTGGTGTTCAACTCGGCGGTGCGCCAGATCGCCCATGAGGCCTTCACCAACGCCATCACGCAGCAGTTCGGCCCCAGCGGCACCCTCGCCAGCGACGCCTTCAATGCCTCGTTCACTGGCGACACCGCGTCGCTCAGCGGCTGGAACGACAGCGCGCTGCCGCAGGCCACCAGTGACGTGATCGCCGCCGCCAACCACCAGGGCCCGAACGGCGCCTACACCGGCGACGCCGACCGCTTCCGCAGCGACCTGCAGGACGCGATGACCAAGGACATCAACAGCATCATCAACAACGAGTCGCTGATGCGCGCGCTGAAGGGCGGTTCCGACAAGGACTCCGACGGCCTCGGCGAAAGCTGGCTGGTGGCGATCGCCAAGGCGATGGGCAAGATGCTCGGCCAGCAGGCGCAGCACCTGGTGGACCTGACCAACCAGATGTCGCAGCACACCGGCAAGGACGATGCGCAGGTATTCCAGCAGCTCAACGCCGAGTTCTCCGCGCAGTCGCAGATGTTCGGCATCCTGTCCAACTCCTTCAGCAACTCGATCAAGACCATCGGCGACGGCCTGACCACGCTGGCGCGCAAGAACTGATCGAACGGCTGCACCGGTTGTTCACACGCGGGGGCTACCATGCCCCCGCGTTGTTTTTCTGGAGCCATGCCCATGAAACGTTCCCCGCTCGCGCTGCTGCTGTTGCTGCTGGCGTGCACCGCGCACGCGCAGTACGACGCCGGCGCCACGGTGGGCATGGGCCAGGGCATGGTGCTCAACAATGCAGTGATCGGCTCCAACGTGATGGGCGACGTGATCCTGAAGCAGGGTCAGGCGGCGCATCGCGGCGGCGCATCCAGCCAGGGCGGCGCCGCGAATCTCGCCGCCCTGCAATTCCGGCCCTCGGCGGTCGTGAGCAGGTCGGTGCTCGACCGCATCGCCCGCCAATTCGGCGGCCGCCAGCCGGACAGCTACCGCCAGGCGCTGCTGCGCGAAGGCCTGCTGGCGAAGTTCGATGCGCTGCTGCAGCAGTACGGCTACGACAGCCATAACGTGGCTGACGCATTCACCGCCTACCTGGTGCTGTCGTGGGAAGTGGTGAACAACGGCAGCATCGGCCAGAACCGCGCGGGCATCGATGCCGTCCGCCGCAACATGCAGCAGGCGCTGGCGCGCAATCCGCGCTTCGTCGCCATGCCGGATGCGCAGAAGCAGGAAATGGCCGAGACCTTCGGCTATCTCGCGATGATCGCCTCGTCCACGCGCAGCGCATTGCAGCGCAAGGGCGATCAGATGAGCCTGGCCAGGCTGCAGGAAGGCGTCAACGGTACCGCGCAGAAAATGGGCGTCGATTTGCGCGAGGTCAGACTCACGCCGCAAGGCTTCGTCGCGCTGTGATGCAGCGGCCTGGGGAAATCCCCAGCTAGCCAGCGCCGCCGCCGCGCGTCAGAGTCGCGCAAGCATCGACTTCGGGCACGGCCATGAGCGATACGGCGGAACGGCAGGTCAGGGCGCGGCCCATGGCGCCGGCCGCGGGCGTGGAAGTCGCGCGCAGCCGCCGCATTCGCCTGCGCCAGCTGAGCTACGGCGACATTCCCTGGCTTAGCCGTCTATACGCCCAGCCGCAGGTGCGCCAGTTCCAGCTGGACGATTGCCCCACGCGCTTTATCGACGTCGCCGCCCTGGTGGCCTGGGTCAACCAGATCTACGCGAAGCATCGCGGCCTGGGCATCTGGCGTGCCGATTCGACGGGCGGCGAATTTCTCGGCACGTTCTCGCTGATGCCGGTGCAGGCCACCGGCGAAGTGGAAATCGGCGCGCGGCTCACGGCCCAGGCATGGGGGCGCTGGTATGCGATCGAGGGCGGCCGGCTGCTGTGCCGGCAGGCCTTTGCGGTACTGGGCTTGCCGGCGCTCGCGGCTTACCACCATCCGGAAAACGAAGTGGTCGCACGCGTACTGGAACGCTTGGGCTTCCGCGAAACCGGCGCTTGCGAATACGCGGGCAAAGCGGCGCGCCGTTTCGAACTGGCCGCGGCGGATTGGGGTGTGAGCGAGGCCGCGGCCGCGCAGGCCTGATCACAGCCGGTGCACGATCCAGCCCGGCGGCACCGGCGTATCCGGCGCATCGCCGCGCAGGGCAGCACGCACGACTTCGTCCGGTGTGCTCTGCGGCTTGCGCCAGCGCTGCGCCATGCGGCTCAGGATGTCGCGCGTATCGCGCGTGTAGGTGCCTTCCAGTTCGCCGCCGGCATCGGAGCCGAGCTTGCCGGCGTACAGCTCGCGCAATTCGGGATTGAGATCGAACAGCGCCAGCAGCTTGCGCACCGCATCGGCGTACAGCGCTTCTTCCAGCATCGGGCGCTGGGTCTGCTGGCAATGCCACACGGTGAGATATTCGATCGGACCGAGCAGGCGGCGGCGCGTGTGCGCATTCATGCCGGCGCCTTCGCCGCTGGAGCCGCCCCAGGCGCTCAAGGGGCCGCTGGGCAGATCCATGCGGCGCGCGGCGGCGGCGAGCAGGTCGGCCACCAGTTGCTTGGCGGCGGTGTCTTCGCTTTCCGCCACGATCAGCAGGATCTTGAGGAACACCGGATACGCATCGTCGCCGAGCTGGCGCACCACGCGCTTGGCCAGCGCCAGGCGCATCTCGACGGAAGGTTCTTGCTGAAGCGCACCGATCAGCCGCCGCGCGGTTTCCAGCAGCGGTGCGGCAAGCGGTTGCAGCTGGGCGCTCATGCGGGCGCTCGCGCCGGATCAGCCGAGCGGGGCCAGGATGTGGCTGACGACCTGGTCCAGATGCGCACCGCCGCCGGGCAGGGCCGGGGCGCCGCCCAGCAAGCGTTCCGCCGCGCTGCTGCCGGCCCACACGTCCAGGCCCAGCAGCTGGTTGCCGTGGCTTGCCGGCAGGCGCTGCGCCAGGGCCTGGCCCGCCAGCGCGTGCAGGCCGCCGGCCTCGAGGGACGACGCAAGCGGACGCGGCTGGAGTTCGGAAAGGCTCATGGCACCCGGCGTGGAATCGATGCTTGGCATCAGTCTAGGTCTCGCATGGTGCTGAATCAGCTGGGGTAATCCCTAGGTGGTCGGCAGCGGCCGGCCTGTCCACACTGGCGTCCTGGTCACGGTGAATGCCCAACGCCAGGGCGTAGCATCGGTTGACCGCCACAGGCG
Source organism: Dyella sp. SG562 (assembly GCF_011759495.1). NCBI lineage: Bacteria > Pseudomonadati > Pseudomonadota > Gammaproteobacteria > Lysobacterales > Rhodanobacteraceae > Dyella > Dyella sp. SG562. Next base: position 481,560 of record NZ_JAAOYS010000002.1, read on the forward strand.
CGAGCGGACTCATGGCCGGGCAGAACAAGGACAGCGGTGACCGCACCGAAAAACCCACCCCGAAACGCTTGCGCGACGCCCGCAAGGAAGGCGACGTCCACAAGAGCCGCGAGCTGACCAGCACCGTACTGGTATTGGCCTGGCTGCTGATGGTGATGATGGGCATGCCGCTGATCCGCGCTCGTCTCAGCGGATTGTTCGATACCACCCTGTCCGGCCTCAATCAGCCATTCGGCCAGGCGCTGCACACGGTGGGGCTGGCCACGCTGGAAGCCTTCCTGTGGTTGACCTTGCCCTTCCTGCTCGGCGCGGTGGCGGTGGGCGTGATGGTGGAATTCCTGCAGGTCGGGCCGGTGTTCGCGCCCAGGAAGCTCAAGCCCGATGCCAGCCGCATGAATCCCGCCGAGGGCATCAAGCGGCTGTTCTCGCAGGAGAACCTGGTGGAGGTGATCAAGGCCATCGCCAAGAGCGGCCTGCTGATCGGCCTGTTCGCCTGGGTGCTGTTCGCGCTGATCGGCCAGTTCGCGCAGCTGCCGCAGGCGCCGCCGGAAATGCTCGGCGAGGCGCACTGGGTGGCGGTGAAGCGGCTGGCGACCGGGGTGATCTTCGTTTTCTTCTTCGTGTCGGTGCTGGATGCGTTCTACCAGCGCTACGCCTTCACCAGGAAAATGAAGATGAGCCGCCGCGACATCAAGCAGGAGCTCAAGGACAACGAAGGCGACCCGATGGTGAAAGGCCGCCGCCGCCAGCTGCACCAGGAGTGGGCGCAGCAGAACACCCTGGCCGGCGTGCGCAGCGCCAGCGTGGTGGTCACCAATCCCACCCACCTGGCCATCGCCATCCGCTACCAGCAGGGCGAGGACGACCTGCCGGTGATCGTGGCCAAGGGCGAGGACCACGAGGCCGCGCTGATCCGCCAGGCCGCCGAGGAAGCCGGCGTGCCGATCATGCGCAACGTCACCCTGGCGCGCGGCCTGTACGAGAAAGTGGAAGTGGACGAATACCTGCCGTCCGATTTCTTCGAAGCCGTGGCCGAGCTGCTGCGCTGGGCCGAGTCGATCCGCGATTCGCGCGACGGCAAATAGCGCTTAAAGAATCGACTGCAGCATCTTCAGCAGCCCGCGGTTCTCGTACAGCTTGCGCATCACCACTTCCACCATCGCGCCCAGCGCCAGCAGCAGCACCCAGGTGGACATCCACGCCTTGATCGGCATCGCCAGCGCGAACACGTTCAACTGCTGCGCATAGCGGTTGACCAGGCCCAGCGCGATATCCACCAGCGACATCACCACCAGCGCCGGCGCCGACAGCACCAGCACGGCCGTCATCAGGTAATTGAACTGGCCGATAAAGAACTCCATGCCGCCGGCCTTCAGCGGCGGCAGCATGCTCGCCACCGGCCACAGCGCATAGCTGGACATCAGCAGGTCCAGGAACACGGTGAACGCGCCGCTGGTCATGAACAGCCAGGTCGCCAGCTGCATCAGGAACACGCTAGTGAGCGTGCTCTGCTGGCCGGCGATCGGGTCCATGTCCATCGACATCGACGAGCCGGCCTTGGTGTCGATCACCGCGCCCGCCGCACCCAGCGCCCAGAACACCATGCCGAAGCAGAAGCCGATCAGCAGCCCGATAAAGACTTCCTTGCCCAGCACGCCGATCCAGTTGGCGCCGGTCATCACCGTCATGCCGGGGCTGGCCGCGGCAGCGAGCGGATAGGCCAGGATGGCCAGGCTTACGTAGAAGCTGTTGCGCACCAGCGACGGTACCGTCTCCGCCGTCATCAGCGGCAGCACCAGGAAGGCCGCGACGATGCGCGGCAAAGTCAGCGCCACGCCGGTGAGCTGGTCGCCCAGGTATTGAACGGAAAACGCGTCCCCCGTCATCGCGCGCTCAATGCAGCATGCCGGGGAAGCCGCTGAACAAGCGGTCGGCGAACTTGAACAGGGTGCCGCCGAGCATGGCCGCCGTACCCAGCAGCGCAACCACGACCACCACGAATTTCACCGCGTAGGGAAAGGTCTGTTCCTGGATCTGCGTGGCCGCCTGCAGAAACGCCACCAGCAGGCCGGCGATGGCGGCGGCCAGGATCGGCGGCGCGGACAGCACCAGCACCAGCCACAGGGCTTCGCGGGCGAGCTGGATTTCCTGATCGTACATGCCCGCCTCCTATTGGTAGGTCATCACCAGGCCGTGGATCAGCTTGGCCCAGCCGCTGAGCAGCACGAACAGCAATAACTTGAACGGCAGCGACACCATGGTCGGCGACAGCATCATCATGCCCATCGCCAGCAGGATGTTGGACACCACCAGGTCGATCACCAGGAACGGCAGGAAAATCAGGAAGCCGATCTGGAACGCCTGGGTCAGCTCGCTCACGGTGAACGCGGGCACGATCACCATGTAGTCCTCGTTGGTGAGGTCGGCCTGGCGGTCCGCCGGCAGCAGGCGCTTGGCGCTGGCGAGAAAAAAACCGCGCTCGTTCTCGTTGCTGTGCTTGATCAAAAAGCGCCGCAGCGGCTCCTTGCCCGATTGCACCAGCTGGCCGAGTTTCTCCATGGTCATCGGCCCGGGCGCCTGCGTGCTCATCTGCGTCTGCACGTCGCGGTAGCTGTCGCCGAGCACCGGGTTCATCACGTAGATCGACAGGATGATGGCCAACCCGTTGATCACCACGTTCGGCGGCACCTGCTGCAGCCCCAGCGCGTTGCGCAGCAGGCTCAGCACCACCACGATCTTGGTGAACGAGGTGACCATCACCGCGACGAACGGCGCCATCGCCAGCGCCACCACCATGGTGATGACCAGCGCCGGCGAGAAACTATTGAAATCCATGCTCAGTCCCTTTGCGCAATGCGTACGCCCAACCATTCGCCCAGCCGCACCACGCTGCCTTCGCCGTAGCGCCGTCCGCCGAGCATGATCCCGACGGTGGCGCCGACCAGCGCACCGTCCACCTGCAGCACGCTGCCGGCGCGCAGGGCGCCCAGGTCGTCGAGGCTCATGTTCAGCCGCGTCAGCAGGAACAGCGGGCGCGCGGAGTCGTTGCCCACGGCCATCAGCGGGCGTTGCACGATCTGCCACTCGCCCTGGCGCCGCTGCACCGCCCAGCCTTCGGGCAGGCCGAAAACGTGGCGTGCGCTTTCGTCGTCCGGCTGCAGCCGCGCTTCGCAGTCCGCCTCATGGCCGACGACCAGCACGTCGCCGGGCGCGAGTGCGGCCGCGGCGGCGGCATCGAGTGCGTGCCCCGGCACCACCAGGCGCAGTGAGAGAGATGCAATGTCGCCGATCAGCGCGGGCGTGGACGGGTCCTGCCGCCATTCGCTGCGTGCCGCCAGCGCGCGCACGTCGGTTTCGGCCAGGCCGACCCAGCCGCCGACGGTGCCGCCGTCGTGCTCCTGCCACAGCAGCTTGAGCCACAGCTTGTCGCGCTCGCCGCCGATCGGCAGGAAGGCCGCCGGTAGCGCATCCTGGCCGAGCAGCGCACCCAGCGCACCGACCAGCGCTTCGTGCGAGAGCGACCAGGCGAGCAGGCGCGCTTCGCCGTCGTAATCCTGCCAGCGCGCATCGCCGAGCGGGCTTTCGCCGCGCTCCTGCTCCAGGGCCAGCCAGCACGAGCCATGCGCATGATCGAGCCGCACGCAGGCCAGGCCGGCGGCGTGGCGCTGGCCGCGTCCGGCCTGCACGGTGAGCACGCCGATGGCGTCGGCATAAGCCAATACGTTGCCGCGCGACAGCAATGCGCGGGCCGCGGCGAGCAAGCCGTCGCCGGGCGGGGGAATGGCCGGTACGGCCTCCATGGCGACCATGCTCAAGCTTGGCCCAGCACGGCGCGCGTCAGTTCGACCACGTTGTGCGCACCGAGCTTGGCCATCAGGTTGGCGCGGTGCAGTTCCACGGTCTTGGGGCTGATCTTCAGATCGTCCGCGATCACCTTGTTGAGTTTCCCGCTCATGATGCCGTCCAGTACCTGCCGCTCGCGCCGGGTCAGGTTCGCCAGCGCGCCGGAAGCCGCCTGCGGCGCATGCGCCGACAGCGCGGACTGGATCGCCTCGATCAATAGCGGCGCGTCGAACGGCTTCTCGATGAAATTGGCCGCGCCATGGCGCATCGCATCCACCGCCAGCGGCACGTCGCCGTGGCCGGTAACGAAGATCAGCGGCAGCGCCAGGCCGCGGTGGGCCAGCTCGCTCTGCAATTCCAGCCCGCTCATGCCGGGCATGCGGATATCGCTGACCACGCAGCTGCGCGCCGGCGGCGGTGTGCGCGCGATCTCCTTCAGCAGGGCCTCCGCGCTGGAAAACGCCTGCACCTCGAAGCCGGTCTGCTCCAGGATCCAGACACAGGAATCGCGGAACTCCTGGTGGTCGTCCACCAGGTAGATGCGGGTGCCGTGGTTGGCCGATGTCATGCAGCGTTCCCTCGTGGCACGGTGAACGCCATGGCGCAGCCGCCGCGCCCTTCCGGGTTCGGTTCGGCGAACAGGCGTCCCTCGTGGTATTCGACGATCGAGCGGCAGATGGCCAGGCCGATCCCCAGCCCGTCGGGCTTGGTGGTGTACAGCGGCGTGAACAGCCGTTGCATGTCGGCGGCGCCGAGGCCGCAGCCCTGGTCGACCACGCGGATCTCCACCATGCCGTCGTAGTCCACCCGCGCGGTGACGCGGATGCCGCGCCGCGCCGGCGGTGTCTCGCGCATGGCTTCGATCGCGTTCTTGATCAGGTTGAGCAGCACCTGTTCGATCATCACGCGGTCGGCGAAGATCGGCGGCAGGTCCGCCGGCAGCGCGTCGACGATGGCGACCTGGAACTGCTCGGCCTCCAGCCGCAGCAGCTCGATCACGCCGTGCACCAGCGCGTGCGCATCCAGGTTCTGCCGGTGCGGTTCGCGGCTGCGAACGAACTCGCGGATGCTGCCGATGATCTGCGCGGCGCGCTCGGCCTGGCGCTTGGCCAGGCGGATGCCCTGCAGCAGATGGCCCGACCCCTGCGTCTCGCCCGCCAGCTGTTCGCAGCCGTTCAAGTAGTTCACCGCCGCGGCCAGCGGCTGGTTGAGTTCATGCGCCAGCGTGGTCGCCATCTCGCCCACGCTCATCATGCGCGAGGTGGACAACAGCTGTTCGTGCTGCGCCTGGTGGCGGCGCAGCAGGTCGATGCACTCGCTGATATTGGTGATGAACAGCGCCTCGGCCGGCGCGGCGACGGTCGGCTGGCCGTTGTCGATGCGATACCAGCGCCGCGTCTGCGCGGCGTAGTAGATCGGCTTGCCGCCCTGGCCGCTGGTGCTTTCGAACGCTGCGTCGAAGTGTGCGCGCGCCGGTGCGCGCTCGAACTGGGGGAACTCGTCGCGGAAAGCCGCGTTGCAGGCCAGTGCGTTGCCGTCGTGGCGGTCGAACACGATGCATGGCCACGGCACCGCGTCGATCCATGCATATCCCTGCGCTGCGTCGGCGGTCGCGTTCCGTGCGGGCGTCGGCTTGCGGTGAATCCGGGTCACAGGCATCGTGACGATCCTTGATCGATCAGGTGTGCCGCGCTTTCGTCCCCCATGACGAACGACACAGTGGCCAGGTCGGTTGGTTTTTTTTGGAATGGGAATAATGCCATGAAGAGATTACTTCGCAACGTCATGGCCGGATTAACTTGGCCATCCGTCGCATTTGCAACCGATTCACCCGAAGGCGGCAGCCTCTGGCTAGGCCTTTTATTACCGCTAATTGCAGTATGCGCGGCCTTGCTTGCATGGCTGTGGTGGCTGCGCAAGGGCCAGGCGTTACGTGGTCCCGGCGGTCCGTTGAAAGTGGTTCAGGCCGTTGCCGTAGGCGCGCGCGAGCGCGTGGTGGTGGTGGATGCGGCGGAGCGCCGCCTGGTGCTTGGCGTCACGGCGCAGCGCGTGGAACTGATCGCCGAATTACGGCGTGATGACAATGCGAAATAGCGTGATCAATATCACGCTGAAAGCGTGAATCGGAAAATACTTTCGATTATATGCCCCGTGTGAATTTCATTTTCACGAAGGTGAATCATAAAACCTAGGGTTTTCCCTAGGTACCGATTTTCAGGGGCGCTGTGTAGGTTGCCACTTCACCGAGCGCCGACAGGGGGCGTAAGGCTGAAGTGGATCGCGCCGCAAGAGCGCGGCGGCATCGGCAACGGCAGTGGGAGAGGGCGTTTCCATTCGCTCAATGGACGAGTGTGTCCGCTTGCCGGAGTCGTGTGCGTGGTCAGCGTGGCGAGGCCAATCAGGTTGCCAGCACAGCGGGTCGTCGCCGGCCGCGCCGCAGCGGTGCGCCATGGCGCTTGAAGCGATCCTCTCGCGGCTGGCGCCCGGCGCCGGCGGCTCGCGCAGCTACAGCGACCTGGTGCTGGTCGCGGGCGTGGTGGCGATCATCGGTTTGATGATCCTGCCGCTGCCGATGATGGCCATCGACGCCCTGGTGGCGCTCAACATGCTCATCGGCGTCGGCCTGCTGCTGATCGCCATCTATATCCCGGCGCCCGTCGCGTTCTCCAGCTTCCCCAGCGTGCTGCTGCTCACCACGCTGTTCCGCCTGGCGCTGTCGATCGCCATCACGCGCTCGATCCTGCTCAACGCCGACGGCGGCCACATCATCGACACCTTCGGCAACATGGTGGTCGGCGGCAACCTGATCGTGGGCCTGGTGGTGTTCCTCATCATCACGGTGGTGCAGTTCATCGTGGTGGCCAAGGGTGCCGAGCGCGTGGCCGAAGTGGCGGCCCGCTTCTCGCTGGACGCCATGCCCGGCAAGCAGCTGTCGATCGACTCGGACCTGCGCTCGGGCCTGCTCGAGAAAGACGAGGCGCGCCGCCGCCGGCGTCTGCTGGAAATCGAAAGCCAGCTGCACGGCTCGCTCGATGGCGCCATGAAGTTCGTCAAGGGCGACGCCATCGCCGGCATCGTGATCATCGTGATCAACCTGCTGGGCGGCCTGGGCGTGGGCGTGATGATGCACGGCATGGGCCTGGGCGAGGCCGTGCACACGTACAGCGTGCTGACCATCGGCGACGGCCTGGTCGCGCAGATCCCGGCCCTGCTGGCTTCCATCTCCGCCGGCCTGATCGTCACCCGCACCGCCGGCGACGAGGAGGACCGCAACCTCGGCGCGATCATCGCGCGGCAGATCTCCGGCGAGCCGCGGGTGACCATGATCATCGGCTGCATCGCGCTGGGCATGATGCTGGTGCCGGGCTTCCCGGTGCTGGTGTTCCTGCCGCTGGGCCTGATCCTGGTCGGCATCGCTTCCTGGCGCATGCGCGAGCGCGTGGGCTTCCTGCGCCGCCTGTTCAAGGTGCCGGAGAGCCAGGCCGAGCTGCTGCCGCCGGACGTGGCCGACAGCGACGTGCTGCTGCCCTCGGCGCCGCTGTTGCTGGAAGTGCACATGTCGGCGCTGCAGGCGCTGGGCAGCAACCAGGTGCGCAGCGTGCTGCGCCAGGTGGTCGGCGGCCTGCGCGAAGACTACGGCGTGCCGCTGCCGAAGCCCGCGCTGCGCGCCGGCCTGAATCTGCCGGAGCAGGGCTACGCGCTGTATGCCTACGGGGTACGTATCGCCCACGGTGCGCTGCGTCCGGGCCAGCTGTTCCTCCCCGGCCGTGCCGCGCTGCCGCCGGCGGCGGCAGCGGACAACGGCGCGCTGGCCCCGGAAGGCGTGAACGGTTTCCCCGGCCGCTGGCTGCCGCGCGACGGCGCGCGCCAGGCCAAGGCGCTGGAAGCGCCGCAGGTGCTGCACGAGCACATCCGCCTGTCGCTGGAGCGGCATCTGTCGCTGTTCGTCGGCATCCAGGAAACCTCCAATCTCTCCAACGGCCTGAGCCGCGACTACCCGGACCTGGTGCGCGAAATGCTGCGCGTGGTGTCGCCGCAGCGCGTGGCCGAGGTGCTCAAGCGCCTGGTCGAGGAACGCGTGCCGATCCGCCAGCTGCGCGACGTGTTCGAGGCGATCACCGACGCCGCCAGCCGCGAGAAGGACATCGTGCTGGTGGCCGAATACGTGCGCATGGCGCTGCGCCGCCACCTCAGCTACCGCTACGCCGACGACAACCACGTGCTGCGCGTGCTGGTGGCGCGCCCGGAGCTGGAAGAACGCCTGCGCCGCTCGGTGCACACCGGCCCGGCCGGCACCCAGCTGGCGGTGGAGCCGGATCTCGCCGCGCGCCTGCTGGCGCAGATCGGCGAGCACGCGCGCGGCGAACACGGCACGGCGATGGTGCTGCTCAGCTCGATGGACGTGCGCCGCCACCTGCGCAAGCTCACCGAGGCGGAGTACGCCGACATCCCGGTGCTTTCTTATCAGGAGCTGGTACCCGACCTGCGTCTGGTGCCGGTGGGACAACTGGCCGTCTGACGGCCGCGACATTGAACAGGCCAAGGAATCCGTGAAGATGGGCGATGACAGGGGCAGGACGATGGGCAAGGGCACGCGGCGGGCGCTGGCCTGCATGGCGGTGCTCGGCCTGATGCTGTACGCCGCGCTGGCGCAGGCGGCCGCGATACCGTTCAAGAAGAGCAGTACCGAGATCCAGACCGACAAGACGCTGCGCGAGATCCTGCCGGACTTCTTCCACGACCAGGGCCTGGAAGTGGTGCTGAGCCCGCAGGTCGCCGCGCGCAACGGCACGCTCAACGGCAGCTTCAAGGGCACCTATGCGCAGGTGTGGCGGCGCATCGCCGACACCAATGGCCTGCTGGCCTATTGGGACGGTTCGGCCGTCTACGTCTACCTCGATTCCGAGCGCGTCACCGACTACACCAGCGTGCCGCTGCCGCTGGAGCAGCAGTTCATCTCCGCCATGGGCAGCGTGAACTGGGCCGACGCCGCCACCGGCAACGTGTGGAAGCTCGAACCCAGCACCGGCCTGGTCTCCATCACCGGCACCAAGCGCTTCGCCGAGCAGGTCAAGCAGATGTCGCTGACCATTGCCGGCCTGGGCCAGCGCGAGACCACGCGCTTCAAGTTCTATCCGCTGAAGTACGCCTGGGCCTCCGACACCAGCATGAACCTGGGCAGCCGCCAGGTGACGGTGCCGGGCGTGGCCAGCGTGCTGCGCGCCCTGGTCAGCGACCCGGGCAGCTACGGCCAGTTCAGCGGCGCCAGCGAGCGGCTCGCCTCGCCGCGCCAGCGCGGCCTGCGCGGCCAGGGCCTGGCCGGCCAGGGGCAGCAACCGCCGCCGCCGCTGGGCAACTACAGCGTGCCGCCGGCGCAGGACGACGACGGCCTGACCCCGCCCGCCGCGCAGCTGGCGCCCACCGCGCAGCGCAACGGCGTGGAAGCGATCGCCGGCAGCGGCGACACGCGCATCGTCGCCGACAGCTTCCGCAACGCGATCATCGTGCGCGACACGCCCGACCGCCTGCCGATGTACGACGAATTGATCCGCCAGCTCGACGTGCCGCCGCAGATGGTCGAGATCGAAGCGACCATCATCGACGTCAACAAGACCAAGGCGCGCCAGCTCGGCATCAACTGGTTCTACCGCAACCACCGCACCACGGTGGGCTTCATGAGCGGCAACCAGGCGCCGGCCGACGCCCTGTACAACAAGGCGCTGCTGCTGGCCGCGCTGGGGCTGGGCGACACCAGCGGCCTGCCGCCGCTGTTCAACAACGGTTTCCAGATCGGCACGATCCTGGGCAACCCCGCCAAGTTCGTGGCCAACATCAATGCGCTGGAAGACGACGGCATCGCCCACGTGGTCACCCGCCCGCAGGTGATCACCATGAACGACGCCGAGGCGGTGATCCAGAGCAACCAGTCCGTGTATGTGCCGGTGGCCGGCGCCTACAACTCCGACCTCTACAACGTCACCGCGGGCACCACGCTGCGCGTCACGCCGCATCTGGTGATGGAAGAGGGCGCGCCGCGCATCCGCATGATGGTGCAGATCGAGGACGGCAACATCACCTACTCGGCCAAGGATGCGCAGGACATCTCGTATCCCATCGTCAGCCAGAACGCGGTCAACACGCAGGCGGTGATCCAGGACGGCCAGGGCCTGCTGCTGGGCGGCCTGGTGCAGGACCAGTCGCAGAACAACGAGCACAAGATTCCCGTGCTCGGCGACATCCCGCTGCTGGGCTATCTGTTCAAGACCGTGCAGAAGCAGCGCGCGCATACCGAGCGCCTGTTCCTGATCACGCCGCGCCTGGTGATGCTCAACCACATCAACGGCCAGCAGACCCCCAGCTCGCCGCAGGTGAGCATGGAAAGCCAGGAGCAGCTGGACAAGCAGGAAGCCAGCCGCGACGCCTGGTGGAACCACAAGAAGAGCCAGGTCACGCAGCCCGCGCCGCTGCCGGTGATCGTGCAGTCGCCGCCGACCGCGGCGCCGGCTCCCGCACCCCAGAAGCGCCCTCCGGAGTAATGCCATGAGCGCCTTGCCCGCTACCCGCCAACGCGCCAGCCAGCCGCCCAAGGTGCAGCTGGCCTTGCGCGTGTTCAGCGGGCTGCATGCGGGTGCGGAGCTGCGCCTGCCGCAGCGCGGCATCCTGATGATCGGGCAGGCCGACGACTGCGATCTGATCCTCAACGACACCGGCATCGCCAACCATCACTGCGTGCTCACCGTGGTCGGCGACCAGGTGCTGCTGCGCGCGATGGACGGCGAGGTGGAAACCCACGACGGCCGCATCGCGGTGGGCGAGAACGTCAGCCTGGAACACTTCGCCCTGGTGCGCCTGGGCGAAGTGCAGTTCGCGGTCGGTCCGCATTGGAGCGAGCGCTGGCAAAGCTTGTCCGATGCCGGCGACGACGCGCTGCCCGCGCTCACCGAACGCCAGTTGGCCGGCCGCCGCCGCGGCGTGCTGGCCCTGGCCGGCCTGCTGCTGGCGGTAGCCGCGCTGGTGCTGGCCGGCAGCTGGAAGGTCACGCATCCGGCGGTGACGGTGCGCGCGGCCAGCGTGTCCGACCAGCTCGACCGCGTCCGCGCGATCCTGCATGGCCTGTCACTGCGCCACGTCAGCGCCTCGGCGGGCGAGGGCGGCCACGTGGTGCTGCGCGGGGTGATCGGCAATGCGGCGCAGCTGCCGCAGCTCAAGCGCAAGCTTTCGGAAGCCGGCCTCACCACCGAGCTGACCGTGCGCGACTGGCCCAGCGTGGAGAAGCAGGTCAACGATATCTTCGCCATGCACGGCTACACGGTGGAAACCAAATTGCTCGACCAGGGCGGCGTGGAAGTCGGCGGCCATTTCGGCGACATCGCCAAGGCCGACAAGGTGAAGAGGGACGTGCTCGGCTCCACCGACATGCAGAACCTCAACGCCGACGCGCTGGGCCTGGCCCTGGCGCTGAAGAACTACGACGAACATGCGCCGGAACCGGTCAAGCCCGATCCCGGCAAGCGCATCCGCCACGTGGTCGGCGGGCGCGAACCGTACCTCGTGACGCGCGACGAGTCGCGCTACTACGTGGGCAACAAGCTGCCGCAGGGCGGCGTGTTCCTCGCCGTCAGCGCGGAAGGAACCATCCTCCTGCGCATGCCGGACAACCGCTACATGCAATTGAACAAGGCCGACGACTACCAGACCCCGCAGCCGCTCGACGAAGCGGCCGCGTCGGTGCTGCTGCCGCCGGCTGTGCCGGAGTCCGCCGCTTCCGCGGCCGAACCGGCGCCGGAGCCGCCCGTCCTTCCTGCCAAGGCCGTCGCCATCGGTGCGAGGGCCCAGGCCGGCGGCGGGCGTTGAAGCGAGCAGTGTCACCACCAGGAGACGAACCATGAGCAGCAACAACAGCATCAACGGCAACGGCGGCAATACGCAGTTCCCGACCATCAACACCAGCATCGCCGGCGGCAGCGCGGCGGCCGGCCGCTCGGCCAGCGACGAGCAGTCCAAGAGCTGGTTCGAAGCCATGGCCAAGGCCTGGGGCAACGCGCTGGACCATCAGGCCTCCAAGGTCACCGAGCTGTCCGCGCAGGTGAGCGAGAACGGTTCGGACCAGCCGTCGGTGATGACCCAGCTCACCGCCGAGAGCCTGAAGATGCAGTTCCTTTCCACCAACGCGGCCACCTCGAACAACGCGGTCGGCCAGGCGCTGGAAACCCTCGGACGCAAGCAGTAATCCGGCCGCGTGCCAGGAGGCATGAGCATGAACGTGGATCCTACCCAGCTGGTCAATGTCGGCCAGTTCGCGCCGGCCGAACCGAAGGCCGCCTCGCCGGCGCATGCCGACGACGTGGCCAAGTTCCGCCAGAGCTTCGCCGACGCCGCGCCGGCCAACGCGGTGCAGTCCGAGCAGGTGACGCCGGTGCCGCACGAGATGTCGCCGGAGTTCAAGGCGGTGCTCGGCCAGTTCGACTCGCTCAACGGCCGCGCCAACGAACTGGGCCGCCTGTCCGAGGCGATGAAGGCGAACGGGCGCGATCTCTCGCCCAGCCAGGTCATCGACATGACCCTGAAATGCCACGAGCTGGTGTTCCAGGCGGAGCTGACCAGCAACGTCGCCAACCGCAGTTCGGAAGGCGTGCAGCAATTGTTCCGCCAGCAGTCCTGAGGTCTCAAGGCGATGATCAAGCGTTTCGCGACCTTCGCCCTGCGGCTGGCGGCCCTGGCCTGCGTGCTCGGGCTGCTCGCCGGCTGCAGCCGCGACGTGCTGTACGCCAAGCTGGACGAACAGCAGGCCAACGACGTGGTGGCCGCGCTGATCAACGCCGGCATCGACGCGCAGAAGGAACCCGGCGAGCGCGGCGAGGGCTGGCGGGTGTCGCTCGACCGCCACGACATGCCGGCCGCGGTGGCGGTGCTGCGCGACGCCGGCCTGCCGCACCAGGGCATCGCCAATATCGCGCAGATCTACAAGAAGGACGGCTTCGTCTCCTCGCCGCTGGAGGACAAGCAGCGCTTCATCTACGCGCGCGAACAGCAGCTGGGCAATACGCTGCGGCAGTTCGACGGCGTGGTCGACGCGTACGTCTACCTGTCGATTCCCGACAAGAGCCCGATCGACGACAAGCCGCCGAGCGGCTCCGCCTCGGTGGTGATCATCGCCCGCCCCAATGCCGGCATCGAAAGCCGTGCGCCGGACATCAAGGCGGCGGTGATGACCGGCACCGAAGGGCTGACCGATCCCAGCCGCGTCACCGTGCAGTTCTTCCAGCGCACGCCCAGCGAAGTGCCGGTGCAGCCGGCGCGGTCGGGCGTGATGCGCGGCGACGTCGCGTCGATTTTGCTGATCGGCCTGGCGGCGCTTGCGGTGCTGCTGGCCGGCCTGCTGCTGTGGCGCAACCGCGGCGCGCTGATGGGCCACCCGTCGCGCGGCGTGATGCGGCGCGAGGCGCCGGGTGAGCGCTGAGCGCGCCATGCGTCGCCAGCACGCGCGGGCCGCGCTCGACGGCCTGCATCCGGCGCGCTGCGCGGCGCTGCCGGTGCCGCTGCTGGAACGTGCGCGGATGTCCGCGCTCGGCCGGCGCCAGCTCGCACGTGCGGCACTGCGCATGCAGCCGCGCGTGTTCGCGCCCGACCAGGAGCGCTGGGCGATGTGGGTGGAAGAAGAACCCTGGCTGCACTGGCCGCAGGCGGAGCTCGATGCGTTCACCCGCGTACTCGGCGCGATCGCGCTCGGTCCGGCGGTGCGCGTCACGGTGGAGCGCAGCGAAGTGCTGTTCCTGCGCGAAGCGCTGGGACTCGAACATTGGCGCCGCGCGCAGGGTGCCGACCCCTGGCGCGGCCCCGCGCCCGAAGCCGTGCGCAACATGGGCCGCGCACTGATCCAGCGTTGCGAGCGCGATGCCGGCGCTCTGCGCGAGGCCGCCTACGAGCGCGGCAAGATCGAATTCCTGGGCCATGCCGGCCGCCACGATCCGCGGCTGGCCGAGCGCCTGGCGCTGGCCTATGCCACCGCGCCGGCGCTGCCCTGCGCGAAGGAAGCCTGGCTGCCGGCGTCCACCGTGCCGGCCCTGCTAGCTCCCGTGCCGGTGGAACCTGTCGCGGAGGAGCCCGCCCTATGAACGCTCAGGCCATGTTCGTCGACCGCGAGCGCTTCCAGCTGTATCTGGATGGCGGCGTGATTCCGGCCGCCGCTTGGGCGCCGCTGCAGGAAGCCCAGCGCATCCTGGACGAGGCCAACGCGATCCTGCGCCAGGCGCAGCAGGAAGTGGAGCAGATCCGCGGCCAGGCCAAGTTCGAAGGCCTGGTCGAAGGCCGCGAGCGTGGCCTGCGCGATTGCGCGCGTGCGCTGGAGGCGCTGGTGGTGGCACGCGCCGCCGCCACGGTGGAATTGCGCCGGCGCGCCAGCGAGATCGCCATCGCGGTGGTGCGGCATATCGCGCCGGCGATCGGCGCCGAGCGCCTGGTCGCCTCGCTGGTGGCCGAGGCCATGCAGAAGCTGGTGTTCGAGCCGCACCTGCTGGTGCGCGTGCATCCGGACGTGGCCGAGCAGGCCCGGGCCGAAGTGGCCGCGCTGGGCGCGGCGGCGGCGCCGGACACCGAAATCATTGGCGACCCGGAACTGGACCGCTTCGACTGCATCATCGAATCCGCCGGCGGCATGGTGCGCGCCGGCTTCAACGAACAGCTGGAACAGGCGCGCGTGATCCTGGCCGCCGCCGAGCACAGCGGGGCCGGCGTGCCATGAGCCTGCCGCAGCCCGACGCGCCGCTGCCGGAGACCTTCGCCGCACCCAGCGACGACCCGCTGCTGCGCGCGCTGAGCCGGCGCGACACGCTGCAGCGCGTGGGCCGCGTGGCCGAGGCCTACGGCACCCTGGTGCGCGCCACCGGCGTGCGCGCGGCGATCGGCGAGCTGTGCCTGCTGGAGCAGCCGGACAACGATTTCTGCCTGCCGGCCGAAGTGGTCGGCGTGTCGCAGCACCAGACCCTGCTCACCCCGCTGGGTCCGCTGGAAGGCATCTCCACCGCCACCACCGTGACCGCCACCGGCAAGCAGGCCACCGCGCCGGCCGGCATGAGCCTGCTCGGCCGCGTGATCGACGCGCACGGCGATCCGCTGGATGGCCTGGGCGCGCTGGAGCATGTGGAACGCGTGCCTTTGTATGCGGCGTCGCCCAATCCGCTCAGCCGCCAGGTGATCGACCAGGCCATGCCCACCGGCGTGCGCGCGATCGACGCCGCGCTCACCATCGGCCGCGGCCAGCGCACCGGCATCTTCGCTGTGGCCGGCGGCGGCAAGAGCACCTTGCTCGGCATGCTGGCGCGCAACGCGCAGGCCGACGTCAACGTGATCGTGCTGGTCGGCGAACGCGGCCGCGAAGTGGGCGAGTTCCTGCACGACAGCCTGGGCGAGGAAGGCCTCAAGCGCAGCGTGGTGGTGGTCGCCACTTCCGACCGGCCAGCGCTGGAGCGCAGCCGCGTGGCCTGGCTGGGCACGGCCATCGCCGAATACTTCCGCGACCGCGGCATGAACGTGCTGCTGATGATGGACTCGATCACCCGCTTCGCCCGCGCGCTGCGCGACGTCGGCCTGGCGATGGGCGAGCCGCCGTCGCGGCGCGGCTTCACGCCGTCGGTGTTCTCCGCGCTGCCGCGCCTGTTCGAGCGCGCCGGCACCAACGACAAGGGCGCCATCACCGCGTTCTATACGGTGCTGATGGAAGACGAGGACGGCAGCGATCCGATCGCCGAGGAAGTGCGTTCGATCCTGGACGGCCATATCTATCTTTCGCGCCGGTTGGCGCAGGCCGGGCACTACCCGGCGATCGACGTGCTGGCCAGCGCCAGCCGCCTGATGCCGCGCGTGACCGGCAACGCGCACCAGCGCGCCGCCTCGCTGCTGCGCCGCTACCTCGCCAAATACCGCGACATCGAAATGCTGTTGCAGCTGGGCGAGTACAAACCCGGCGGCGACGCCGACGCCGACACGGCGATCGCGCGCATCGACGCCATCAACCAACTGTTGCGCCAGGGCACGCACGAGGCGGCCGACTTCGCCGGCACGCGCTCGCGCCTGACGGGAGTGTGCACATGAGCGCCGGTCCTTTCCCGCTGGAACCGCTGCGCACGGTGCGCGGCATCCGCCTGCATGCGCTGGAGTCGGAACTGAAGCAGTGCCGCGAACGCCACCGCCTGGCCGACGAGGAACGCCATGCGGCCGACGAGCGCCTGCAGCAGGCCACGTTCGCGCGCCAGGATTTCGCCGACCGCGCCTGGACCGGCATGTTCGCCAACGGCGCGCCCACCGCGCTGGCGATCGACCGCTACGAGCGGCACCTGGCCCTGCTCGATCACCAGATCCTGCTGCGCCGCGCGGAGCTGGACGAGCGCGAGATCGCCTGCGCGCAGACCCAGGACGCGCTGGACCGCGCCGCCGCCGCGTGGCGGCAGGCGCGCGGCAAGCTCGACGCCGTGGACGAAATGAAACAAGGCTGGCTGCGCGAGATGCGCGGCCGCATCGAATGGAGCGAGGAACAGAACCTGGAAGAACTGTTCCTGCGCCGCGCACCGACGAACTGAGGTCCCTATGCGCAACGATGCCACCACCGCCACCCACACCACGCCGCCCGCGCCGCATACGCACGGGCATACGCAGCGCGCCAAGGACGAACCCGCGCGCGGACGCGAGGACATCCAGCGCTTCCGCAAGCTGATGGACGGCAAGGGCCAGGACGCGCAGGACAGCGGCGAGGCCGCCACCGGCCCGCGCGGCCCAGGTGCCAGCGAACAGGAAAAGGCATTGCGCGAACTGCTGCAGCGCCAGCTCGACGCTTCCGCCGGCAGGGCCACCGCACTGCCGCCGCGCGACGGCGAGCGCGACAGCGGCAGCGATACGTCTTCGGGCGGCGGCCAGCCGGACGGCCAGGCCCAGGCCAGCGCCGGCGCGCAGGCCTGGCAGCAGGCGCAGCAGATCGTGCTGCACGGCGCGGAACAGCCGGCGCCCGCCGCGCAGGCGGCGCTGGCGCCCGCGCTGGCCGAGCTGATCGAGCGCCACGTCAAGCGGCTGCTGGTGCCCGATGCGCGCAGCTCCGCGCAGTCGCGCGAAATCATGATCACCTTGAAGGACGGCGTGCTGCCCGGCACCGAGCTGTGGCTGAGCCGTACCGACAAGGGCTGGAAGCTGCGCGCCGACACGCATTCGCCGGATGCCTACCGGCAGCTGCTGGACGGCGCGCCGCAGCTGATCGAGCGGTTCGCCAGCAGCCGGCTGGGCGAGCTGGAGATCGCTCCGTCCCTGCTGAGCTGAGGAGAGGGGCGATGGGCATCCACCTTCCGAACGATCCGGTGCTGCGGCTGTTGGGCGGCGACCGCGGCGGCCACGATGCGCAGGGCAACGGCCACGTGCAGCTGAGCTTCCCGATGTCGCCGGGCGACACGGTAAGCACCATCGCCGACAAGCTCGGCCTGCCGCTGGACAGCCTGCTGCAGGTCAATCCCGGCATGAGCGCGAACACGCCGCTGTCGTCAGGGCTGACCGTGCAGCTGCCGGTGTCGAGCCTGGGCGATCTGAATGGCAACTGGGGCAATCGCGGCAACGGCAATGTCGACAATCCATCCGGCCACGAACTGCCCCTGCTGCCGGAGCTGGCCGATGCCTTGCGCGGCAGCGCGCGCATCGACGGCATCCAGCTGGGCGTGACCTTGTCGACCAGCGGCGGCCTGCAGGCGATTCCCCTGATTTCCGCCGGCGCCATGAACAGCGCCGACCTGGCCGCGCAGGCCTCGCGCAACCAGCTCGCCGGCTGGCCCGGCGGCACCGTGCCCGGCAGTGCGCCGGTGAACTACGTGCAGGGCGCGGACCGCAGTGGCGCCACCGCGACGGGCGTACCCGCCACCGCGCTGGGCGCCGCGCGCGCCGACGGCGTCGTGCTGAGCTTCGCCCAGGCTGCCGGCGCGATGGCGCAGGCGGCGCTGAACAACCAGCACGGCAACGACTCCGTGCCGCCGCCTCCGCCGATGCCCTGGCTGGACGGCACCCGGCCGGCGCTGGTGAGCACGCCGATGGCCTGGCAGGCGGTGCCGCAGGGCATGCCGCCGGCCGGCTGGAGCGTGGCCGCCGCGGCGGTGGACGGCAACGAAGCGAAGCTGCAGATCATGGCCCTGCTGATGGCCCAGCTCGGCCAGGCCGCCGCCGGCAGCGCCGGCGCGGCGAACGTGCAGGCGCCCGGTTTTATCGACCCGCAGGCCGTGGCCGCGCAGGCCGCGGCGATGCGCGCCGGCCGCAATATCGACCTGGGCGCCGGCCGCAGCCTGCAGTTCACCCTGGTGCAGGACCGCATGCGGCGCGTCGGCGCGGTAGGCGAAGAGGAACGCGCAGCCGCTGGCCGCCGTCCGGGCGAGGCAGAGGTGAAATCCGCGCGCGAACGGCGCGCCGCCGACGCCGAGGAAACGCAGGAAAACCGCGACCGCCGCGAGCAGGACCGCCGCCGCCGCGCCGCCGAAGCCGCGCTGCGCCGCCGCCGCAAGCTCAGCGCCCGCTGCCGTCCGCGCCGCGGGCCGCGCATGCCGTTGCGCGAGGCGGGGCGCGGGCGTTATCCGAAGGCGGTGGATTGGGCGGAGTTCCGTGGGCGGCTGCCGCCGCGCTATCTGTGGGGCAGTGCGCCGGAAGCGCAGTAGCGCACCACCGTCCGCATACCAGCTCAACTTCCGCGCAACACCTCAACTGGCGTCATCCCGGCGCAGGCCGGGATCCAGTGGCGATAAGCCATGTGCAGGCGAGGAGTTCAAGGACTCAGCTTTTGAGCCTTTCGCGACAATCGAGCGGCGACGCTACTGGATCCCGGCCTGCGCCGGGATGACGAGCGTTTATTGCACGCCCTGCTCCACCGCAACATTGTGCAACCGCAGCCACTGATGCACCTGCTCGTGCTGCGCGCGTGCCGTGGCGTTCAAGCCACCCGCAGGAAGAATGTTGAAGTACGTCTGGAACGTCGCCCCCTGCTGATTGCGCCGCGTCGCATCCGCCCCGGCCTCCAGCAGGCGCAGCACGCAATGCGTGCGATGCACCTTGGCCGCGACGTGCAGCGGCGTATTGCCCAGGCGGTCGGCGCGGTTGGGATCGGCGTGATGGGCGAGCAGCAGGTCGAAGGCATCTTCGCCGGGGTTCATCAGCGCGGCGTCCAGCGGCGGCGCCTGCGTCACGCCGTGCGGCGCGTTCGGGTCGGCGCCATGGTCGAGCAGCAGGCGCAGATAGCTGGAGTCGTTCGCCATCGCCGCCAGGTGCAGCACCGTGGCGCCGCCCACGCCGGGGCGCGCCGGATCGGCGCCGGCGCGCAGCAGGGTTTCCATGGCGCGGCGGTCCTTGTGCAGCAGCGCCCATTCCAGCGGTGTTACGCCGCGGTCGCCCTGCGCGTTGAGGTCGGCGCCTTGCTCGCGCAAGGCGCGCACGCGTGCTTCGTCGCCTTGCGCGGCGGCATCGACCAGCGCCACCACGCGCGTATCCGTGAACACCTTGCTTGCATCCGTGTCGCTCATGGCCTGGGTTTCCGCGGCGGCGCCGGCGAGCGCAAGGCCTGCCAGCAGACACCAGGCAATACGCCTGGGGCGAAGGATGTGCATCATGCCGGGTTCTCCCATGTCGGCCCAGCGCCGAAAGCCGCCCGAGTACAGCAGAGGCGGCGTCACGGTTTCATGGTGGGGCGGCTCAGGGCTGCCAGGGATGGTCTTTCTGCAGCGCGGCGAGCACGGCGTCATCCAGATGCAGGTCGACGGAATGCTTGGCCACGTCGACGGCGTACTTCGCTTCCAGCACTTCCGCCTTGCCGTCGAGCCAGTCGTACCAGTGGATGTCCGGCTTGGCGACCGGATCGGGATCGTGCAGCGCGATCTTGTGGCCGACCGCATCGGGCAGGGGCGAGTGTTCCTGCACGGTGGTGAGGATCTCGCCGTCCACCGCGTAGCGCCGGATCAAGCCGTTCCCGGCCTGCTGCTTCAGCGCCGCGGGATCGCCGTCGGGAATCAGCCGGCGGATCGTCTCGTCGTTGAGGCCCGCGGCATTGAAGGTGACGCCGGCCGAATCCGTCGCCAGCGAGGCGATCGAGGCGAGGCCGCCGCCCAGCGAGTGGCCGGTGATGGCCAGGCTGTCGCCGAACGCCGCCTTGGCTTCCGTGGCCAGGGCCACCGCCTGGTGGTACTGCGCGGCCGGGACACCTAAGCCCTGCTCGGCATTGTTGAGCCAGTCCTTGATGTCGTTGGAGCCGGCGAAAGCCAGCACGCGGTCGCCGTTCTTGTCCTGGTAGATGGCGGCGCGGAAGCCGGTGCTCGGGTCTTCCAGCGAGGCGGGGTCGATGCCGGCCTGGGCGAGTTGGTCCGCGGTAAGGCGCGTCCAGCCATCGACGCCCTGGCTGTGCGGATCGTAGACGTCCTGTGCGATGCGCATGAGCTGCAGATCGATCGCCTTCGGGTCGGTGCCGCGCACTTGCGCGTCGAAGTCCGGCGCGCCGGCGCCGGAAGCGCCGAACATCGAGCCGGTGAGCTTCGCCAGTTGCGGATTGAACGCCAGCTGCGGCTGCGAGACGTGCGCGTCGGGATGCGCGGCGCCGCTGGCTGCGGCTTGCGCCGAAGCGCCGTAGCGATCTACCGGCAGCGCCGCGCCGCTGCGTTGGGACTGCAGTTCCAGGTACATCGCTCCACCTCCCATGGTGACGCCCGGACGATAGCCCCGCGGCTCGAGCGCCGATCAGTAGGGCGCTCCCTAGCTGGGGTTTTCCCTAGATGGTCTGGACGTCCATCTAGGGTTGCACCTAGCTGGGGAAAGTCCCAATGGGAGAGCTCGTTGTCACGATGCTGCAATTCGGCGGCCGGCCAGGTGGGCCGCATGCATCCGAGCAGAGAGGCCTTCCATGACCGCAGTCAGCGCCGTGCGTTCCTCGCCAGCCTTCGCCGCGAGCGACGAGTCGTCGAATACGTATTCCGTGCGGCATGGCGATTCGCTGTCGGCGATCGCGCAACGCTTCGGCGTGTCGCTGGCGGCGCTGGAGGCGGCCAATCCGCAGATCGCCAACCCCGATCGCATCTATCCCGGCGACGTGATCCATCTTCCCGCCCATGCGAACGATGGCGGCGCCGCGCCTGCCGCGCCCACCGGCGGCGCGCAAGCGGCGGCGGGCAAGGCGGGGCCGGCCTCGGGTTTCAGCATCAGCCAGAACGGCGTGCAGATGATCGAGGGCTTCGAGGGCTACAGCGCCACGGCGTATCCCGACCCCGGCACCGGCGGCGCGCCGTGGACCATCGGCTACGGCCACACCAAGGGCGTGCAGCCGGGGCAGACCATCACCCGCGCGCAGGCCGAGCAATACCTCAAGGAAGACCTGGCCTGGGCGCAGGATGCGGTGCGGCGCAATGTGCATGTGCCGATCACGCAGAACCAGTTCGATGCCTTGGTAAGCCTTACCTACAACCTCGGCGCGAACGGTTATCCGGGGCTGCTGGCCAAGCTCAATGCCGGCGACTACAAGGGCGCGCAGGCAATGTTCGGCGAGTACGTGCATGCCGGCGGCCATGTCCTGCAGGGACTGGTGAACCGGCGCGCGAAGGAGGCCGCGTTGTTCGGCAGCGATGCGCCGAATGGCGGTAATCCGCCGGCACCGCCGTCGCCTCCTGCGCCGCCGGGCGGTTCGCACGATTACACGGTGCAGTCGGGCGATACGCTGTCGGCCATCGCCGCGCGCCAGGGTGTGTCGCTGAAAGCGCTGGAAGCGGCCAATCCGCAGATTCGCGATTTCAACCATATCTATCCCGGGCAGGTCATCCATCTGCCGGGTGGCGGCGGCAGTGCGGCATCGGGTGGCAGCTATACGGTGAAGCCGGGCGACACCCTGTCGGGTATTGCCGCGCGCCATGGCGTGTCGCTTTCCGCGCTGCTCGCGGCGAATCCGCAGATCGCCAATCCGAACCGCATCTATCCGGGCCAGGTGATCCATCTGCCCGGCGGCGGCAGCGCGAGCAGCGCGCCGGCCAGCCACGACTACACCGTGCGTTCGGGCGACAGCATGTCGAGCATCGCCTCGCGCAACGGCGTATCGCTGGCGGCGCTGGAGCGCGCGAATCCGCAGATCGCCAATCCCAATCGCATCTATCCGGGGCAGGTGGTGCATATCCCCGGCGCGGGCGGCACGCAAGGCACCGGCGGTACGCAGGGCACCGGTGGCGTGCATGGCGGCAGCGGTGCGAGCGGCAGCAAGGTGGTGGACATCGCCAGGCAGTTTCTCGGGCGCAATGCGTCGGAGCTGGAACGCAGCGGCGCCTTGCCGATGAATCCCGGCGTGTCGCCCGACGAGTGCTGCGCGAATTTCGTCTCCGCGGTGCTGCAGAAGGCGGGCGTGCTCGACCGGCACACCGACCTGGTGTCGGGTTCCAGCCGCACCGGTCCGGGCGCGCCGGGTTCGATCGGGCGGATCTTGAAGGACCGCGGCTGGAAAGTGGTCGATGCGGCCCATGCGAAGCCGGGCGACGTGTGCATCCTCAACAACGGCGGCCACGTCGAGCTGGTGGCCAGCAACAGCGGCGGCAACATCCAGCTGATCGGTTCGAACAACACCAATCGCAACGGCACGCAGCAGGTGGGCTACGGCCACCCCTACGGCGGCGCGTGGTACCTCACGCCCCCTTGAGCCTGCGGCCAGGCGGGGGAGGGCGAAGGGCGGCCTGCGGGGCGCCCTTCGTCTTTTGCAGTGCCCGATAGCCCGCGCGAAAAGAAGAGGCCCCGTGCCGGGGCCTCTTCCAAGCGATGCCGTTCGCGAATGACTTACTGCTGCTTCATGCACACCGCCCACACCACGGCGAGGAACGAAAGCGTGCTTTGCGTGGGCGTGCCGGTGTAGCGGATCGTCCAGCCCTGCTGGGTGCCGCCGATGGGCGCGTTGTAGAGCACGTTGGCGGTGTCGGCGATGAACTTGTAGCCGCCGCCGCTGACGACTTCATCGGCCTGGCACGAGATCGTCAGGTCGCCGGCGGTAGCGCTGCTGCTGGCCGAGCGCGTGGTGGTCACGAGTGCGGCGTCGGCCACCGAACCGTAGCCGAGCAGGATCAAACCGATACAGGCAGCTTTGGTAAGAAATGTCACACGACGCATAAACCCTCCTGGTTAGTGTGTGTGTTGCTCAGGCTTCGAAAGGCGTCTTGCGCCAGCCCTGCGTGTCGCTTGGCGTGGCGGTCTTTCCTGGCGCCATGTCGAGCCGCTGCGGCTTATATCGGGGATGTTGTGAATCTTCCGCGCAGACCTTGGCCTGGCTGTCGGTGAGCTTGCGGCGATCGAAGGCGTGCCCGGTGCAAGGCCGGAACGACGGTGCTTTCAAGCCTTGCTCAGTCGACGAACAGCGTTGTCGGCGCGCCATAGGTCTGCGCCCAGGCGGTCCAGGCCGGATCGGTCGGGCCGATCGCTTCGGCCTTGATGGTCCAGTGGCCGGCCTTGCGTTCCAGCAGCGCGGCATAGGCGCGCGACATCGCGCCATGGCTGGCCGCTCCGGCGAACTCGGTGCCGGTGAAATCCACCGGCGTGCCGCCCGCGCCTTGCATATGCGCGTGCAGGAAAGCCCAGTCGCCCGCGACGCGAAGCCGATCGACCGCGAACTGCACCGGTTGGTGCAGGCGCCGTTCCAGCGGCGCGCGGGCCGCGTCGAGGATGGCTTTGCGTTCGGGGCTGCCGGCGTCGGGCGTGCCGATGGAAGAGGCGGTGGCGGTCATGGCAGTCAGGCTCAGCAGCAAGGTGGCGAGAAGGCGCATGGGAAGGGCTCGGGCCTTGGCCGGCCGAGTATCGCGCCGGCGCGGCGGGCGCCGGACCTGGGGCGTTCCCCAGTGCGCGCAAGGCGCCATGGCGGGGTGGGCGCTAGAATGGCGCAATGCATATCTTCAAGCTCTTCCATCTCGAAGCCGCCCACCGCCTGCCCCATGTGCCGCCGGGGCATAAGTGCGCGCGCCTGCACGGCCATTCCTTCCGCGTGGAAATCCATGTGGAGGGCCAGCCGGATCCCCAGCTGGGCTGGGTGATGGACTTCGCCGACGTCAAGGCGGCCTTCGCGCCGCTGTACGAACAGCTGGACCACCACTACCTCAACGACATCGAGGGGCTGGAAAACCCCACCAGCGAGAACCTCGCGCGCTGGATCTTCCGCCGCCTGGAACCGCGCCTGCCGGGGCTGGACAAGGTGGTGGTGCACGAGACCTGCACCTCGGGCGCCAGCTGCAGCCGCGCCAGTTTTTGACGCGACGCGGCATTTCATGGATTTGTCATAGTTGATTGTTCTTAAAATAATTTAATGTGACAAAGCGCGTCTTCACAAAAAATATATTGCGCTGCACAAAAATCCTTGTTAGGCTTTGTCCCACTACCCCCATTCCCTTCGAGGGAGCAAAGCCATGACCCAGCAACTGAATGCCCAGGTGTTCGCCTACGCCAAGCAGCTGACCGACAACGCCTTCAAGGCCCAGTCGGTGGCTTTCAAGGCTCTGGAGAAGATTGCCGAGCTGCAGTTCCAGGCGCTCGAGAAGCAGTCCCAGGTGACCTCCGACTACATCGCCGATGCGCTCGAAACCCGCGACATCGAAGGCCTGCGCACCCTGTGGGAAAAGGGCAGCGCGCTGAGCCGCGAGAACGCCGAGCGCGCCGTCGCCGTGACCCAGGAAATCATCGCCGTCACGCAGAAGACCGCCGAGTCGCTGTCCGCCCTGGTGCAGGAACAGCAGCAGGCCGCCAACGACGCCGTGTCGGCCCCGGTCGCCGCGGTGAAGAAGGCCGCCGCCGCCGCGAAGTAATCCGCTTCAAAACGTCGCTCCCTCCCTCGGCGACGTCCCCCAAGGCCGGACTGGTTCTCCAGTCCGGCCTTTTTCTTGCCCGCGGCATGGACACCGTGCACACGCGCCGGTCGGCAAAGTAGGCGATCGGGCACGAAAGTGCGGCATAACGCAGGAACGCGGCTTGTCCGTCTAAATGCCCCGCTGATATACTTTTTAAGATTGGACCGTGGCCCGCAGCTGGATCGGTGCCGCCTAGTGCGAAGCCGCGCGGGGACCTCACGTGCTCAACAGTCTTGCCTCCGGACGTCGTCTCGCGCTGCGCATCGTGATGCTGCAGCTCGCCACGGCGGCGATCGTGGGCCTCGCTTTCCTGACGCAGGGGTACCGCGATGCGATCGCGGCCGCTGCGGGCGCCGCACTGGTGGCGCTGGGTACCGCGCTGCTGGCGTCGCGTACCTTCGCAGGACTGGGCGGGGGCGGCATGACCATGGGCCGGATGGTTTCAGGCATGGTTCTGAAATGGATCGCGATCGCTGGAGGGCTGATCGTGATCCTGGGTCAATACAGACTGCCGCCACTGGCCGCTATCACGGGGCTGGTGGCTGCGTACGCAATAAATCTGCTGGCGTTCCGATTCAAGGGCTGAGACATGGCAAGCGAGCCTCAGGGCGGTTTAACCGAATACATCCAGCATCACCTGCACCACAACGTGGTGAGCCTGGGTGACGGTGCTTTCATGAAGCTCCATCTCGACTCGATCGTGGTGGCCTTCCTGCTCGGCGCGCTGTTCTGCCTGTGGTTCTGGCTGAAGGCGCGCAAGGCCACCTCGGGCGTGCCGTCCAAGGGCCAGGCCTTCGTCGAGCTGATCGTCGAATTCGTCGACACCCAGGTGAAGGACACCTTCCACGGCGACCGCCGCACGGTGACCCCGCTGGCGCTGTCGATCTTCATGTGGGTGACCTTCCTCAACGCGATGGACCTGCTGCCGCTGGACGCACCGGGCTTCGCCGTGACCACCGCCGCCGGCGCCGAGGCCGCGCACCACACCTTCTTCCGCTGGGTGCCGACCGCCGACATCAACACCACCGTGGGCCTGGCCCTGGTCGTGTTCTTCATCGTGCTGGGCCATGGCATCAAGGCGAAGGGGGGGCTGGGCTTCGGCAAGGAGCTGATGACTGCGCCGTTCCATGCGCACAACCCGGTAGTCGTCGCCATCCTGGTGCCGTTCAACTTCTTGCTCAACGTCGTCGAATACCTGTCTAAGCCGGTGTCGCTCGCGATGCGACTCTTCGGCAACATGTACGGCGGCGAGCTTGTGTTCATGCTGATCGCGGGCCTGTTCGCTGGCTGGATCAGCTTCCTGCCGGGCGTGGTGTTCAACACCGCATGGGCGATCTTCCATATCCTGATCATCCTGCTGCAGGCGTTCATCTTCATGATGCTGACGATCGTGTACATCGCCACGGCGCGTGAGCATCACTGACGTTTTTGTTTCAACCGGTCCCGCTTTAAACCGCTTCGTCTTTATCAATCTATAGAAAGATTCACAGGAGAATTCCATGAACGTCGCCGAACTTCTTACCCATGTGCAGGGCCTGACCGCCATCGCCATCGGCATCATCATTGGCCTCGGCGCTCTGGGCGCTTGCTTGGGCATCGCCATCATGGGTTCCAAGTTCCTCGAGTCCGCCGCTCGCCAGCCGGAACTGGTTCCGCTGCTGCAGGGCCGCATGTTCCTGCTCGCCGGTCTGATCGACGCGGCGTTCATCATCGGTCTGGCCGTGGCGCTGCTGTTCGCGTTCTCCAACCCGCTGCTCTCGGCTGTCCAGCAGGCCGCCGGCCACTGATCAGCGCGACATGAGTCGTCGCAGCGGCCCGCCGCTGCGGCGATCGGCGGTTTAACGCGTTACCGGAGTTATTTGGAAAGCTCATGAATATCAATCTGACTTTCCTGGGCCAGATGGTGTCGTTCGCCATCCTGGTCTGGTTCACCACCAAGTTCATCTGGCCGCAGCTCAATGCCGCGATCGAAGAGCGTCAGAAGAAGGTCGCCGAAGGCCTGGCCGCCGCCGAGAAGGCGCGCGCCGAGCTGAAGGACGCCGACGCCAAGGTCGCCACGGAGATCAAGCAGGCCCGCCAGCAGGCCGCCGAGATCATCGAGCGCGCCCAGCAGCAGGCCAACCAGATCGTCGACAAGGCCCGCGAGGACGCTGTCGCCGAGACGGCGCGCCTGAAGGCTCAGGCCGGCGAAGAGATCGCCAGCATGCAGCAGCGCGCCCGCGAGGAACTGCGCGGCTGGGTCGGCCGTCTTGCCGTGCAGGGCGCGGAGAAGATCGTGCAGCGCGAAGTCGACGCCTCGGCCCACAAGGCCCTGCTCGACCAGCTCGTCGCCGAGATCTGAGCCATGGCCCAGGCAATCACTCTCGCCCGCCCGTATGCCCGCGCCGCTTTCGAGCTGGCGCGCGCGTCCGGTGCGCTGCCCGCGTGGTCGCAGGCGCTGGCCTTCGCCGCCGCGGTGGCGAAGGACGCCCGCGTGGCCGCGCTCGGCAACGACCCGCGCGTGCTGCCCGAGCAGCTCGTCGCGCTGCACCTGCCGCAGGGCATGGACGCGCAGGCCCCGTTCGCCGGCTTCCTGGCCGAACTGGCCGAGCATCGCCGCATGGCGCTGCTGCCGGAAGTGGCCGACCTGTTCGAGCAGTACAAGCGCGAGGCCGAGTCGCAGCTGCTGGTCAAGGTGACCAGCGCGATGGCGCTGGACGCCGCGCAGGCCGAGCAGCTGAAAGCCTCGCTCAAGCGCCGCTTCAAGCGCGACATCGAACTGGAAACCCAGGTCGACGCCTCGCTGCTCGGCGGCGTGGTGATCGATACCGGCAGCGAAGTGATCGACGGCTCCGTACGCGGCCGCCTGGCGCGCCTTTCCGGCGCGCTGACGGCCTGAGTACGCGCAGAGCCAGCCCGGCCGGCCCGCGCCTGCGCGGAACGGACCGGATCTCGACTAGCGAATTCAAAAAAATCCCAGGATAACCACCATGTCCAGCACCACCTTGAACCCGTCCGAGATCAGCGAGCTGATCAAGACCCGCATCGAGCAGTTCAAGCTCGGCGCGGAAGCCCGCAACGAGGGCACGATCATCAGCGTGTCCGACGGCATCGTGCGCATCCACGGCCTGGCCGACGTGATGCAGGGCGAAATGATCGAGCTGCCGGGCAATGCCTTCGCCCTGGCGCTGAACCTCGAGCGCGACTCGGTCGGCGCGGTGGTGCTGGGCGAATACCAGCACCTGCGCGAAGGCGACACCGCCAAGACCACCGGCCGCATCCTCGAAGTGCCGGTCGGCCCGGAGCTGCTCGGCCGCGTGGTCGACTCGCTGGGCGCGCCGATCGACGGCAAGGGCCCGCTCAACGCCAAGCTCAGCTCGCCGATCGAGAAGGTCGCGCCGGGCGTGATCTGGCGCAAGTCGGTCGACCAGCCGGTGCAGACCGGCTACAAGTCGGTGGACTCCATGATCCCGATCGGCCGCGGCCAGCGCGAGCTGATCATCGGCGACCGCCAGACCGGCAAGACCGCGCTGGCCATCGACGCGATCATCAACCAGAAAGATTCCGGCATTAAGTGCATCTACGTCGCCATCGGCCAGAAGCGTTCGTCGATCGCCAACGTGGTGCGCAAGCTCGAAGAGAACGGCGCGCTGGCCAACACCATCGTGGTGGTGGCGTCGGCCTCCGAGTCGGCCGCGCTGCAGTACATCGCGCCGTACGCCGGCTGCGCCATGGGCGAGTACTTCCGCGACCGCGGCGAAGACGCGCTGATCATCTATGACGATCTGTCCAAGCAGGCCGTGGCCTACCGCCAGATCTCGCTGCTGCTGAAGCGTCCGCCGGGCCGCGAAGCCTATCCGGGCGACGTGTTCTATCTCCACTCCCGTCTGCTCGAGCGCGCCGCGCGCGTGTCGGAGGAGTACGTCGAGAAGTTCACCAACGGTGAAGTGAAGGGCAAGACCGGCTCGCTGACCGCGCTGCCGATCATCGAGACCCAGGCCGGCGACGTGTCCGCCTTCGTGCCGACCAACGTGATCTCGATCACCGACGGCCAGATCTTCCTCGAGACCGACCTGTTCAACGCCGGCATCCGCCCGGCCGTGAACGCCGGTATCTCGGTGTCGCGCGTGGGCGGTTCGGCGCAGACCAAGATCGTCAAGAAGCTGTCCGGCGGCGTGAAGCTGGCCCTGGCGCAGTTCCGCGAGCTGGCTGCGTTCGCGCAGTTCGCCTCGGACCTGGACCCGGCCACCCGCGCCCAGCTGGACCGCGGCCAGCGCGTCACCGAGCTGATGAAGCAGAAGCAGTACGCGCCGCTGTCGATCGCCGAGCTTGCGCTGTCGGTGTACGCCGCCGAGAAGGGCTACCTGGACGACCTGGCGGTCGACAAGGTGCTGCCGTTCGAGAAGGGCCTGCATGCGTTCTTCCACCAGAACCACGCCGAGCTGATGAAGAAGATCGTCGCCACCGGCGACTGGAACAACGACATCGAAGCCACCTTCAAGTCCGGCCTGGACGAGTACAAGAAGACCGGTAGCTGGTGAAGT
Source organism: Dyella sp. SG562 (assembly GCF_011759495.1). Taxonomy (NCBI): domain Bacteria; kingdom Pseudomonadati; phylum Pseudomonadota; class Gammaproteobacteria; order Lysobacterales; family Rhodanobacteraceae; genus Dyella; species Dyella sp. SG562. Next base: position 510,775 of record NZ_JAAOYS010000002.1, read on the forward strand.
ACCGGGAATAGGGAATAGGGAATCGAAGAGCGCGAGCTCGCATCCCTGTTCCCGATTCACCATTCCCGATTCCCCCGAGCAAGCGCAGCGAGCGAGAACATGGCAGGCGGACGCGAAATCAAATCCAAGATCAAGAGCACGCAGAACATGCGCAAGGTGACGCGCGCGCTCGAAATGGTCTCGGCATCGAAGATCCGCAAGGCGCAGGATCTGATGAAGGCCTCGCGCCCCTATGCGCGCCAGATGCGCAAGGTGATCGCGCACGTCGCCCAGGCCAGCACCGACTTCAGCCATCCGTTCCTGGTGCAGCGCGAGAAGGTCGCGCGCGTCGGCTACGTGGTGGTGTCGACCGACCGCGGCCTCTGCGGCGGCCTGAACTCCAACCTGTTCCGCCGCCTGCTGCCCGCCATCCGCGAGTGGCAGGACAAGGGCGTCGAGGTCGACGTGGTGGCCGTGGGCCAGAAGGCCACGCAGTTCTTCCGCCGCATCAAGGGCGTGAACCTGGTCGGCAGCGTCACCCACCTGGGCGAGAAGCCCAAGCTCGAGCAGCTGGTGGGCGTGATCAAGGTGGTGCTGGACGCTTATACGGCCGGCAAGCTGGACCGCGTGTTCCTGGCCTACAACGACTTCGTCAACACCATGACGCAGAAGCCGACCCTGGACGCGCTGCTGCCGCTGCCCCTGGTGGCGGCGGAGCTGGAAGCGCACCAGTCGGCCGGCGAGTCGGCCTATGCCGGCATCAAGCTCGAACAGTCGCACGACTGGGACTACATCTACGAGCCGGACGCCGCCACGGTGCTGGAGTACGTGCTGGGCCGCTACATCGAGTCGGTGGTCTACCAGGGCGTGCTGGAGAACCTGGCCAGCGAGCATGCCGCGCGCATGGTCGCCATGAAGGCGGCCTCGGACAACGCGAGCAAGGTCATCGGCGAGCTGACGCTGGTCTACAACAAGGCCCGTCAGGCGGCGATCACGCAAGAGATCTCCGAGATCGTCGGCGGCGCCGCGGCTGTATGAGTGCGATCATCCATGATCGCTAAGATCAAACGGGCGGCCATCCATGGCCGCACTCTTCACTAAAACCACGCGACCAGAACGGGCGCGGTCAAACCAGACATTCAAAGATCCATCCGGAGCATTTCCATGAGCCAGGGTAAAGTTGTACAGATCATCGGCGCGGTCATCGACGTCGAGTTCGCGCGCGATCAGGTGCCGCAGGTTTACGACGCGCTGAAGATCGACGGCACCGACATCACGCTGGAAGTCCAGCAGGTGCTCGGCGACGGCGTGGTGCGCACCATCGCCCTGGGTTCGCCGGACGGCCTGAAGCGCGGCCTGGCCGTGCGCAACACCGGCGAAGGCATCAAGGTGCCGGTCGGCAAGGCCACCCTGGGCCGCATCATGGACGTGCTCGGCAACCCGATCGACGAAGTCGGCCCGATCGAAGCCGAAGACCAGTGGGTCATCCACCGCGAAGCGCCGTCGTACGACGACCAGGCGCTGGCCAACGAGCTGCTGGAAACCGGCATCAAGGTGATCGACCTGGTGTGCCCGTTCGCCAAGGGCGGCAAGGTCGGCCTGTTCGGCGGCGCCGGCGTGGGCAAGACGGTGAACATGCTGGAGCTGATCAACAACATCGCGACCCAGCACTCGGGCCTGTCGGTGTTCGCCGGCGTGGGCGAGCGTACCCGCGAAGGCAACGACTTCTATCACGAGATGCAGGACGCGGGCGTCGTCAAGATCGACAACCTGCCCGAGTCCAAGGTGGCGATGGTGTACGGCCAGATGAACGAGCCGCCGGGCAACCGCCTGCGCGTGGCGCTGACCGGCCTGACCATGGCCGAGTACTTCCGCGACCAGAAGGACGAGCACGGCAAGGGCCGCGACGTGCTGTTCTTCGTCGACAATATCTACCGCTACACGCTGGCCGGTACCGAAGTGTCCGCGCTGCTGGGCCGCATGCCGTCCGCGGTGGGCTACCAGCCGACGCTGGCCGAGGAAATGGGCGTGCTGCAGGAACGCATCACCTCGACCAAGACCGGTTCGATCACCTCGATCCAGGCCGTGTACGTGCCCGCGGACGACCTGACCGACCCGTCGCCGGCCACCACCTTCGCGCACCTCGATTCCACCGTGACGCTGAGCCGCCAGATCGCCTCGCTGGGCATCTACCCGGCGGTGGATCCGCTGGACTCGACCAGCCGCCAGCTCGACCCGAACGTGGTCGGCGCCGAGCACTACGACGTGGCCCGCCGCGTGCAGGGCACGCTGCAGCGCTACAAGGAACTGAAGGACATCATCGCGATCCTCGGCATGGACGAGCTGTCCGAGGAAGACAAGCAGCTGGTGTACCGCGCCCGCAAGTGCGAGCGCTTCTTCTCGCAGCCGTTCCACGTGGCCGAAGTGTTCACCGGCGCCCCGGGCAAGTACGTGACGCTGAAGGAAACCATCCGCGGCTTCAAGATGATCGTCGACGGCGAAGTCGACCACATCCCGGAGCAGGCGTTCTACATGGTCGGCGGCATCGACGAGGCCATCAAGAAGGCCGAGGACATGGCCGCGAAGAAGGCGGCTTGATGGTGAGGGAATAGAGAATAGGGAATAGGGAACAGTAAGAGCCTCGCAACTGAGCGCGCTTCTCCCGATTCCCTATTCCCGACTCCCTATTCCCTAGCGAGCGAAGCGAGCAAAAACCAATGAGCCATACCCTTCGAGTCGACATCGTCAGCGCCGAGGCCGAGATCTTCCACGGCGAGGCGACGATGGTGATCGCCACCGGCGAAATGGGCGAGCTGGGCATCGCGCCCCGCCACGCGCCGCTGATCACCCGCCTCAAGCCCGGCCACGTCGACGTGGTGCTGGCCAACGGCGAGCGCCAGCAGTTCTGGGTCTCCGGCGGCATTCTCGAAGTGCAGCCGCAGGTGGTGACCGTGCTGGCCGATACGGCCGCGCGCGCCGCCGACCTGGACGAAGCGGCCGCGCAGCGCGCCAAGCAGGAAGCCGAGGACGCCCTGGCCAACCGCACCGACGCCGAGGACATCGCCGAGGCGCAGGCCAAGCTGGCCCAGGCGCTGACCCAGCTGCAGGCGCTGGAGCGCCTGCGCAAGAACCTCAAGCACTGATCTCCCGCGCCGGCCACGGCGGAAAGAGATATGCGGAACGCCGGCCTTGTGCCGGCGTTTTCGTTTGGGCATGTTGCGCCGATGCATCCGGGGGAGCCGCGCGTGACAAAGCGTTTCCGCATCGTGTCATCGGGTCTGGCGGCATGCCTTGCCGCCTGCGGCCAGGTGCCGCCACAAACATCGGCCACGCGGCCGCAGGGCGATGCCACCTGGCATGCCGTGGTGCCCGCTGGCACCGCGCGCTACGAGCTGGCGCTGGGCGAAGTCTCCAGCGGGGCCGCCCCGGAGCATCGCGTCACGCCCGTGTATCCGGCTTCGCTGCTGGCAAGCTGCCCGCCGCCGGAAGAAGTGCGCGCACTGTTCATCGTCAGCGCCACGGGCAAGGTCGACGACGTGCGCATCGACGACGAAGCCAACGCCGATGCCGACCGCCGCCTCTATATCGCCGCGGTGAAGGCGGCCGCCAGCCAATGGTCTTTCCTGCCCTTGAAAGTCGAACGCTGGGCCGCCGACGCCAACGGCGAAAGCCACCTCGTCGACAGCCAGGCGCGTCCGTTCAGCCTCGCCTACGATTTTCACTTCGAATGCCACGGAGGTGCGGCGCGCGTCACGGCTGGCGACGCTGCGTCAGCCCCCGGTCATGGAGCGAAATGAGCGGCTGCTATCCTGCTTCGCTGACCCAGGCTCCAAGGGACCGACATGAAGAACATGCCCCTGCACGTCATTGTCCTCGCCGCCGGCGAAGGCAAGCGCATGAAGTCCAAGAAGGCCAAGGTGCTGATGCCGCTTGCCGGCCGCCCGCTGCTGGCGCACGTGCTGGCCGCGGCGCGCGCGCTGTCGGCGCAGCAGATCCACGTGGTCTACGGCCACGGCGGCGACCAGGTGCTCGCCGCCTTCGAAGGCCAGCCTGACCTGCGCTGGGTGCTGCAGGCCGAGCGCCTGGGCACCGGCCACGCCGTGGCCCAGGCCCTGCGCGACGTGCCGGACGATGCCGCGGTGCTGGTGCTGTACGGCGACGTGCCGCTGACCCGGCCGTCCACCCTGCAGCGCCTGATCGATACCGACGAAGCGCTCACCGTGCTCGCCACCCGCGTGGCCGACCCGAAGGGCTACGGCCGCGTGCTGCTGGACGGCAACGGCTTCGTGCGCGCCATCGTGGAAGAAAAAGACGCCAGCGACGAGCAGCGCGCGATCGACCGCATCAACACCGGCATCGTCGCCGCGCACGCCGCCGCACTGAAGCGCTGGACCGCGAAGCTCGACCGCAACAACGCGCAGGGCGAGTACTACCTCACCGATATCTTCGCGATGGCCGCGGCGGAAAGCCGCCCGGCCTTCTGCGTGGAATGCGACGACGAGATGGAAGCGGCCGGCGCCAACAATCCCTGGCAGCTGACCGAACTCGAAGCGGTCTACCGCCAGCGCGCGGCCAAGGCGCTGGCGCTGGAAGGCGTGCGCATCGCCGATCCGGCGCGCATCGATATCCGCGGCCGCGTCACGGTGGAGCGCGACGTGGACATCGACATCGACGTGATCCTGGAAGGCGACGTGCAGCTGGGCGAGGACGTGCGCATCGGCGCGTTCTGCCGCCTGAAGGACGTGCAGCTCGCCGCCGGCACCGTGGTGCAGCCGCACTGCGACCTGGAAGGCGTGGTCACCCACGGCCCCTGCACCATCGGCCCGTTCGCGCGCCTGCGCCCCGGCACCGAGCTGGCCGCCGGCGTGCACGTGGGCAATTTCGTCGAGACCAAGAAGGCGAAGCTGGGCGAGGGCAGCAAGGCCAATCACCTGAGCTATCTGGGCGACGCGGTGATCGGCGCGAAGGTCAATATCGGCGCCGGCACCATCACCTGCAACTACGACGGCGTGAACAAGAGCGTCACCCGCATCGACGATGGCGCGTTTATCGGCTCCAACAGCGCGCTGGTGGCGCCGGTGCGGGTGGGTGAAAACGCGACGATCGGTGCGGGTTCGGTCATTACCCACGATGCGCCGGCGGGGCAATTGACCGTGGCGCGTGGACGCCAGGCCACCTTGCATGGGTGGAAGCGTCCCGAGAAAAAATGAGCTTTGTCCTCACTGGATGCCGGCCTGCGCCGGCATGACGGTTTTTGATCGTCATTCCGGCGCAGGCCGGAATCCAGTAGCGAAGCGCCACATGGAGTGAGCGGCCCCAGAGCGTTGCTCTTTCCGCCAAAATGATCCAAAGACAAGGAGTGTCTTGCATGAACTTCCCCTTGCGCCTCTGTGCTGTGCTGCTTTCATCGCTGGCCGTCGTCGCCACCGCCGGCGATGCGCCGCACCGCGCACTGACCGGCCCGCCCTCGCACTACCTCTCCGTCGCCGGCAAGGACTATCGCCTGGCGCCGGCGCATCCGCGCGATGCCGCCGGTCACGCGCTCGACGCCATCCGCGCCATGCGCATCGAAGTCAAAGACGGCGAAGGCGACTGGGAAACGGTGCAGGACAATGAACTGCCCGCACTCACCGTCGCCGTCCCGCCGGAACTGCGCGACAAGCTCGACTGGTTCTACGCCAACGCCACCGGCTGGCTCGCCGTGCCGCGCGGCTGGAAACCGCAGCGCACGGCGGTAGGCGTCGACGGCAATACCGTCTTCAGCTTCGTCGCGCCGGAAGGCGCCGAAGCGGGATGGATGAGCTGGGAACTGTTTCCCGCCTGCCTGGGCTGCATCTACGAAGCGGCGCAGGGCGTGTTCCCCGGCGCGCACAAGCAGCTCGACACGCTGATGGAAACCTCGACGCCGGAACCGGTGCTCGAACCGAAACCGGACCAACTGCAGCGGCTGGACCGCTGCACCGCGCGCCTCGCCTACCGCCTGCCGAAATCGCCGCCGGTGCGCGCGCTGATGGTGCTGGACCAGACCGGCGATCCGTTCTTCCGCGAACTGGCGATCGCCGCACCGGCTTCCTCGGCAGCGGTGGCGGATTTCCTGCTCGCCTCGTTCAAGGACGCGCACGGCGGCTGCGGCAAGCCCTGATCAGGCGTAGCGCCAGCCGTCGATCTCCACCAGCAGTTCGCGGCGGCAGACGTCGCCGTGCAGCAGCAGCACCGGTACGCCGGGCAGGCGCGCGGCGAGGAAGCCGAGCACGCGCGGCGCATCCGCCGCGTGGCGCACATAGGCCTTCAGCGGCGAATGCGTGTCGAAGCCCGCCGGCATGCCGGCGTGCGCCAGCAGCGTTTCCAGGTTGGCCAGCGTCTCGGCCAGCTGCGCATCGAGGTCGTCCTCGTGCGCGGAACTGTGGCCGACCACCGCGGCGGTGCCGGAAATCGCCAGCACGTCCTGGCCCGGCAGCGACATGGCGCGGGCGAAGCTCGGCGGCGTGCGGCCGTACTGGCGCGGGTAGCGCCAGGCGCTGACCTGGCGCGGATTCTCCACGCGCTGGCCGGGCTGGTCGCAGGCCAGCAGATAGACCTGCAGCTGCTGCCCGCCGGCGTGATGCCCCGCTCCATGATGGCCAGCTCCATGATGGCCAATCGCCGTGGCGGCGGGAAAGCCTTCGCGGAAGAACTCGCCCATGCCGGCCGCGCGGCCTTCGCAGAACAGCTTGTAGCGCTCGGCGTCGCCGTCGCCCTGGTTGATCGCGCCGAGGTAATTCCAGATGCGCTGCACGTGCTGTTCCGGCCGGCGCGCGAGGAATTCGCGCAGCAAGCGGTAGGCCAGTTCGGCGGTAGCGCGCGGGCCGCCATGCGCGTGTTCGTCCAGGTCCACCGCGGCGAACAGCCAGCCCGCGCCGGCGGACCAGCGCAGCGCGCCTTCGCGGCCGTGTTCGACTTCGCCGTCGACCTGCCAGACCTCCAGCGGCGTCGGCGCCTCCATGCCTTCGAGCGGCACGGGCAGATAGCGCGGATCGTCGTGCAGCGGCGCGCCGGCGCCGAAGCCCAGCGCGGCCAGCGTGCCGGTTTCGGCCAGCACCGTGGCCAGGGCCTCGTGGCGGTAGGAGATGCGGGGGGCGCGCCTTTCCAGGGCGGCCGGCTGGATGCTTTCTGAACCGGGAACCATGCACCGTAACCAGGGACGACAAGGCCGCCATGTTACACTGCCGCCCCATGCCAGCCGGGGGGGAGGGCATGTCCAGAGCAGTACGGAACGAGCATGGCAGAGCAGACCGCGGCACAACGTGAACTGGCGATCCTGATCGTCGAGAGCCTCAACCTGGAAGACCTGCAGCCCGGGCAGATCGACCCCGACACTCCGTTGTTCGGCGGCGAGCTGGGCCTGGATTCCATCGATGCGCTGGAGATCGCGCTGGCGGTGTCCAAGCAGTACGGCTTCCAGCTGCGTTCGGACAATCCGGACAACCGCGCCATCTTCGCCAGCCTGCGCTCGCTCGCCGAGCACATCGAAAAGCACCGCGCGGCCGCCTGAGCCATGCCGGCGATGCCCGCACGCCCGGCATCGTTCCCACGTTTGCGTACGCGCATGCCGGTGGCTGCATGAGCCCGACCTATCGCACCTGCGTGCGCATCGATCCCACGCATCCGTCGCTGCCGGGCCATTTCCCCGGCCAGCCGCTGGTGCCCGGCGTGGTGCTGCTGCAAGCCGTGGCGGACGCGTTGCGCGCCTGGCGCGGGCTGCGCCTGGCGCGCATCGCCGAAGCGAAATTCATGGCGCCGCTGCTGCCCGGCGAAGAGGTCGAGCTGCTGCTGAGCGAAAGCGGCGCGCGCGTGCGCTTCGAACTGCGCCGCGGCGAGCTGCTGCTGGCGCGCGGCGCGATCGAAGGCGAGGCGGCATGACCGAGCATTGGCAAAGCCGGCCCGAAGGCGGCGGGCGCTTCGCGCTGTGGCTGATCCGCAGCATCGCCCTGCATGGCGGGCGCGGTTTCGCGCGGCTGTTCCTGTATCCGATCACGCTGTACTTCTACTGGCGCCGCAAGCTGGAGCGCGAGGCCTCGCAGGCTTTCCTGGCGCGCGTGCTGCCGCATCGCGTCACCGCCTGGCATGTGCTGAAACACATCCACTGCTTCGCCTCGACCATGCTGGACCGCGTCTTCCTGCTGGCGCGCGGCGAGCGCGGCTTCGCCATCGAAGTGGAAGGCCTGGAGGCGCTGAGCCGCTACATGGACGAAGGCCAGGGCGTGCTGCTGTTCGGCTCGCACCAGGGCAGCTTCGAGGCGCTGCGCGCGATCAGCGCGCGCCGTCCCGAGGTGAACCTGCGCGTGCTGCTGGACAAGCAGAAGACGCCCGCGCTCACCGAACTGCTGGAAGCGCTGGCGCCGGAGATCGGCGACAAGGTCATCGACGCGTCGCAGGACGGCACCTCGGTCGCCATGCAGATGGCCGAAGCCTGCGGCCAGGGCGCGCTGGTGGCGATGCTGGCCGACCGCGGCCGCGAACACGAAGTGCTGCGCCGCGCCGAGCTGCTGGGCAGCCCCGCGCCGTTCCCGATCAGCCCCTGGCTGCTGGCGCATACGCTGCGCGTGCCGGTGGTGCTGTGCTTCGGCCTGTACCTGGGCGGCAACCGCTATCGCCTGGTCTTCGAAGCCTTCGCCGACCGCGTGGAGATCCCGCGCCCGGGCCGTGCGCAGGCGCTGGACGCGGTCATCGCCCGTTATGCGCAGCGCGTCGAGCATTACATCCACGCCGCCCCCTACAACTGGTTCAACTTCTATGATTTCTGGCAGCAAGACACTGGCGCTCCTGTTCGGCCTGAGCCTGTCGTGCTGGGCGAACGCCCAGGAGCCTGAGGCGCGCGCGGCCGGGTCGAGTTCGGCCGATGCACAGGCGCTGATCGCTTCGCTGGCGCGTCCCGCGCCGTCGCGCACGCCGTTCGCCGAAGCCCGCTTCATGAAGGTGCTGGAACAGCCGCTGGTGGTCTCCGGCGAACTGGCCTGGCTGGGCGGCGATCGCCTGGAGCGCCGCGTGGAGAAGCCGGCCAGGGAAACCGCCACCATTGCCGACGGCGAGGTGACGCAGCAGCGCGAAGGCCGCAAGCCGCGCAGCTTCTCGCTGCGCCGCGCGCCGCAGCTGCAGGTGCTGCTGGACAGTTTCGTGGCCCTGCTCGGCGGCGATGCCGGCCGGCTCAACCAGGCCTTCGACGTGCGCCAGGAAAGCCATGCCGGCGGCTGGACCCTGACCCTGGTGCCGCGCGATGCGCGCGTGGCGAAAGCCATCGCCAGCATCCAGATCGACGGCCGCGGCGGCGAGCCGCGCTGCATGCGCATGCAGGAAGCCGACGGCGACCTGGCCGTGGACCTGCTCGGCGACCTGGCCGCGCGCATGCCGGCGGCGCCGACGCGCGACGCCCTCGCGGCGCTGTGCAAGGGCGGCTGAACGTGAAGCGCGGCGTGCTGCTGGCCGTGTGGCTGCTGGCGCTGGCCGGGCTCGGCCTGCTGGTGTCGCAGCGGCTGAAGGTGAGCGGCGACCTGCGCGACTTCATGCCCGCGCCGGTCGATGCCGATCAGCGCCTGCTGATGGAGCAGGTCGGCGACGGCCCCGGCTCGCGGCTGCTGTTGCTGGCGATCGATGGCGGCGACGACGCGGCGCTGGCTGCGTTGAGCCAGGGCCTTGCGGGTGCGCTGCGTCCTGATCCGCGCTACACCCAGGTGCTCAACGGCAGCTTCGACCTCACCGCGCTGGACGAAAAGCTGCTGCCGTACCGCTATCTGCTTTCGCCGACGCTGGATCAACAGCGCTACGACGAGGCCTTCCTCGCCGACCAGCTCGACCAGCGCCTGGACGATCTCTCTTCGCCCGCCGCCGCGCTGCTGAAAGGCCTGCTGCCGCGCGATCCCACGCTGGAAGTGCTGAAGCTGGCCGAACGCTGGACGCCCGCGCGCACGCCGGAGACGCGCGAAGGCGTGTGGTTCTCGCCGCGGCGCGAGGCGCTGCTGGTGGTGCAGACGCGCGCCGCGGGTTTCGATCCGGCGGCCCAGGGCGACGCGGTGAGCGGGATCGAGCAGGCGTTCCATCGCCTGCCCGGCGCGGGCGGCGCGCGCCTGACCATCAGCGGCCCCGGTTATTTCAGCGTGGTGGTGGGCGAGCACACGCGGCACGAGGCGGAGTGGATCGGCAATGTGTCCACCGCCGGTTTCATCCTGTTGCTGCTGCTGGCGTATCGCAGCATCGGCTCGCTGCTGCTGTCGGCCTTGCCGATCGCCAGCGCGGCGCTCGGCGGCATCGCGGCGCTGGTGCTGGCGTTTCCGCAGGTGCACGGCATCACGCTGGCCTTCGGTTTCACCCTGCTGGGTGTGGCGCAGGAATACCCCATCCGCGTGCTGAGCCACCGCCGCGCGGGCGAGGACGCCGTGGCCAGCGTGCGCGGCCTGTGGCCGCTGCTGCTGACCGCCATCGCCTCCGCGTGCATCGCTTATCTGGCCTTCTACGCCTCGGGCGTGAACGGCCTGCAGCAGCTGGCCGTGTTCACCATCACCGGCCTGCTGGTCGCCGGCCTGTGCACGCGCTATCTGCTGCCGCGCCTGCTGCCGGCGCAGGTGCGCGACGTGGCGCAGATGCCGTGGCTGGCACGCGCGCGCCGCTTCTTCGACCGGCTGCCCCGTCCGCGCTGGCTGCCGGCGCTGGTGGCCGTCGCCATCGTGGCCGCGCTGGCGCTTGCGCCCGGGCCGTTCTGGCAGAACAACCTCGCCGCGCTGACGCCGCTGCCGCAGGACCTGCTGCAGCGGGATGCGCGCCTGCGCGAAGCCCTGGGCGCGCCGGATGTGCGCTATCTGCTGGTACTGCAGGCGCCCGATGCGCAGGGCGTACTGCGCCTGTCGGAGCAGCTGGAGCCGAAGGCCACCGCGCTGGTAGCCGGGCATGCCGCCGATGCCATCGAACTGCCTTCGCGCTATCTGCCCAGCATCGCCACGCAGCAGCAGCGCCAGCGCCAGTTGCCCGATGCCGCCAGCCTGCGTGCCGCACTCGCGGAAGCGACGCAGGGCATGCCGTTCCGCAAGGATCTGTTCGAGCCGTTCGTGGCCGATGTCGAGCAGGCGAAGACCTTGCCGCCGTTGACGCCGGAAGTCTTCGCGCAAAGTGCGCTAGGCCAGCGCTTCGCCGCGATGCTCGTGCAGCGCGAAGGCCAATGGCTCGGCCTGGCGACGCTCAGCGGCGTGCACGACGTGGCCGCGCTCGAAGCACTGGCCAAGGACAGCGGCGGCACCGTGCGCGTGCTCGACCTGAAAGCCGCCGCCGAATCGCTGGTGGCCGATTACCGCGTGCGCATCCTGCATGCACTGGCCATCGCCGCGGTGCTGCTGGTGCTGACCGTGTCGTTCGCGCTGCGCGGCTGGCGCCGCGCCTGGCGCGTACTGGCGCCGATGACGCTCGCCACCTTCCTGGTGCTGGCGGTGGAGCGCGCGGCCGGCGTGGAGATCTCGCTGTTCCACCTGGTGGCGCTGACCTTGGCCGCCGGCCTGGGCCTGCACTACGCGCTGTTCTTCGAGCGCGATACGGACGACGCAGCCGAACAGCGCCGCACCCTGCACGCCACCCTGGTATGCGTGGCTTCCGCGCTGCTGGTGTTCGGCATGTTCGCCTGGAGCAGCATCCCGGTGCTGCGCGCCATCGGCCTTACGGTGAGCCTGGGCGTGGCCTTCCATTTCTGCCTTTCGACCCTGATGGCACCGCATGCTCGACCGGACTGACTGGGCCCGGCTGATTCCGCATGCGGGCCAGATGTGCCTGCTCGATGCGGTGCTCGCGTGGGACGCCGCCACCATCCACGCCATGAGCGAAGGCCATGCCGCGGCGGCGCATCCGCTGCGTTCCACGCACGGCTTGCATGCACTGCACTTGTCCGAATACGGCGCGCAGGCGATGGCGGTGCACGGGGCGTTGAACGCCAGGGCGCGCGGCGACACCGCGGTGCGCCAGGGGCGTCTGGTCAGCCTGCGCGACGTGGTGCTGGCGGTGGAGTACGTTGACCCGCAAGGCGGCCGGCTCGACATTCACGCGGAACAACTGTTCGCCGACGAAGCCGGCGCGCAATACGCGTTCCGCGCGGAGCAGGCCGGGCGCGTCCTGGCCAGCGGACGCGCCGCGGTGATCTACGTCGCCGGCTGACTCAGCGCGCCGGCGCCGCCGTATCGAACACGATCGGCCGGCTCGCGCGCGAACGCCGGTAGCTGGCCCACACCTCGCCGTAATGCAGCACGCGGCCCACCGTGTAGGTGGTGATGCGCACCACGTCGCGCACCGGATTGAAATGGCTCAGGCGGAACTCGCCCTGGTAGCGCGAGGCGATCGGCACCGAAGCCATCCCTAAGCCCTTCTCGCGCGAGGCGGCGATCAGGATGGCCGCTTCGAACACGAAGTTCTCCGCCGGCAGTTCCACCAGGTCCAGCGCGGCGCGCGGATACCAGCGCTGGCCGCTCTGCGTGTCGGCCACCGGCTGCGCGCAGGCCCAGGAAATGCCCCAGTCGGCGATCGCGTTGGCGATGCGGCGGGCCTTGGGCTGCTGTGCTTTGTCGAGCAGGCGGGCGCCGATCACGATGTGGTGCGGATAGCGCTGCGCGGCGGCGACGATGCGCGGCACGTCGCTGGCCAGGTGCTGGCCGTCGCCGTCCATGGTCACCACCGCGTCGAAGCCCTGGCGCAGCGCTTCGCGGAAACCGGTGCGCAGCGCCTCGCCCTTGCCGCGGCGCCGTTCGTGGCGCAGCAAGGTCACCGGCAGGCGCGCGACGATGTCCGGCGTGCGGTCGTCGGAGCCGTCATCGACCACGATGACCGGCGCGCCCAGCGCGATCGCCGCGCCGACCACGGATTCGATGGCCGCCTCTTCATTGAGGCAGGGGATAAGTACACACCAAGGGTTGGCCCGGACATTCAAGCGACGTTCTCCATGAGGATTTCCAGGCCGAGCCCTCCCGCTGCGGCCATCTGACAATGACGATCCCGGCCCGCCAGAACGACAAGCAGCGGCAGCGCCGCGGCGGCCGTGGCATTGGCCTCGCTCCAGGCAGCCGGCAATGCGCCGCCGTCCATAGGCGTTGCCGCGCGCGGCGCCAGCTGCAGCGACAGCGTGGCGAGCGTGCGCGGCGAGGTTTCCGGTGCGAGCACGAAGGCGCAGCCGAAGGCCTGGGTACTGCGGGTGATCGGCGCCAGCGGACCGGCGCCGGCCACGTCGCTGCACACGAACAGCACCGGGCGCTGGTCGGCCAGCGCCATGGCGGCCGCTTCCAGCAGGCCGGCGCCGGTGCTGTCGTGCCAGGCGCACACGGCCGAGGACGGCGCGTGGCAGCCGGTGGCGATGGTCCAGTAGCCGGCGGCGGCGTTGTGCACCGAGTTGTGGAAGCGCGTGGGCGACAGCTCGGTCGGCGCGTGCGCCAGCGTCTCGCACATGTAGTCGGTGATGCTCAGGTCGCCGAAGGCGGAGCCGAACACGCAGGCCAGTTCCGCCGGCGCGCGGCCGCTCATGGCCACCGCCTGGCCGGCCACTTCGACGGCCAGCAGCACGCTTTCCGGCGCGCGGCGGCGTTCGTTCGCCGGCAGCGTCGATGCGGGCGGCTTGCCCGCAGGCGCGGGCGGCGGCGTGCCTTGCAGCTGCGCGTGCAGCGCGGCGAAATCCACCAGCTGCGGCGACCACAGGCCGATGCCTTCCACGTGAACCCGCATGCTCATGCCGCCGCCTTGCCGAACGCGAGGCAGGCATTGTTGCCGCCGAAACCGAAAGAATTGCTCAAGGCGATGCGTACGTCGCGTCGTTCGCCGCGCCAGGCGAACTGCGGCCCGCAGGCAGGGTCCGGCTCGTCGCCGCCGAGGTTGCCGGGCACGAAGCCGTGTTCCAGCGCGAGCAGGGCGAACGCGGCCTCGACGATGCCGGCCGCGCCCAGGGTGTGGCCGGTATAGCCCTTGGTGGAACTGGCGCGCGTGCTGGCCGGGAAGATGCGGCCGATCAGCGCGGCTTCGACTTCGTCGTTCTTCAGGCTCGCGGTGCCGTGCAGGTTGATGTAGTCGACCTGCGCGGCATCGAGGCCGGCGCGCGCCAGCGCATCGCGCAGCGCGAGTTCCGCGCCGAGTCCTTCCGGATGCGGCGTGGACATATGGTGAGCGTCGCTGGCTTCGCCGTAGCCGAGCAGGCGCGGCGCGGCGGGCGCGGCCCCGGCCCGTTCGAGCAGGGCGAAGCCGGCGGCCTCGCCCAGCGACAGGCCGCGGCGCGCGCGGTCGAACGGGCGGCAGCGTTCCGGCGATACCAGTTCCAGCGAGTTGAAGCCGAACAGCACGCTGCCGCACAGCGTGTCGACGCCGCCGACTATGGCGGCATCGACCAGGCCTAAGCGGATCAGCCGCTCGGCGCTGGCGAACACCTTGGCGCTGGACGAGCACGCGGTCGACACGGTCAGCGCCGGCCCCTGCAGGCCCAGCGCTGCGGCGACGAAGGCGGTGAGCGAGTGCGGCATGTGCACGCCGGAGCGCTCCAGGTCGGCCGGCATGCGGCCGTTTTCCAGGCGCCGGTAGCCTTCCTCGGTGGCGCCGATGCTGGCCGTGGAGGTGCCCAGCACCAGCGCGATGCGCGCGGCGCCGTAGCGCGCGATGGCCGCTTCGGCCTGCGCCAGGAAGCCGTCCTGCTGCAGGCCCAGCCAGGCCAGGCGGTTATTGCGGCATTCCCAGGCGGCGAAGGCGGCGGGCAGGGGCGCGTCCTCGACGCCGTCGACGCGGCCGATCCAGCAGGCCAGCGGCGCGTCGCCGAAATCGTTGGGGCGCAGGCCGCCGCGCGCCGCTTCGAGCGCGCGAAGGTGATCGGCAACGCCGTGGCCCAGTGCGGACGTCACGGTGTATGCACTGACGGCAAGTGGATGAATGGGTTGGGGCATCGCGGGAGCCTAGCGGGCGGCCGCTGGGTGCGCCCAGTGCGGCCGGTTCTTGCGTTCATATTTCCGCCTATTTTTTTCCATTGCGGCTTTCATAAGCCTTGCCCACACTGCTGGCCTTTTGCCGGACCCAGCCTTGTCCTCCCTGCCCGCACCCCTCAGACGCGGCCCCTGGCGCCATGCGCGCCGGCGTGACCTGGTGCACGTGGCAGTGGTAGTGGGCGCGGCGATGCTGCTGAGCCTGGGCCTGGTGTGGCTCGGTTATCTGCTCTACGTGTGGCGGGTGGCGGCGCGCAGCCCGCTGGCGCCGCCGCAGCGGCGCGACCTGCTGGTGTTCGGCCGCAAACTGATCGGCGACCGGCCGGAGCAGGACTACCAGCAGCGCCTGGCCCGCGCGCTGGCCCTGGTGCATGAAGGGCGCGTGGAGCGCATGTTCCTGCTCGGCGGCTGCAGCGGCGGCCGCATCAGCGAGGCGGAAGCCGGCCTGGCCTGGCTGCGCGCGCACGGCCTGCCGGACGCCGTGGCGCCCAGGCTCGAACAGGCCTCCACCGATTCGCTGGACAACCTGCGCCACGCCCGCAGCCTGCTGCGCCACGACGATCCCGGCCATGCGATGCCGCCGGTGGCGCTGGTGACCAGCCGCTATCACCTGCCGCGCTGCCTGCTGCTGGCGCGCTGGCTCGGGTTTACGGCGAGCGTGCCGGTGGCGGCGGAGGAACGCCTGCGCCTGGACCGCCGCATCGCGCTGCGCCTGCTGGCCGAGGCGGCCTATGTGATGTGGATCGACCTGGGTCTGCGCTGGGCGCGGCGCATCGGCCATGCGCGGCTCTTGATGCGCGTGCGCTAGGGCGCGGCGCACGGTCGCAGTCCCGGCGCCGGAGGGCTTGCTAAGCTCGCGGTGTTTTCCCCTCCCCGGACGCCTAGATGAGCCAGCAAACCGACCGAGTCGAACAGTTCCTGCGCGCATTGCAGGACCGCATCTGCGCAGCGGTCGAACAGCTGGACGGCAAGGCGAAGTTCGTCGAGGACGCCTGGACGCGCCCCGCCGGCGGTGGTGGCCGCACGCGCGTACTGCGCGACGGCGCGGTGTTCGAGCAGGCCGGCGTGAATTTCTCGCTGGTGCACGGCAGCCAGCTGCCGCCCAGCGCCACCGCGCACCGGCCGGAGCTGGCCGGCGGCGGTTTCGTCGCCACGGGCGTGTCGCTGGTTCTGCATCCGCATAATCCTTATCTGCCGACCACGCATGCCAACGTGCGTTATTTCGAGGCGGGCAAGGACGGCCTGGAGCCGGTGTGGTGGTTCGGCGGCGGCTTCGACCTCACGCCGTTCTATCCTTTCGACGAAGACGTGGCGCACTGGCATACGGTGGCGCGCGACCTGTGCGCGCCGTTCGGCGCCGACGTCTATCCGCGCTATAAAAAATGGTGCGACGAGTATTTCTATCTCAAGCACCGCGCCGAGACGCGCGGCGTCGGCGGCCTGTTCTACGACGACTTGAACGAAGGCGGCTTCGAGCGCTGCTTCGATTTCACCAAGGCCGTGGGACAGGGTTTCCTCGATGCCTACCTGCCGATCGCCGAGCGCCGCAAGGACACGCCGCATGGCGAGCGCGAACGCGAATTCCAGCTGTACCGGCGCGGGCGCTACGTGGAGTTCAACCTGGTCTACGACCGCGGCACGCTGTTCGGGCTGCAGTCGGGCGGGCGCACCGAATCGATCCTGATGAGCCTGCCGCCGCGCGTGCGCTTCGAATACGCCTATACGCCGGAGCCGGATTCGGCCGAGGCGCGGCTGGCGGATTACCTCAAGCCGCGCGACTGGCTTTGACAAAAAAAGCGGGCGGCCCGGTCGGGCCGCCCGCATCGGTGGATCAGTCGTCCGAGGACGGCATGTCGCCGGAGAACTTGGTCGGCGTGGCGCCCTTGATCGTGCCGACCTGGGCGCTGTCGCTGATCTGCAGGATCACCTCGCGGCGGAATTCCAGCGTGCCCTGCACCACGGCGTGCGGGCCGATCACCACGTGCGGCGGGCGGTTGTTGCTGTTGAACCAGCCGCTGGGCTTGTCGACCAGGATGCCGCCTTCGACGCGCGAATTGGCGCCGATGTAGATGCTGCCGTTGACCGTCTCGATGCCGTGGCCGATATGGCCGCCGTCGAGGTTGATGCGGCCGTTGACGTTGCCGACCTTGCCGGCCACGTCCGCGCCCTTGCCCAGGCGGATCGCGCCATTGGTGGTGCTGACTTCGCCGCTGACCTTGGCGCCGGCGCCCAGCGTGGCCGAGCCGTTGACCGTTTCCACCTCGCTGGCCTGCGCGCGCTCGCCCAGTTCCACCGAACCGTTCACCGTGCTGGCCTTCTGCACCACGGCGCGCTCGCCCACGTGCACCGAGCCGTTGACCGAGCTGACGTCGCCGGCCTGCTGGCCGGCCTCGACGCGGACCGCGCCATTGACCTTGTCGATATCGTTGTCCCGGGCCTGGGCGGCCAGCGGCAGCGCGAGGACGAGGGCCAGGGTGAGCAGGGTGCGGCGCATGGCGGAACTCCTTGAGTGAATGACCTGCCTAGGATGCTCCGCCGCGGCACGGGGTTTAGCATGACCTTCGACAGGGGCGCGATTTGACGGGCAGCAGGGCGGCCTGCACCATCCGGTCTTTCCCCGCAGCCCTTTCATCGCCATGCACAAACTCGTACTGATCCGCCACGGCCAATCCCAGTGGAACCTCGACAACCGCTTCAGCGGCTGGGCCGACGTCGACCTCACCGCGCAGGGCATGG
Organism: Dyella sp. SG562; assembly: GCF_011759495.1. Taxonomy (NCBI): domain Bacteria; kingdom Pseudomonadati; phylum Pseudomonadota; class Gammaproteobacteria; order Lysobacterales; family Rhodanobacteraceae; genus Dyella; species Dyella sp. SG562. Next base: position 528,441 of record NZ_JAAOYS010000002.1, read on the forward strand.
AAGAGGCCAGGGAAGCCGGGCGCCTGCTGAAAGAGGCCGGCTACAGCTTCGACGTGGCGCACACCTCGGTGCTCAAGCGCGCGGTGCGCACGCTGTGGGGCGTGCAGGACGAGATGGGCCTGATGTGGATCCCCGTGGTCACCGACTGGCGCCTCAACGAGCGCCACTACGGCGCGCTCACCGGCCTCAACAAGGCGGAGACCGCGGCGAAGTTCGGCGAGGACCAGGTCAAGGTATGGCGCCGCAGCTACGACATCCCGCCGCCGGCGCTGGAGCGCGCGGATAACGAATCGGTGCAGGACCCGCGCTATGCCGGCCTGGATGCCTCGGTGATTCCCGACACCGAATGCCTGAAGGACACCGTGGCCCGCGTGCTGCCGTACTGGCACGACGTGCTGGCGCCGGCGATCCGCTCCGGCCAGCGCGTGGTGGTGGCCGCGCACGGCAATTCGCTGCGCGCGCTGGTGAAGTACCTGGACGGTATGTCGGACGACGACATCGTCGAGCTCAACATCCCCAACGGCGTGCCGCTGGTGTACGAATTCGACGAGAACCTCAAGCCGCTGCGCCACTACTACCTGGGCGACGCCGACGCGATCGCGGCGAAGATGGCCGCGGTGGCCAACCAGGGCAAGGCGAAGTAAGCGCCGCGCCGCGCGGGTGACACGCGTCACCCGCGATGGCTGTGCGGCGTCAATCGCCGTGCAGCACAACGGGCGCTAGGCTGCGCCAACTTCCACCGACGAGTGCCGGCCATGATGGCTCCGAACATGATTCCCGCGCTGATGGTTCCGCTGGCCGCGTTCGCCATCTACCGGCGCGTGCGCGGCAATTTCGGGCCGCAGCCGATCCGGCGCAAGCGCATGATGGCGCGCGTGGCCATCTTCGCCGTGCTGGCCGTGGTGTTCGCCCTGACGGGCCTGTACGACCCCATGCTGCTGGCGGGACTGGCCGGCGGCATCGCCGGGGGTGCGGTGCTGGGCCTGGCGGGCCTGCGCCTGACCCGCTTCGGGCAGAACGAGCAGGGCGCGGACGTCTATATCCCCAACCCCTGGATCGGCGCGGCGCTCACCGTGCTGCTGATCGGCCGGCTGGCCTGGCGCTTCCTCGAGGTGATGCCGCAGATCAAGGATCCCGCGCTGGCCGCGACCGCGGGCCACGCGCCGCCGGTGGGCAGCCCGCTGACCCTGGCGGTATTCGGGCTGATGGTGGGCTACTACCTGGTGTATTTCATCGGCCTGCTGGTGCACCACCGGCGCTTCCAGCGCGAGCGCGGCATCGCCGCCTCGGCCGACTGAGCGGGGGCGCCCTCAGAGCGCGTCGTTGTCCAGCTCGCCGGTGCGGATGCGGATGACCTGGTCCAGCGCGCTGACGAAGATCTTGCCGTCGCCGATCTTGCCGGTGCGCGCGGCCTGGGAAATGGCCTCGACCACGCGGTCCAGCTGCTCGTCCGCCACCGCCACTTCCAGCTTGATCTTGGGCAGGAAGTCGACCACGTACTCGGCGCCGCGGTAGAGCTCGGTGTGGCCCTTCTGGCGGCCGAAACCTTTCACCTCGGTCACCGTGATGCCCTGCACGCCCACTTCGGCCAGCGCCTCGCGCACGTCGTCGAGCTTGAAGGGTTTGATGATCGCCACCACCAGCTTCATGGGAACCTCGTCACTTAAGGCAGCGGGCGGCAGGCGCCCCCGGGGAGCGGCATTTTGCCCGTCCCGGGGCGGATTTGTCGCCTGTGACGACGGTGTGTAGGAAAATCCCTACATAAAGCAGCGGAGCAGGCCGATGGCGTACAAACTAGGCATTTACTTAGACTTCTTTCCGACGAGTTCGAGGTGCTATCCATGATGGATAGGCAGGATATCGATCAGCTTGCCTTACGACTTGCCTCGTTGGTTCCGCCAGGATTGGCTCAGGCGCATGAGGACCTCCGCGCCAACTTTTCCGATGTCCTTGCGCAGGGACTGCGCCGCCTCGACCTAGTCACCCGCGAGGAGTTTGACGTCCAGAGCCTCTTGCTCGCCCGTACGCGAGCCAGAGTGGAAGCCTTGGAGCGACGAGTGGCCGATCTGGAGGCGCTCGCCGCATCGCGCGGGGGCTAGCCCTTCTCCCTCCCGGGAGCCGTCCCCGGTCCGTCACCCTCACCCCGAGAACGACCGGGGGCGGTCATTCTCTTTGCCCGCTCCGGAAACGCCGTCGCCATGAGTCTTGCCGTCACCCTCAGTCGAGCCCAGGAGGGGGTGGCCGCGCCGCAGGTGATGGTCGAGGTGCATCTTTCCGGCGGCCTGCCCGGCACCAATATCGTCGGCCTCCCCGAAGCCGCCGTGCGCGAAGCGCGCGACCGGGTGCGCGTGGCGATCCAGAACACCGCCTTCGAATACCCCAACCGCCGCGTCACCGTGAACCTGGCCCCGGCCGAGCTGCCGAAGGACGGCGGGCGTTTCGACCTGGCGATCGCGCTGGGCATCCTCGCCGCCGGCAACCAGGTGCCGCGCGAGCGGCTCGACAACTGCGAGTTCCTCGGCGAACTGGCCCTGTCCGGCGCCTTGCGCGGCGTCTCCGGCGTATTGCCCGCGCTGATGCGCGCCCGCGCGCGCGGCCGCAAGGTGGTGGTGCCGCGCGCCAATGCGGCGGAGGCGGCGCTGGTGTCCGATGCCGACGTGCGCGTGGCCGATTCGCTGGCCGAGGTCTGCGGCTGGCTGCGCGGCGTACAGGACCTGCCCACCCCGGCCGCCGCCCCCGCCAACGACGAGCTGGCCGGCGACGGCCCGGACCTGCGCGACGTGCGCGGCCAGCGCCATGCGCGCCGCGCGCTGGAAATCGCCGCCGCGGGCGGCCATCACCTGCTGCTGGTCGGTCCGCCCGGCACCGGCAAGACCATGCTGGCCGAACGCCTGCCCGGCATCCTGCCGCCCTTGAGCGAATCCGAGGCGCTGGAAACCTGCGCCGTGCTGTCGGTGGCGGGGCAGGCGGTGGAAGCTGGGGAATGGCGGCGCCGGCCGTTCCGCGCGCCGCACCACACCGCGTCCGGCGTGGCCCTGGTCGGCGGGGGTTCGCAGCCGCGGCCGGGGGAGATTTCGCTGGCCCACCATGGCGTGCTGTTCCTGGACGAACTTCCCGAATTCAGCCGCCACGTGCTGGAAGTGCTGCGCGAGCCGCTGGAATCGGGCTCGATCGTGGTCTCGCGCGCGGCGCGGCAATCCACCTTTCCGGCGCAGTTCCAGCTGGTCGCGGCGATGAACCCCTGCCCCTGCGGCTATGCCGGTGATCCGCGCGAGCGCTGCCGCTGCACGCCGGACCAGGTGCAGCGCTACCGCGGCAAGATTTCCGGCCCGCTGCTGGACCGCATCGACCTGTGCGTGGACGTGCCGCGCCAGCCACTGAGCGAACTGGGCGCCGCCCGCGGCGAGCACGACGAGGATTCCGCCACCGTCCGCGCCCGCGTGATGAAGGCGCGCAACCAGGCCTTGCAGCGCGCGGGGCGCAGCAACGCCGAGATCAACACCCGCGAACTGGAGCGCGACTGCGCCCTGGCCCCGGCCGAACGCGCCTGGTTCGAGGCCGCGCTGGAACGGCTCGGCCTGTCCGCCCGCGCCTATCACCGCACCTTAAGAGTGGCCCGCACCATCGCCGACCTGGACGGCGGGGCGGCCTCGCTGGCCCGCGCGCATCTGGCCGAAGCGCTGCAGTACCGCCGTTTCTAGCCTTGCCGGCCCGGCTGCCGGGGCCGATCCGGTGAATTTGTGTACCGGCCAGTATTGACTTGGGTCCGATACGGGCTAATATCTGCACCGACGAGTTCTCTTATGGACTCCGTCCCCCGCCACCCCGGTATCGGTCCCTCCCTCCCTCCCCCGTCCGATACCGGGGTTTGGCCTTTCCCCCCGCCGAACCTTCTCGTTTCGTTCCGGAATACTCCTATAGCGTCCACGCCCGGCCGCCTGGACACTGCGCGCCCTGCCGGCGCGGGTACCCTGTTGCCGCACTCGACGAAGGAACGCGAATGAGCACGCTCCAAATCAGCCTGATGCTCGCGGGCATGCTCGGCATCGGCTTTCTGGCGCAGTGGCTGGCCTGGCGCGTGCGGCTTCCCGCCATTCTGTTTCTGCTGCTGGCCGGCATCCTGCTGGGGCCGGTCTCCGGCGTGCTGCAGCCGGACCGCCTGCTCGGTGAGCTGCTGTTTCCGGTGGTGTCGCTGGCGGTGGCGGTAATCCTGTTCGAAGGCAGCCTCACCCTGCGTTTCGACGAGCTGCCCGGCATCGGCCATGCCGTGCGCGGGCTCGTCAGCTATGGCGCCGTGGTAGCGCTGGTGCTGCTGGCCGTCGCCGGCCATTACTTCGCCGGGTTGCGCTGGGAACTGGCCTGGCTGTTCGGCGCGCTCACCTGCGTCACCGGCCCGACCGTGATCGCGCCGATGCTGCGCACCTTGCGGCCGAATGCGCGCATCGCCAACACCTTGCGCTGGGAAGGCATCGTGATCGACCCGCTCGGCGCGCTGTTCGCCGTGCTGATCTACGAAGCCATCGTGTCGCGCCACCAGGGGCACACCATCGGCGTGTTCCTGGCCACCGTGGTGTGCGGCAGCGTGGCTGGCGCATTGGCCGCGTGGACCATGGGTTTCCTGCTGCGCCGCCAGCTGATTCCCGACTACCTGCAGAACTTCGGCGTGCTCGCCGCGGTGCTGCTGGCGTTCTGTCTTTCCAATGCGATCGAACACGAATCGGGCCTGCTCACCGTCACGGTGATGGGCATCGCGCTGGGCAACATGCGCGGCGTGCATATCGACGACATCCTCGACTTCAAGGAAAGCCTCACCACCTTGCTGGTCTCCACCTTGTTCATCCTGCTCGCCGCGCGGCTGGAATGGCCGCTGCCGGACGGCATGCTGTGGGCGGGCATCGCGATCTTCATCGCGGCGCAGGTCATCGTGCGGCCGCTCACCGTGGCCATCTCCAGCATCGGCAGCGCGCTCAACTGGCGCGAGCGCGCGCTGATCGCCTGGGTGGCGCCGCGCGGCATCGTGGCGGCTTCGGTGTCCGCGCTGTTCGCGCTGAAGCTCGAAGCGCTGGGCATGCAGGATGCGCGCGCGCTAGTGCCGCTGGTCTTCATCCTGATCATCGGCACCGTGGTGTTGCAGAGCGCCACGGCGCGTCCGCTGGCACGCTGGCTGAAGGTGTCGGAGCCGGACCCGAACGGCGTGCTGATCGCCGGTTCCGACAGCGTCGCGCGCGCCATCGCCAAGGCATTGAGCGATGCGGGCTTCCGCGTGGTGCTGGCGGACGACGCCTGGGAAGGCGTGCGCATCGCGCGCATGGAAGGACTCGGCACCTTCTTCGGCAACCCCGCCTCCAGCTATGCGGAACGCAATCTCGACCTCACCGGCATCGGCACCCTGCTGGCGCTGTCCACCCAGCGCGAGCGCAACTCGCTGGTGTGCGTGCACTACCGGCAGGAATTCGGCCGCGACCGGGTCTACCTGCTGCGCGTGCTGCCGCCGCAGGAATCCAACGGCCGCGCCATGCTCGCCGGCACCTTGATGGCGCCGCCGCTGTTTGCCGAAGACATGACGCACGCGCGCTTCGCCGAACTGCTCGCGCAGGGCTGGCGCATCAAGTCCACGCGCCTGTCGGCCACCTTCGACTGGCCGCATTTCATCGAGCAGTACGGCTCCGGCACGGTGTTGCTGTTCGGCGTGGACGAGAAGGGCGTGCTGCGCGTGGTGTCCGCGCATCGCGAGGTGGAGCCGCGCCCCGGCTGGCTGGTGATCGCCCTGGTGCCGGCCGAGTAAGCGTCCCTGCATGGCGGGAGCCGGCGGGCGGACCCGCCGGCTCCCGCGCCGGCATCCCTGCCGGCGCCACGCCAAGTGGTGCTGGCCCGATCAGGCCGCCGAAGCGCGCCGTGCGTGGAACTGCGCTTCCTCGGTGGAACCCTTCAAGGCCGTGGTGGACGACTGTCCCTGCTGGATCGCCTGCGTCACCTGGTCGAAGTAGCCGGTACCCACTTCGCGCTGATGCTTCACCGCGGTGAAGCCCCGCTCGGCAGCGGCGAACTCGCGCTCCTGCAGCTCCACGAAGGCGCTCATCTGGCGGCGCGCATAGCCGTGGGCCAGGTCGAACATGCCGTAGTTGAGGCTGTGGAAGCCGGCCAGGGTGATGAACTGGAACTTGTAGCCCATCGCGCCGAGCTCGCGCTGGAATTTCGCGATGGTGGCGTCGTCCAGGTTCTTCTTCCAGTTGAAGCTGGGCGAGCAGTTGTAGGCCAGCAGCTTGCCGGGGAACCGCGCGTGGATCGCCTCGGCGAACTTGCGCGCTTCTTCCAGGTTCGGCTTGCTGGTCTCGCACCACACCAGGTCGGCGTAAGGCGCATAGGCCAGGCCGCGGCTGATCGCCTGCTCCAGGCCGGGCCGCACGCGGAAGAAGCCCTCCACGGTGCGCTCGCCGGTGACGAACGGACGGTCGTTGTCGTCGATGTCGGAAGTGAGCAGGTCCGCCGCATCCGCGTCGGTGCGCGCCACCAGCAGGGTGGGCACGCCCAGCACGTCGGCGGCCAGGCGCGCGGCGGTGAGCTTGTCCACCGCTTCGCGCGTTGGCACCAGCACCTTGCCGCCCATATGGCCGCACTTCTTCACCGAGGCCAGCTGGTCTTCGAAGTGCACGCCGGAGGCGCCCGCTTCGATCATCGCCTTCATCAGCTCGAAGGCGTTGAGCACGCCGCCGAAGCCGGCTTCGGCGTCGGCCACGATCGGCACCATCCAGTCGATCTCGTCATTGCCTTCGGCGTGATGCAGCTGGTCGGCGCGCAGCAAGGTGTTGTTGATGCGCTTGACCACCTGCGGCACCGAATTGGCCGGATACAGCGACTGGTCCGGATACATCTCGCCGGCCAGGTTGGCGTCGGCGGCGACCTGCCAGCCGCTGAGATAAATGGCCTTGAGGCCGGCCTTCACCTGCTGCATGGCTTGGTTGCCGGTCAGCGCGCCCAGCGCGTTGACGAAGTCTTCCTGCTGCAGCGATCTCCACAGCCGCTCCGCACCCTGGCGGGCGATCGAATGCTCCACCGGCACGGTGCCGCGCAGGCGCACCACGTCGGCGGCGGTGTAGTTGCGGCGCACGCCGTTCCAGCGCGGGTTGTTCTGCCAGTCGAGGGTGAGCTGGTCGGCGGTGGGCAAGGCGTTCTTCATGAGATGACTCCTGGTAACAAAGGGCTTCGATGCGTCGCGCTCAGGCCGAGGCGGTCGTAGGCGGGCAGGGTGAGGAAGTCGCCGAGCTGGGCGGCGTGCGTGAGCGAGGCGAGCAGCGCCGCGGCGTCGTCGGCGCGCGCGGCGCCGGGATGCGTGCTGGCGCGCAGGCGGTGGGTGTGCGCCGCGAGCGCCTGGTCGAACAGGGCGAAATCGATCGGTGCGTGATCGGTGAATTCCACGCCGCCGTGATGCAGCCACTGCCACAGCTGCGCGCGCGCGATTTCCGCGGTGGCCGCGTCTTCCATCAGGTGATGGATCGGCACGCAGCCCAGCCCGTCCAGCCACGCGGCGGTGTAGCGCAGCGCCACTTCCACGTTGTTGTCGAAGCCGGCGCGGCTGATGGTGCCGGCGCAGGGCGCGATCAGCTGGTCGCGCGACACCTGCACGTCGGCGCGCGCCACGTTGAGCTGGTTCGGCGAGGGCATGTACTTGTCGAAGATCTCGCGCGCCACCGGCACCAGCGCCGGATGCGCCACCCAGGTGCCGTCATGGCCGGCCTGCACTTCGCGCAGCTTGTCGGCGCGCACCTTGGCCATGGCCGCTTCGTTGGCGGCTTCGTCGCCCTTGATCGGGATCTGCGCCGCCATGCCGCCCATGGCGAAGGCGCCGCGGCGGTGGCAGGTCTGGATCAGCAGTTCCGAATAGGCCTTCAGGAACGGCACCGTCATCAGTACCTGGCCGCGCTCGGGCAGCAGGCGGTCGCGGTGGCCGCGCAGGGTCTTCAGGTAGGAAAAGATGTAGTCCCAGCGGCCGCAGTTCAGGCCCACCGCGCGCTCGCGCAGCGCATGCAGGATCTCGTGCATCTGGAACACCGCCGGCAGCGTCTCGATCAGCACGGTGGCCTTCATGCAGTTCGCCGGCAGGCCGAGTTCGTCCTCGGCGGCAGCCATCACCTCATGCCACAGCGCGGCTTCTTCCATCGCCTCCAGCTTGGGCAGGTAGAAGTACGGGCCGCGGTCGCGCTGCTGCAGGCTGCGGGCGTTGTGGAAGGCGTACAGGCCGAAGTCGACCAGGGCGCCGGACATCGGCTCGCCGTCCACCGTCAGGTGGCGCTCCGGCAGGTGCCAGCCGCGCGGGCGGACCACCAGCACGGCCGGGTCGTGGCCGACGCGGTAGGTCTTTCCCTCCGGCGAGGTGTAGCCGATGGTGCCGTTCACCGCGTCGCGCAGGTTGATCTGGCCGTCGAGCTGGTTGGCCAGCGTCGGCGCGCTGGAGTCCTCGAAGTCGGCCATGAACACCTTCGCGCCGGAATTGAGCGCGTTGATGATCATCTTGCGCTCGACCGGGCCGGTGATCTCCACGCGGCGGTCCTGCAGGGCGGCGGGGATCTTGCCGACCGTCCAGTTGCCTTCGCGGATGGCGCGGGTGTCGGCGCGGAAATCCGGCAGCACGCCGGCGTCGTAGCGGGCCTGCCGGGCACGGCGGGCGGCCAGCAGGTCCAGGCGGCGCCGGTTGAAGCGGCGGTGCAGGCCGGCCAAGAAGGCCAGGGCCGCCGGGGTCAGGATGCTCTCGTGGCCGGGACCGGTCCGGCCTTCGATCCGGACGGACGGCTGGGGCAGGCGTTCTTGGGGGACGGCCATGGCGCTTCTCCATCGATGACGATGGGGCGACACTAGGTCGCCGAGCTTGGCTTTGACAAAGCGAATGTTTCAATTTTAGATATTGGTAATGCTAATGATATTTCCAACTCATTGAGCGAAAAGACGTGCCGAAGGCATCCGACAAGCTGAACAAGCCTCGCAAGGGCCGCAAATCGACTCCGCGGCGCCGCGCCGGCGACGTCGCCCCGGCCGAGGGCACCGCGCGCTTCTACTACAAGGGCAACCGCCAGAAGCAGCTGCGCGCCTTCGTCTACACCGTAAAGCTGGGCACCCTCACTCGCGCCGCCGAGGCGCTGTACCTGTCGCAGCCCAGCGTGAGCCTGCAGCTGCAGGCGCTGGAGCGGGAGCTGGGCACGCGCCTGCTGGAGCGCAGCCGCCGTCGCATCAACCTCACCGATGCCGGAGAAGCCCTGTACGAGCTGGCGCGCCCCCTGGTGGAAGGCTGGGAATCGCTGGACCGCGACTTCCAGGCCAAGGTGAAGGGCCTGCAGAGCGGCCGCCTGACCATCGCCGCCGGCACCTCCACCATCCAGTACCTGCTGCCGGACCTGGTGCGCCGCTACCGCGAGCGGTACCCGGCCGTGCAGCTGCAGCTGGCCAACGTCACCGGCAAGGACGGCCTGGCCCTGCTGCGCGCGGACGAGGCGGATTTCGCCGTGGGTTCGATGCTGGACGTGCCCAACGACATCGCCTGGGCGCCGGTCTACCACTACGACCCGATGCTGATCACGCCGCCGGATCATCCGCTGGCGGGCAAGGACAGCATCCGGCTGGAGGATCTCTCGCCCTACGGCCTGATCCTGCCGCCGCAGCGCCTGTCGACGTACCGCATGGTGGACCTGGTGTTCCAGCAGCGGCAGGTGCCCTACCAGGTGGCGATCGAGGTGGGCGGCTGGGACGTGATCAAGGAATACGTCGCGATGGGCTTGGGGATCTCCATCGTCACCGGCATCTGCATTACCGAGGCCGACCGCGCGCGGCTGGCCGTGCGCAATCTGCGGCAGTACTTTCCGCAGCGCGCCTACGGGGTGGTGATGCGCAAGGGGAAATTTTTAAGCGCGGAAGCGCGGGCCTTTATCGATCTGATCCGGCCTGGCCTGCTGACCCATCGCGATTACGACGAATCGGGGCATTCCGAACGGTAGGTTGGGGTGAGCCGCAGGCGAACCCCAACCTCGGGCGCATCGCGTCGTTGGGCGTTACTGCTGGCGCTGCATCGCCAGCCGGATGCCGAAGCCCAGCAGCACCGTCCCGCACGCACGATCCATCCACTGCCCGAAGTGCGGCCGCGCATCCAGCAGCCGGTGCACCTGGCCGCCCAGCATGGCCAGCACCATCGACCACACCAGGCCGACGCCGATAAAGCTCAGGCCCAGCACCGCCAAACCCCACTGCGGATGCGCCGCCTGCATCGACACGAACTGCGGCAGGAAGGCCAGGAAGAACAGCGCCACCTTCGGATTCAGCACATTGGTCAGCATGCCCTGGCGGAACGCCGCGCCCAGGCCGCGGCCGCGCGTCACCGTCGGCTGCCGCGCACTCTGCTTCGCCAGCAGCATGCGCACGCCCATCCACACCAGATACGCCGCGCCCAGATACTTCAGCGCCGCGAACGCCAGCGCCGAGGTCATCAGGATCGCCGAGATGCCGAGCACGGCCGCCAAGGTATGCACCAGGCAGCCCGTATTGATGCCCAGCACCGCCGCCACGCCCACCGTGCGGCCTTCGCGGCCGCTGCGGGCGAGGATGTAGAAGGTGTCCAGGCCGGGGGTCAGCGCCAGCGCGATGCAGGCCAGGACGAAGGCGCCGAAATGCTGGATGCCGAGGGATTCCATCGGGTCACTCCGTATTGCGGTGCTTGCCGCGATAGGGGCGGAACAAGGCGCGGATCTTCAGCATGTCCGCGTCGTGGTCTCCCGTGGCGTGTACCACCGGCCCCAGGGTGAAAGTCTTGGTCGGATAGTCGATAAACAGCGTCTGGATCGGCACGTCCGCCTCGTGCGCGATGCGCAGGAAGCCGGACTTCCATTCCTTCACCTGCTTGCGCGTGCCCTCGGGCGTGATGCCCAGCCACATGCGCTCGTTCTGCTGGAAACGCTCCACCATCTGCCCCACCACGTTGAGCGCGGCCTTGCGGTTGATCGGGATCATGCCGATCGGGCGCAGGATGATGCCGAGCGGGCCGTCCAGCACCTCGCGCTTGATCATGATGTTGATCTCGGCGCCCACGCCGATCTTCATCAGCAGGCCCCACAGGCCGTCCCAGTACGAGGAATGCGGCGCGCCGATCAGGATCAGCTTGGGCACGTCCGGCAGCTCGCCCAGCAGGCGCCAGCCGCTCAGCCGCAAGATGCCGCGCGACAGCCACGGCCAGAAGCGGCTCTTGAGCCTGGGCGCCGAGGGCGGCGTCGGCGGGACCACGGGTGGGCTCATTCGGAACTCCAGTTGCGCGAGCGCGTCTGCTTGATCTTCCCGCGTTGCTGCTTGCCGGCCAGGCGGCGCTCCTTGGAGGCGCGCGACGGCTTGGTGGCGACGCGCGGCTTGGGCGGCACCAGCACGTCGCGGATGATCTCGACCAGGCGCTCGCGCGCGTCCTCGCGGTTGCGGCCCTGGTCGCGGAAGCGGCGGGCCTGGATCACCAGCACGCCGTCGTCGGTGAGGCGGCGGTCGCGGCGCGCCAGCAGGCGTTCGCGCACGGCGTCGGGCAGCGACGGCGAATGCGCCACGTCGAAGCGCAGTTCCACCGCGCTTTCGGTGCGATTGACGTGCTGCCCACCGGGGCCGTCGGCGCGCAGGAAGCGCTCGGTCAGCTCGGTCTCGGGCAGCGCTAGGGAACGGCTGACGATAAGCATGGCGCGCAGTGTAGCGGGGGCCGGGCGGGCCGCCCACCGGCGCTCAGGGAATCCCGGGCAAGGCCCAGCCGAAGCGCTCCAGCACGCCGGCGAAGGCGGCATCGAGCGGCGCTTCCAGCCGCATCGGCGCGCCGCTGAGCGGATGCGCGAAGCTCACCCGCCACGCATGCAGCAGCATGCGGTGGCAGCCGAAGTACTGCTTGTACAGGCGATTGTGGTCGCTGCGCCCGTGCTGGCAGTCGCCGATCACCGGATGGTGGATATGCGCCATGTGCTTGCGGATCTGGCGGAAGCGGCCGGTCTCCGGTTCCGCCAGCACCATCCCGTAGCGCTGCTGCGGATAGCGGCCCAGCGCGATCGGCACCTCCACCGTGGCCAGGCGGCGGTAGCGCGTGCGTGCGTCGCGGCGCGGGCCGGTGTCGCGCGATCCGGGCAGCGGATAGTCGATCAGCGCGGCTTCCGGCTCCGGCCAGCCGCGCACCACGGCGAGGTATTGCTTGTGCACGTCGCGGCCCATGAACTGCTCGCCCAGCGCCGCGGCGACTTCCGCCGAGCGCGCCACCAGCAGCACGCCGCTGGTGGCGCGGTCCAGCCGGTGCGCCAGGTTCACGGTGCCGCCGACCTGCTCGCGCAGCAGGTCGATCAGGAACTCGTCGGCGGGGCCGACCAGCTTGGAGCGATGCACGGCCAGGCCCGCGGGCTTGTTCACCGCGATCAGGGCGTCGTCCTGGTAGATCAGTTCGAGCACGGTCATGCGTGTGGCGCGTGCTTCAGCGCCTCGGCCACGCGGCCGCGAACGCGCACAGGCCGGCCACGGCCGCGACGACCGGCAGCCACGCGCCATGCTGCGGCGCCTGCGTCCACAGCAAGGTGGCGCTGACCAGCAGCGCACCGCCGAGCAGGCCGGCGCCGAGCGTGCGCTGCTGCCGGCGCGAGGCTTCCTGGCGCTGCGCCAGTTCCAGCGGATCGGCCAGCCCGCGCTGTTCGCCGCGCGCCACCTGGCGCAGCGCGTCGCGGATCAGTTCCGGAAACTGCGGCGCCGCATGGAACCATTCCGGCAGCCGCTTGCGCACTTCGCGCAGGGTGCGGCGCGGGCTGTAGCGCTCGCGCAGGATGCGCTTGAGCACCGGGTGCGCCACCGCCCAGATATCGATATCCGGATCGAGCATGCGGCCCACGCCTTCGATATTCAGCAGCGTCTTCTGCAGCAGGATCAGCTGCGGCTGCAGGGTGAGCTCGAAGCGGCGCGCGGTCTGGAACAGCTTGACCACCAGCTCGGCCAGCGAGATCTGCGACAGCGGGCGGGTGAAGTACGGCTCGCATACCGTGCGCACCGCCGCTTCCAGTTCGTCCATGCGCACGGTGTCGGGCATCCAGCCGGCGTCGACGTGCAGCTGCGCGATGCGCGCGTAGTCGCGCTCGAACAGCGCGATGAAGTTCTGCGCCAGCCAGTACTGGTCCGCTTCCGGCAGCGAACCCATGATGCCGAAGTCCAGCGCGATGAAGCGCGGCTCGCCGGTGCGCGCCACGTCCACCCAGATGTTGCCCGGGTGCGCGTCGGCGTGGAAAAAGTTGTCGCGGAACACCTGCTCGTAGAACACGCGCACGCCCTTGGCGGCGAGCGTCTTGCGGTCCACGCCGGCGGCGTCGATGGCGGCGACGTCGTCGCAGCTCACGCCGTTGACGCGCTCCAGCGTGAGCACGCGTTCGGCGGTGAGTTCCCAGTGCACTTCGGGCACGTAGAGATCCACGCCGCTGTCAAAATTGCGCCGCAGCAGGCTGGCGCTGGCGCCTTCGCGCTGCAGATCCAGCTCGTTCTCCAGCATCTTCTCGACTTCGGCCACCACGTCCAGCGGGCGGATCTTGTCGGCGTTCGGATGCCAGCGCTGCGCCAGCTCGCCCAGCGAATGCAGCAAGGCGACGTCGCGGGCGATGCGCGCGTCGATGCCGGGACGCAGCACCTTCACCACCACCTCGCGGCCATCCGGCAGCGCAGCCGCGTGCACCTGCGCGATCGAGGCCGAGGCCAGCGGCGTTTCGTCGAAGCGCGCGAACAGCTGCGTCACCGGCGCTTTCAGTTCGCGCTCGACGATGGCGCGCGCCTCGGCGCCGGGGAAGGGCGGTACCTGGTCCTGCAGCAGGGCCAGCTCGTCGGCGATGTCGCCGGGCACCAGGTCGCGCCGGGTCGACAGCACCTGGCCGGCCTTGACGAAGATCGGGCCCAGCTCGGTCAGCGCCAGGCGCAGGCGCGCGCCGCGCGGCAGGTTCGCCACGTCGGCGCGCGGCCTGGCCAGGAACGGGCGCAGCAGTTTCAGCGGGCGGAACAGATGGGCGGCGTCGACCAGCTCGTCGAGCCGGTAGGCCAGCAGCACCGAGGCGACGCGCAGCACGCGCGGCACGACTTTCAGCGGCGTCACGCGGCGTTTCCTTTGAGCTTCTGTTCCAGCCGCGCCAGGCGCGATTCCAGGCGTTCGCTGCGTTCGCGCAAGCCGTCCACGCCGTCGAGGAAACCTTCCACTTCGCCCGGCGCCGCGGCCACGCGCACTTCGTCGCGCAGCCAGTCGGCGGTGTCCTCGGCCAGATGGCTGCCGCTTTCGCGCGCATGCGCCAGCGCTTCGCGCACGGCCTTGGCCAGCGGCACGCCGAGCACGTCGCCGAAGGTGCGGGTGAAGGCTTCTTCGAAATCAGGGGCGAACTTCGCGGCGAGTTTTTCCAGGCGGCGCGCCAGTTCCGCATCGCCGGCGATATCCACCTTGCCCGGCGCCACCCCTTCGTCGTCGCGCCGCAGCGCCATCGCCAGCAGGCTGCCGGGCGTGGCGCGCACGCGCAGCTGGCTGTCGTCGCGGCCGGGGCCGACCTGCAGGCGGCCTTCGTGCACGGTGATCGCCAAGGTCAGCGCGGGGCCTTCCAGATGCAGCTGCACGCTGCGTCCGTCCAGCGCGGACAGGCGCTGCACGGTGTCGGGATCGAGCGAGAGCACGTGGTTCAGCGCGGTCTCGAGCGCGCGGCCGGCGATCACGCGCAGCGGGCGCGGCAGCAAGGGGCGGGGAGCGGGTGCGGTCATGGGCCGGCATTGTAGCGGCAGGGCGCGCGGACTCGCCCTGCGGCCGGTCAGCCCGCGCCGTCGAAGCCCAGCTGGCGCCATGCCTCGTACACGGCGACGGCGACGGTGTTGGAGAGATTCAGGCTGCGGCTCTGTGGACGCATCGGCAGGCGCAGGCGGCAGTCTTCCGGAATCGCATCCAGCACCTCGCCGGGCAGGCCGGCGGTTTCGCAGCCGAACAGGAAGGCGTCGCCGGGCGCGTAGCGCGCATCCACATGGGCGACGCGGCCGCGGGTGGAGAAGGCGAACACGCGCGGATGCGCCAGGGCGGCGAGGCAGGTGTCCAGGTCGTCGTGAACCGCGAGGCTGGCGTACTCGTGGTAGTCCAGGCCGGCGCGGCGCAGGCGCGCATCGTCGAGTTCGAAACCCAGCGGCCGGATCAGGTGCAGCGAGGCGCCGGTGTTGGCGCAGAGGCGGATGACGTTGCCGGTGTTCGGCGGGATTTCGGGATGGAACAGGATGACATGCAGCATCCGGCCATTATCTGTGCGGGGCGCCCGCCGGAACAGCGCCCCGTCCGGCGTTCAACCGCCCAGGCGGGGACAGACCACGCCATCGGCCGGCAGCAGGCACTGCGCATGGGCGGCCGGGGCGAGCTGGCCGGCGCTGCCGCTGGCGGCCAGGCGGATGGCGTCGGGCGAGGCATTGACCATCGCCACCAGCAGCAGGGCGCACACCAGCAGGCAGCCGGCGAACAGACCGCGCAACATCAGGGCTTCGAATTTCATGGGGTGTCTCCGACAAGGCTTGGGGTCCTGCGTCCTTGGAATGGCAAGCGCCGTGCCAAGCCCGGCCGGATCACAAGGGCTTGATTTGGCGGAACTTAGGATGCGCGGCCGGATCTGTTCCGCTGTCCGCGGACACTGTGCGCACGCCAGCGGACACTGTCCGGACGCCCGAGGTGTCCGATCGGCCGTCCTTTCGGGTCAATCGGCCGAAGGTCATTTGCGGTTCCCCCCCTGCATGACTAGCCTCGGAGGTTCTGTGAAACAGGAGGTTCATCCATGCGCAAGCCCCTTGCCCTGCTTATTGCCGGGCTTCTGTCCGCCGGAGTCGCCATGACAGCGCCCTCGCCATCCCTGGCCGCCCCGGCCACGCAGACCGTCCCCGAGATCGCCTATACCCGCTTCACCCTGCCCAACGGGCTGACCGCGGTGGTGCACGAGGACCACAAGGCGCCGGTGGTGGCGGTGAGCATCTGGTACCACGTCGGTTCCGGCGACGAACCCAAGGGCAAGACCGGCTTTGCGCATCTGTTCGAGCACCTGATGTTCTCCGGCTCGGAGAACCACAAGGGCACCTACTTCGCCCCGTTCGAGCTGGCCGGCGCCACCGACATGAACGGCACCACCTGGTTCGACCGCACCAATTATTTCGAGACGGTGCCGACCACCGCGCTGGACATGGCGCTGTGGATGGAATCGGACCGCATGGGCCACCTGCTCGGCGCGATCGGCCAGAAGGAGCTCGACACCCAGCGCGGCGTGGTGCAGAACGAGAAGCGCCAGGGCGAGAACCGCCCCTACGGCCGCGTGGACCAGAACATCCTGTCCAACACCTACCCGGCCAACCACCCGTACCAGCACGACACCATCGGCTCCATGAAGGACCTTGATGACGCTTCGCTGGCCGACGTGAAGCAGTGGTTCCACGACTACTACGGCGCCGCCAACACGGTGATCGTGCTGGCCGGCGACATTACGCCGGCGCAGGCCAGGGAAAAGCTCACCAAGTATTTCGGCGACATCCCCGCCGGCCCGCCGGTGCCGCGCCAGCAGCCGTGGATCACGCCGCTGGCCAAGTCCAGCCGCGGCGTGCAGCACGACCACGTGTCGCAGCCGCGCATCTACCGCACCTGGGTGGTGCCGCAGCTGGGCACCGACGACATGGTCTCGCTGGATCTGGCTTCCACCGTGCTCGGCGGCGGCAAGACTTCGCGCCTTTATCAGCGCCTGGTCTACCAGGACAAACTCGTCGACGACATCTCCGCCAGCGTCTCGCCGTTCGCCCTGGCCAGCCAGTTCCAGATCCAGGCCGACGTGCGCGAAGGCGTGGATCCGGCCAAGGTCGAAGCGGCGGTGGCCGACGAGCTGAAGAAATTCCTCGCCGACGGCCCGACCCAGGACGAACTGGATCGCGCCAAGGTCGGCAACCGCGCTTCGTTCGTGCGCGGCCTGGAGAAGGTCGGCGGCTTCGGCGGCAAGGCCGTGATCCTGGCCGAGGGCCAGGTCTATCGCGGCGATCCGGGCGCCTACAAAAAGGACCTGGAGCGCATCGACGGCGCCACCATCGCCAGCGTGAAATCCGCTTCGGCCAAGTGGCTGACCAAGGGCGATTATCTGCTGACCGTGCTGCCGGCCGGCGACGGTTTCGATCCGGACAAGGAAGACGCCAAGGTCGTGGCGCTGCCGGATGCGCAGGGCCGCCCCGACGCCAAGCTGCCGGCCGCGCAGCAGTACAGCGTGGGCAAGAACGAAGTCGATCGCGCCAAGGGCGTGCCGCAGGTCAACCAGTTCCCGGACCTGAGCTTCCCGCAGCTGGAGCGCGGCAAGCTGAAGAACGGCATCGAAGTGGTGCTGGCGCAGCGCCACACCGTGCCGGTCACGCAGATCCATCTGCAGTTCGACGCCGGCTATGCGGCCGACCAGGGCCACAAGCTCGGCACCGCCAGCTTCGCCACCACGCTGATGAACGAGAGCACCAAGTCGCTGGACTCGGTGGAAGTGTCCAAGCGCAAGCAGCGCCTGGGTGCGATCACCAGCATCGGTTGCGGCCTCGACACCTGCACCGCCTCGCTCAATGCGCTCAACGATCAGCTGAAGCCGTCGCTGGAACTGTTCGCCGACATCGTGCGCAATCCGGCGTTCAAGGCCGAGGACATCGAGCGCGTGCGCGGCCAGTGGCTGGCCGGCATCGCGCAGGAGAAGACCCAGCCGACGGGCCTCGCGCTGCGCACGCTGCCGCCGCTGCTGTACGGGCAGGGCCATGCGTATGGCATCCCGTTCACCGGCACCGGCACCGAGGCGGCGATCAAGTCGCTCACGGCGGACGACCTGGCGGGCTTCCAGCGCAACTGGCTGCGGCCGGACAACGTCAAGATCCTGGTCGCCGGCGACACCACGCTGGAGCAGATCATTCCGCAGCTCGACGCGGTGTTCGACGACTGGAAGGCGCCGGACAGCGCACGGCCGAAGAAGAACATCGCCAAGGTCGCCGCCCAGGCCAAGCCGCGCGTGTTCCTGATCGACCGGCCGGATGCGCCGCAGTCGCTGATCCTCGCCGGCCTGCTGGCGCCGTCCAGCAAGGCGCCGAACGACATCGACATCGACGTGGCCAACGGCGCCTTCGGCGGCAGCTTCACCTCGCGCCTCAACATGAACCTGCGCGAGGACAAGCGCTGGGCCTACGGCGCCTTCAGCTTCCTGCGCGATGCGCTCGGCCAGCGGCCGTTCCTGATGTATGCGCCGGTGCAGACCGACAAGACCGCCGAGTCCGCGCGCGAAGTGGAGAAGGAAGCCGTGGCCGTGGTCGGCGCCAAGCCGCTCACCGCGCAGGAAGTGGACAAGATCAAGTCGTCCAACGTGCGCGGCCTGCCGGGCAGCTTCGAGACCACCGCATCGGTGCTCGGCGCGCTCAGCGAGATCGTGCAGTACGGCCGTCCGGACGACTACGTGCAGACGCTCAAGCAGCACACCGAGGCGGTGAACCAGGCCAGCGCGCAGAAGGCGATCGGCGAGATCGTCCATCCGCAGGCGCTGACCTGGGTGATCGTCGGCGACCTCAGCAAGATCGAGCAGCCGGTGCGCGCGCTGAACCTGGGCGAGGTGCACGTGATCGACGCCGACGGCAAGCCGGTGGCGGCCAAGGCGGCGCCGAAGGCGAAGGCCGGCAAGTAAGGCTGGCGGCGGGAGGCGCGCTGCCTTCCGCCGTTCAGCCGGGCGTGGGCTGCCGTCATCGCAGCACGTTACGATGGGGGCCGGGCAGGGGACTGCCCGGCCCTTCTTTCTGGACACCCATGGAGTCACCCATGCGCAAGACCCTGCTGCTCGTTCCCGTGGCCCTGCTGCTCGGTGCCTGCACCTGGGGCATCACCCTGGACGATGCCGCCAAGAACGTCCGCACGGTATGGAGCGGCGACGTGTCCTCCTGCCATGAGCTGGGCAAGGTCACCGTGTCGGTGATGAACCGCGTGGGGCCGATCAACCGCAACGACATCAAGGTGCGCGACGAGCTGGAAGTCATGGCGCGCAACGAGGCGGCCAAGATGCACGCCGACACCGTCAAGCCGCTGGCCGAGCCGTCCGAGGGTTCGCAGCCCTGGGGCGCCTACCAGTGCGGCGCCAACCGCCCGTCCGCCGGCCGCCCGGGGGCGGCCCCCGCGCCGGCGCAGTCGGCCGGCGGCAATACGGAGACCTTCCCGATCAAGGGTTGAGCCACGCCGCAAGCTATTGGAAATACGAGAAAAAGCGCCCCCATCGCGGGGCGCTTTTTTTGTGCCCTGGAAAAAGCCGGTTGCGCCGGTTCTCTCACAGGCATAATATTCACAAATAAGTTGTACATAAATGTACTAAATGATCGATCCCCGCCGAGATCCGCGCATGAGCAGCTTCGCCCCCACCGAGCAGCGCCTGGCCATCACCTGCCGCCGCTATCCCCAGTTCCCGCGCGACCCGGCCGTGCTGGTGCGCCTGGTCAAGCACATCTACAAGCGCGTGCACGACGAGGCCAACGCGCTGCTCAAGCCGTTCGGCATCAACCATCCGGAATACAACCTCCTGATGATGCTGTACGGCACCGAGGGCTATACGCTCAATCCCTCGCAGCTGGCGGACGCCGCGGGGGAGAAGTCCGCCAACATCACGCGGCTGACCAACGAGCTGTGCGACAAGGGCCTGATCGAGCGCACCGCCAGCGACGAGGACCGCCGCAAGGTCACGCTTACGCTGACGGCGAAGGGGCTGACGATGATCGAGAGCTTCCTGCCTGGCATCTGCGGCCTGCTCGAACGGCAGGCCGGCGGGCTGCAGCCGCGCGAATCCGCGCAGCTGGAGCGGCTGCTGAAGAAATTCCTCGACCACGTGGACCCGGCCTGAGGCCATGGCTCCCGAAACCGCACCCGCCGCCCCGCGCTGGGCCTGGCTGCCCGCCTTCCTCGCCGAGGAGCAGGTGTCGTGGGTGTTCGTGGCCAAGACCCTGCTGGCCATGTACATCACCTGCTGGCTGGCCATGCTGTTCCAGCTGGAGCAGCCGGCCACGGCGATGATCACGGTGGCCATCGTCATGCATCCGCAGAGCGGCATGGTGCTGGCCAAGAGCTTCTACCGCGCGCTGGGCACCTTCGCCGGCAGCCTGTTCGGCCTGGTGCTGATGAGCCTGTTCCCGCAGCAGCGCGAACTGTTCCTGCTGTGCCTGTCGCTGTGGGTCGCCATGTGCGCCGGCGGCGCCACGCTGTACCGCAACTTCGCCGCCTACGGCTTCGTGCTGGCCGGCTATACCGCGGCCATCGTCACCCTGCCGGCGGTGAGCAATCCGCTCAACGTGTTCGACTCCGCGGTGATGCGCGTGAGCGAAGTGATGCTCGGCATCATCGTTTCCGGCGTGGTCAGCGACGTGATCCTGCCCGAGCGCCTGCGCCCCCTGCTGCGCCGCAGTGCGCGCGAGCATTTCGCGCACTTCATCGACTTCGCGCGCGGCAGCACCGGCGGGGCCATCCCGCGCCGCGAGATGGAGAAGGCGCACCTGCGCTTCGTGTGCGCCGCGGTGCAGCTGGAAGACCTGCGCGCCTCGGTCATCTTCGAAGACCCGGAAGCGCGCGCCCGCAGCAGCCGCATGCGCCTGCTCAATCAGCGCTACATGGCCGCGTCCACCAGCTTCCAGTCGGCGCATCACCTGATCAACCGCCTGCAGCGCGCCGGCCGCGACAACGTCGCCGCCGCGCTGATCGCGCTGTACGCGCCGATCGGCGAAGCGCTCTCGCCCGACCCCGCGCAACAGCAGGACCCCGCCGTGCTCGCCCCGCGCCTGAAGGCCTGCGAAGACGTGCTGCCGCCGCTGGCCGCGCGCCTGCGCGCGGAACTGCCGGCCGACGCCTGGCTGGAGTTCGACACCGGCGCCGGCCTGCTGCGCCGCTTCTGCAGCGAGATGCGCGACTTCACCGCGCTGGAAGCCTCGCTGCGCGAAGGCAATCTCAAGGGCACGGTGGAGATCGTGCACTTCCGCCGCGGCAACGACGTGCCCGGCGCCGCGGTGAGCGTGCTGCGCACCTTCCTCACCATGGCGGTGCTCAGCGTGTTCTGGCTGAGCAGCGGCTGGACCTACGGCTCCAGCGCCATGCTGCTGGCCACCATCTTCAGCGGCCTGTTCGCGGCATCGGCATACCCGATGATCGCGGTGACCAATACGCTGGCCGGCTATGTCAGCGGCATGGTCGGCGGCTATCTGGTGACCTTCTACGGGCTGCCCGGCGGCGACGGCTTCGCCATGCTGATCATCGCCACGCTGCCGTTCCTGCTGATCGGCCCCTACCTCACCACGCGCAACCAGACGCTGCCGGGCGTCGGTGCGGGCTACACGCTGGGCTATGTGTACATCCTCGCGCTGAAGAACCCGATGGTGTACGACCCCACGCGCTTTCTTAATGACGCCATCGCCCAGGTCGTCGGCATAGCCATGACGGCGGTGTTCTTCATCTTCGTGCCGGCGGTGACCGGTTCGCTGTGGCAGCGCCGCCGCCAGCTGGTGCAGCTGCGCCATCAGGTGGTGCTGGCGGCGAACGCGCCGCTGCCGGGGCTGCTGTACAGCTTCGAAAGCATCAACCGCGACATCGTGCAGCAGGTGGTCACCTACACGCGCCCCGATACCGACGAGTCGCGCAGCCTGCTGGCCTGGGCGCTGTCGGTGCACGAATGCGGCCGCGCGGTGATCGAGCTGCGCCAGGACGTGGCGCGCAGCGGCATGCCGCATTCGGTGGTGGGTCCGGTGCAGGACGCGGTGCACGCCATCGGCGCGCTCTACGCGCAGCCCGGCGCGGAGCGCTGGCGCCTGGCCGATCAGAGCGTCACTCACGCCATCGCCATCACCAACGCCCACCTGGCGCAGTCGCCGTCGACCTGCCAGGCCGCGCTCACCCACCTCTACCTGTTGCGCAGTGCGCTGCGCGACGACGAATCGGCCATGGCGCCCTATATCGAGGCGAACAAGGCCGCGGAGACTCCCCATGCCGCATAGATGGATACCTCATGAAGTCGCGCTCGCCGACGCCCTGGTGCCCGGCCTGCTGGTGGTCTTTATCGGCTGCCTGCTGGCGCTGTGGCTAGTCGATACCGTGGTCGGCCGCTTCGGCCTCTATCGCTTCGTCTGGCATCCGCCGCTGTTCCGGCTGGCCCTTTTCGTGTGCATGTTCGGCACCGCCGGACTGCTGCTGTTTCCCTGAGCCCGCAACCATGAAAATCACCTCGCTGCTCCGTTTCGCCCTTACCGCCGCCGTCGTCGTCATCGCCGCGCTGCTCGGCCATGCGCTGTGGCGCCACTACATGTATTCGCCGTGGACGCGCGATGGCCGCGTGCGCGCCGAAGTGGTGCGCATCGCGCCGGACGTGTCCGGCCTGGTCACCCGCGTCGCCGTGATCGACAACCAGCAGGTGAAGAAGGGCGACCTGCTGTTCTCCATCGACAAGCCGCGCTTCGAATACGCCGTGGCCCAGGCCCAGGCCAATCTCGCCGCGGCCGAAGCCAGCGCGCGCGCCGCCGGCGCCAATATCAACGCGGCCCTGGCCAGCGCCGCCGCGCGCAAGGCCGACTACGAGATGGCTTCCTCGCAGGCGCAGCGCCGCCAGCGCCTGGGCGACGTGGTCTCGCAGGAAGTGCGCGCCGACGCGCAGTCCTCCGCCAACGCCGCGCGCGCCACCTGGCAGCAGGCCCAGGCCAGCGGCAACCAGGCCAGCGCCGCGCGCCAGCAGGCCGAGGCCGCGGTGGAGCAGGCGCAAGTAGCGCTGGACCGCGCCAGGCTCGATCTGGAACGCACCGACGTGCGCGCGCCGGTCGACGGCTATGTCACCAACCTGGATATCCGCGTCGGCGACTACGCCTCCACCGGCTCGCCGCGGCTGGCCCTGATCGACAGCCACAGCTACTACATCTACGGCTATTTCGAGGAAACCAAGCTGCCGCACCTGCGCGTGGGCGACCCGGTGCACATCCGCCTGATGGCCGGCGGCGCGCGGCTGGACGGCCAGATCACCGGCATCGCGCGCGGCATCACCGACCGCGACAATCCCACCGGCAGCGACCTGCTGGCCGACGTGAACCCCACCTTCAACTGGGTGCGCCTGGCCCAGCGCGTGCCGGTGCGCATCGCCATCGACACCGAACACCTGCCGCCGGACGTGCTGATCGCCGCGGGCATGACCGCGACGATCGAGGTGCAGCCGCGCGCCGACGGGCGCAAGCCGGTCGACTGAGCGGCGTAGGTTGGGGTGAGCGCCAGCGAACCCCAACGTTGCGCGACGTTGGGGTTCGCCTCCGGCTCACCCCAACCTACGGTCAGCGCGGCGCTACGTCGCGCAGGCGCATGTCCAGCACCTTGCCGCCATCCAGCGTGAGCTTCAGCGGCGTGCCTTCCGGCAGATTCATGACGGCATCGCGCAGCTCGCCCAGTCCGATCGACTTCGCCGCTTTACCGTTCACCGCGACGATGAAGTCGCCCGCCTTCAGTCCGGCCTCGGCGGCGGGACTGCCGGCCAGCACCCAGCTCACCTTGTAGCGATCCGGCTGCGCCGCCGACTTGCCGGCGCGGAAGCCGGCCATCGCGTACTGCGCCGGCACCGGCGGCTTGCGCGGCAGCAGCACCATCTCCGCGCGGCGGTAATCGAAGTGCACGTTGAAGCGCGACAGGATGTCCTGCCCGATATTGCCCGCCTCGGTGGGATTGCCGGTGGCGCCGGCATCGGCGCGGGTCAGCATGGCCACCACGTTGTCCAGCTTCTGCGTGCCAAGCTGCAGGCCCTGCGCATGCGCGAAGTGCGCGGTGAACAGTCCGCCCACGCCACCGGTCGGCGCCGGTGCGCCATGCTCGTAATGTGCGGCGATGCCGTTGCGCGCGGCCCACTGCGGGAACAGCAGGGTCAGGCCGCCATTGCCGGTATCGATGCCGAACACGCCCTGCTTGCCGTCGAGTCTGGCGTCGACCAGCGGCATGTCGTAGGTGAACTTCATCGGCAGCCGCTCGCCGTGCTCGGCCGGCGGCGCGTCGCCGCGGTCGTAGGCCTGCAGTACCAGCTGGTTCTTGTCGTAGTCGAAGGTGACTGCGAAGCGCTCGAAGATTTCCAGGCCCAGGATGCCGGCGATCGGCTCGCGCCCTTCGCCGCGCTCGTAGAACTCGTGCGGGTAGGGCATCACCAGGAAGGCGAGGTCGCGGATGTCCGCGCGGCCCATGCCGAGATGGCCGACCCGCGCATAGGCCATTTCCATCGAACCCGGCCCGGAGCCGGTGCTCACGCCCGCGCCCTGGGTGGCGAGGCCAAGCTTCTTCGCCGCATCGGTGGTGAGGATGGCGTGGCCGCCGGTGTCGAGAATGAAGGGCATCGGGCCCTTGCCATCGATGCTCGCATCGACCAGCAGGAAGCCGCCTTCCAGATGCATCGGCACCGTGGTGCGGCGTGCATCGCCGGCCATGCTCACGTCGCGCACCGTGTTGTCGGGACGCGCCAGCGCATCGGCCGGCGCGCGCTCCAGCCAGCGGTAGCTCTGCACGATGTCGGTGCTGCCGTTGTCCTCGCCGCCGCCGGCGGTCACCGCGCTGGCGGTGATGCGGAACGGCAGCTGCACGCCGTCGACGTCGCGATAGTCGGCGAAGGCTTCCGTCGCCAGCAGGAAGGAGCTGGCATAGGTGGCGTGGTCCAGGCGATGCGTGGCCGGATCCAGCCACAGCGTGATCGCGCGGCCGCCGGCCGGCGTGGCTTCCAGGCGCTGGTAGCGGTGGCCGTTGGCGTCCGCATCCGGCAGGCGGCGATAGCCTGTGCGGTCGCCGGCGGCGAGGAAGGCGAAGCGGCGCAGCCAGTCTTCGTTGGCGGCGATGATCGCGGCCTCGGCTGAGTCGTAAGGGTGGCTGAGGCCGGTGATGTCCTGGTGCCAGCGGCCTTGTGCGTCGGCGCCGTCGGCGCGGGTGAACAGCGGCGTCTTCGCGTGTTCGGCGTAGTGGCCGTTGCGCAGGTCCACCGCCATGCGCCACTCGCCGGTAAAGCCGTCGGCGTCTTCGCGGCCTTGCGCGAGCAGCGCGCCGTGGCGGCGCCAGGCGTCGGCGCCATGTGCGTCGCGCAGCTGGCGCAGCAGGGTGTCGGTGTCGTCGGCGCAGGCCAGCGTGGGCAGCAGCAGGCCGGCGAGCAGCAGCAGGCGGGGCAGGGATGGTTTGAGCATGGTTCGTCTCCGTGGCGTACGGAACCCATGCTGCCGGCCGCGTCGCGTGCCGACTAGGACGAACCTGATGTATCAGGACGCGTGTTGCGTTTTATGCCGGTAGTCACGCGGCGTCTGGCCGGTGACGCGCTTGAATACGCGGGCGAAATGGCTCTGGTCGGCAAAGCCGGCGCCGGCGGCGACCTCGGCGATCGGCCGCTCGCCATCCGCCAGCTCGCGGCAGGCCTGGCGGATGCGCAGCGTGCGCCGGTAGTCGCCCACCGACATGCCCTGCGCCTGCTGGAAGCGCCGCGCCAGATGCGCCGGATGCACGCCGGCCAGCCGGCCCAGTTCCGGCAGCGACAGCTCGGCCAGCGGGTCGTCGTGCAGCCGCTGCAGCACCTTGGCCAGCCAGGCGGGGCGCTTGTCCTCGCGCTCGTTGCGGCAGGCCAGGGCGACCAGTTCGAACACCGCCGATTGCAGCGCCAGCGGCGCGGCATCGTCATCGGCCACCAGCTCGCGCTCGATGCGTGCCAGCAGGCGTGCGGCGTCGGGCAGGCGCAGTGCGCGGTAATCGCCGAGCAGCCGCTGCAGGCCGCCGCTGTCGGCCAGTTCCTGGCCTGGGAAGATGCTGAGGCAGCGCGCGCCGCGCGGCGAAAAACGGTTGGCGTGGCGATGGCCCCGCGGATGCGCCAGCAGCAGGCCGGGCGCGCAGTCGGTATCCGCGCCGGACGCCCGCTGCGTATAGGCGCCGTCGGCGACCAGGCACAGATAGGCCTCGTCATGCTCGTGCAGCGGCAGCACGCCTTCGCCCGCATACGCGGTGGCGGTGACCAGCATGCCGCCGAACGACTGGCGGTGCTGCGGGGATCCGAAGTTGGTGCGCCCTAGGTGCTGCATGGCTTGCAGTGTACGGAGCCGCGGCGCCGCGCCGCGTGCCGTTGGTCAGGGGGCGAGATGGGCCGAAGCCCAGGCGGCGACGGCCTGCGGGTGTTCCAGATGCAGGTGATGGCCGCCCTGCAGGTGGCTGACCGCGATGCCGGCGACGCAGGCCGCACGCTGCATCATCGGGCCGCTGGGCAGGTACGACGTGGCCGGTTCGGCCAGCAGCAGGGCGGTGGGCGCGTCGATGCCGCGCAGCAGGGCGTGCACCTGCGTCTCGGCGAGGCGCAAGGGCGAGGTGCGGGTAA
The DNA here is from genome assembly GCF_011759495.1 of Dyella sp. SG562. Lineage (NCBI taxonomy): Bacteria > Pseudomonadati > Pseudomonadota > Gammaproteobacteria > Lysobacterales > Rhodanobacteraceae > Dyella > Dyella sp. SG562. The sequence continues at coordinate 554,816 of NZ_JAAOYS010000002.1, forward strand.
GCCGCGGATCGCTGCGCCAGCACCAGCCGTCCGCCACTTCGGCCAGGCCGCGCTCGACGATCGGCCGCGCCAGTTCCGCGCGCAGGCCGCCGGCGATGGCGCGGGCGGCCACGGCCTGCTCGATATCGCGGAACACGCGCAGCCCCTTGCCGTTCGGCGCGGTGGCGATGCCGTCGCGGAAACGCTGCAAGGTGTGCGTGCCGTCGTCGCCGAGCGGCCCCAGCCCTTCGATCAGCAGCAGGCGGCGGATACGCGACGGCGCCGCGGCCGCCGCCAGCGCGGCGATGCCCGCGCCGAGCGAATGGCCGAGCAGGTCGAAGCGCTCCAGGCCCAGCGCATCGGCGGCGGCCAGCACGGCGCGCACGTAGTCGACGAAGTGGTAGTGCAGGCCGGGCGGCAGGTGATCGGAGTGGCCATGGCCCGGCAGTTCCAGCGCGATGACCTGGCGATGTGGCGCCAGCAGCGGCGCGAGGCGTGCATAGCTGCCGGCATTGTCCAGCCAGCCATGCAGGGCCAGCAGCGGCGGCAGATGGTCGCCGCCCCAGACCAGCGCGCGCAGCGCCAGCGCCGGCAGTTCGATCGCGCGCTCGGCGGGGCCGCTCATGCGCCGCCGCGTTCCGGCCAGCCCTGCATATGGCGCAGGGCCAGTTCGGCCAGGCTGTCCACCTGGTGCCGGCTATGGTTGAGCGCGGGGATATAGCGCAGCTCCTGGCCGCCGGCTTCGAGGAAGAAATCGCGGTTCTGCATGGCGATCTCCTCCAGCGTTTCCAGGCAGTCGACCGCGAAGCCGGGGCAGGCCACGTCCAGCCGCTTCACGCCCTGCGCCGCCAGTTCGCGCACGGTGGCGTCGGTGTACGGCTGCAGCCACGGCTCGCGGCCCACGCGCGACTGGAAGCTGACGATCAGCTGCGCCGGCTCCAGGCCCAGGCGCGCGCGCAGCAGCGCCGCGGTGCGCTGGCATTGCAGGAAATACGGGTCGCCGGCTTCCGTGTAGCGCTGCGGAATGCCGTGGAAGGACAGCAGCAGCCGGTCGCCGCGCCCGTGTTCGCGCCACCAGCCTTCGATGCTGCGCGCCAGCGCTTCGATATGGCCGGGGTCGTCGTGATAGTCGTTGACCACGCGCAGCTCCGGCGGCCAGCGCAGCGTCTTGAAGCTGTCGGCCACCGCATCCAGCACCGAGCCGGTGGAGGTGCCCGAATACTGCGGATACAGCGGCAGCACCAGCAGCCGGCGCACGCCTTCGCGCATCAGCTGCTCGATCTGCGCGGCCACCGAGGGCTGGCCATAGCGCATGGCCAGGGCCACCTTGACCGGCCCCGGCATGCGCTGCGACAGGGTTTCCTGCAGCGCGGCGGCCAGCGCCTCGCTGCCCACCCGCAGCGGCGAGCCCCGCGGCGTCCACACGCGCTGGTAGGCGTGCGCCGAGCGCGGCGGCCGGATGCGCAGGATCACCCCGTGCAGGATCAGCCACCACAGCCAGCGCGGGTACTCGATCACGCGCGGATCGCCGAGGAACTCGGCCAGATAAGGACGCAATGCGCGCGCAGTCGGCGCTGCGGGCGTGCCCAGGTTGACCAGCAGCAATCCGGCCTTAACCGGCAGGTCATCGGAAAGTCCGGTCAGGCCGGTATAGTGACTGAGAGGCATGGCAGCGACGTGGACAATTCAACCATGAAGTGTGCCACAAGCCATCCGGCGCCCCCTGTGACCCGCGGTCGCGGGCGCTACTGACGGAACCCGTACAGGAGTCACCCATGTTCAAAGCATCGCTGCGCCGCCTGCTGCTCGCCGCCCTGGTTCTGCTGCCGGCCATGGCCGTCCACGCCGAGGACCCGCCGCTGGTGCGCGCCGAGAACTCGGTGCGCGTGCTGAAGGAGATCATGGAGGCGCCGGACAAATCGATCCCGGTCGACCTGCTGAAGGAAGCCCACGCGATCGCGGTGATCCCCGACATGGTCAAGGCCGGCTTCATCTTCGGCGGTCGCCGCGGCGAGGGCCTGATCTCGGTGAAGAGCCCGGACGGCACCTGGTCCAACCCCAGCTTCATCTCGCTCACCGGCGGCAGCGTCGGCTTCCAGGCCGGCGTCTCGTCCACCGATGTGATCCTGGTCTTCCGCACGCAGCGCGGCGTGGATTCCATCGTCAACGGCAAGTTCACCCTGGGCGCCGACGCCGCGGCCGCGGCCGGCCCGGTCGGCCGCACGGCCACCGCCTCCACCGATTCGCAGTTCAAGGCCGAGATCTACTCCTACTCGCGCTCGCGCGGCCTGTTCGCCGGCGTGGCCCTGGATGGCTCCGCCCTGCGCATCGACTACGACGCCAACGAAGCCATCTACGGCAAGGGCATCACCCCGCGCCGCATCTTCGAAGGCGGCGTCAGCAATGTTCCCTCCCAGGTCGTCGATTTCCGCGACCGCCTGGAGGAGTACACTCAGCGATGATTCGGAAAGGCCGGCGTACCCGCGTGCGATCGTTTTCCGGTCTTCTTCCGACTTGAGGCCATCCCCATGAGCATGACCCATCTCCTTATCCTGCTGGTCGTCGTAGTGCTGATCTTCGGCACCAAGAAATTGCGCAATATCGGCTCGGACCTCGGCGGCGCCGTGCGCGACTTCAAGAAAGGCCTGGACGGCGGCGAAGAAAGCGCCGGCAGCAGCAAGCCCAAGGACGAGCGCCTGCAGGCCGACCCGCCGCCGGCCAGCAGCCAGAGCCAGTCGCAGCACGACCACAGCGAAACCAAGTAAGCCCCGGCGGATCCTCAAGGCATGATCGAGATCAGCTTCGGCAAGCTGGTGCTGCTGGCGCTCGTCGCGCTGATCGTGCTCGGCCCGGAAAAACTGCCCCACGCCGCCCGCACCGCGGGCGCCCTGCTGCGCCGCGTGCGCCTGGGCTGGGACAGCGTGCGGGCCGAGGTGGAGCGCGAGCTGCAGCTGGAAGAAATCAAGCGCCAGGCGCGCGAGGCGGCGGACCGCGCCCAGGCGGCGCAGTCCGAGCTGGACGCCACGCTGCGCAAGGTGCGCGACGCCGGCGCCGAAACGGTCGGGCCCGCCACCATCGCGCCGGCTTCCGGCGAAACCCTGCCCGTGAAGGAGGAGCCGGCCCTCGGCTCCGAGACGCCACCCAAGGATCCGAAGGACTCCCCGCATGGCGGCGCCTGAGCAAGAACAAGAACCCGACGCAGTCGAAGAAGGCCTGTTCTCCCACCTGATCGAGCTGCGCTCGCGCCTGATGCGCGCGATCGTCACCATCGCGCTGGTGCTGCTGGCGCTGATCCCGATCGCCAACCGCCTGTACGCGGAGCTGGCTGCCCCGCTGGTGGCGCGCCTGCCGCAGGGTGCGCATCTGATCGCGACCGAAGTGGCCAGCCCGTTCGTCACGCCGCTGAAGCTGGCCTTTTACGCGGCGCTGTTCATCAGCATGCCGATGATCCTGTACCAGCTGTGGGCCTTCGTCAGTCCCGGCCTGTACAAGCACGAGAAGCGCCTGGCGCGCCCGCTGCTGGCGGCGGCGCTGGTGCTGTTCTACACCGGCTGCGCGTTCGCCTATTTCCTGGTGCTGCCGGCGGCGTTCCGCTTTCTTACCGCGGTGACGCCGGAAGGAGTGGAGATGATGACCGACATCACCCACTACCTCGACTTCGTGATGCTGATGTTCTTCGCCTTCGGCCTGTGCTTCGAGGTGCCGGTGGCGGTGGTGATCCTGGCCGCGATCGGCGTGGTGAACCTGCAGCAGCTGCGCGACGGCCGGCGCTACGCCATCGTCGGCGCCTTCACCATCGCCGCCTTCATCACGCCGCCGGACATCACCTCGATGATCATGCTGGCGGTGCCGATGTGCTTCCTCTACGAAGTCGGCCTGCTGGCCGTGCGCTGGCTGGTGAAGCCGGCGGCGGCGACGCCGTGAGCGGGTCCGGGCGCGCGGCGGAACTGATCGCCGAGCTGCGCCTGGAGCCGCATATCGAAGGCGGCCACTACCGCCGCTTCCACACCGCCATCGCACCGCATGGCGAGCGGCCGGCGCTCAGCGCCATCCATTACCTGATCGCCGCCGGCCAGGTCGGCGCCTGGCATGCGATCGACGCCGAGGAAGCCTGGCACTACGTGGAAGGCGATCCGCTGGAGCTGCTGATCTACCACCCCGCCGAGCGCCGGCTGGAACGCCACCGCCTGGGGCCGCTGGCGCAGGGCGCCGTGCCAGTGCGCGTGGTGCCGGCGAACGCATGGCAGGCCTCGCGTCCGCTGGGCGCCTATACGCTGGTGACCTGCACGGTGGCGCCGGCGTTCGAGTTCGGCGGTTTTCGCCTGCTTGCCGACGAGCCGTTCGCCAGCACCTTGCGGCAACAACTGGCGTAGGTTGGGGTGAGCCGCAGGCGAACCCCAACGTCGCCACCTTCAGGCGCATGGCATCGTTGGGGTTCGCCTGCGGCTCACCCCAACCTACGTCAGAATTCCAGCTGCGCACCCAGCATCGCGGTGCGCCCGGGCGAGGGTTCGTAGTAGCGGCCGTTGCTCTCGTTGACGATCACCGAGCCGATCACGCGGCGGTCGAACAGGTTGTCCACGCGCGCGCTCAGGTGCAGCTTTGCCGTGCCCAAGGCCAGGCCGTAGCCGATATCGGCGCCGGTCAGCACATAACCCGGCGCGCGTTCGCTGCCGCGGTCGTCGACCGTCACCGCGCCCACGCCCTGCCACTCCACGCCCATGCGCCAACCCAGGGTGCCGCCGCGTTCGATACGCAGCGAGCCGTAATCGTCGGGAACGCCGGGAATACGCGTGCCGGCGGGAATACGCACCGCCGGCGTGCCGCTCAGGAACGCGTCGCGGAAACGCGCCTGCAGATGCGTCGCGCCCAGCAGCATCCGCCAGCCGCCGCCGAGCTCGCCCTGCAGCGCAAGCTCCGCGCCCTGGCGCCGGCTGCGCCCGATATTGCGATAGCTGGAACGCCCGCCGCTGTTGCTGGCCACCGCCAGCTCGTGGCGCGTATCGGCGCGGAACAGCGCCGCTTCGAGCTGCCAGTCCGCCGCGGCCTGCCATTTCATGCCCAGCTCGCCCTGGCGGCTGCGCGCCGGCTGCAGGTCGAAGGCCAGGCCGGCGCCGCCGTCGGTGCGGTAGCCCAGTTCGGCGAAGGTCGGCGTCTCGAAGCCTTCGCCGTAGCTGGCGTAGAAGCGCAGCCGTTCGCCGGGGCGGTACTGCAGGCCGAGCACCGGCGTGGTCGCGCCGTAGCTCACGCTGCCGCTGTCGTCCGGATTGCCGGGCGCGATGTAGTGATCGGTCGCGCGAAAGCGCACCTCGCTGTGGCGCACGCCGGCCAGCAGCGACCATCGCTCGGCGAAGCGCCAGTAGAGCTGCGCGTAGGGGTCGAGATTCCACACCCGGTCGTCCTCGTCGCGGCGCAGCCGGCCGCTGACGCCGAGCACGCTGCCGGCGAAATTCTCGTAGCCGCGGCGGCGCTGCTGCTGGTCGTCCCAGGACAGGCCGAGCACGGCTTCCAGCGGACGGCCGGCGAGTTCGGCGCGGCGGGTCCAGCGCGCGTCCAGGCCGCCGTAACTCGTATCCAGATCCACCACGCCGCCGGCGCTGAGCGGATTGCGCTGCGCCGCCACCGGCACGGAAAGCATCTGCTGCACGCCGCGCTCGCCGTAGTAGGCCATCAGGCGCCATTGCGTATCGGCATCGGGCGACAGCTCGTAGATCGCGCCGCCCTGCGTCTGGTGCACGCTTTTGCGGGTGTCGAACTGGTCGGCGGCGGCGATCGCCTGGCGCGGATCGGCCATGGCCTGCGCACGGGTCAGCCCCAGCGGATCCTGCGCCTGCGGCAGGGCCACGGTGTTGAGCACCACGGTCAGGTGCCCGCGATTCCCAAGCTCGAAACCGAGCCGCGCATTGCCGGATTCCCGCTTTGCGCGGCTGTGCTCGCGATAGCCGTCCGTCTGGAAGTGCGACAGCGCGAGGTTGTAGTCGAAACCGCCGTCCTTGCCGCGCGTCGACACGCCCACCCGCGCCGTGCCGTTGCTGCCGCCGAACAGGCCCACCCGCGTCACCGGCGGGTCGCTGCCTTCGGCGCTCCACAGCTGCACCACGCCGCCGGACGCATTGCCGTACAGCGCCGAGAACGGGCCGCGCAGCACTTCCACCCGCTCGGCCGCATCCAGGCTGAAATGCGAGACCTGGCCCTGGCCGTCCGGCATCGTTGCCGGAATACCGTCCGCATACAGCCGCACGCCGCGCACGCCGAAGGTGGCGCGCGCGCCGTAGCCGCGCAGCGAGATCTGTTCGTCCTGCGCGTAGTTCTGGCGGTCGCGCGCCAGCACGCCGGGCACGCCGATCAAGGCCTCGGAAAGATTCACGCCCGGCTTGCCGCTGTCGCCCGGCGCCACCGCCACCACGCTGAGCGAGGCGGGCAGGTCCAGCGGCGGAATATCCAGCCGCGTGGCATTGACCCGCACCGGCGGCAGTTCGGTGGTGTCGTCCGCCTGCGCCGCGCAGGCCAGGCACAGCAGCAGGGCGCTCGTGATTATCGACTTGCCGCTGCCGCGCATCGCCGCTCCGAACCCAAGGGTGAGTCCGCAATGGTAGGGGATGCGCCGTGACCGGTCAGTGCCGTCGTTCCGCCTCTCGCCACGTTCAGCCCGCCCCCGCATAATCGCGCGATGCCACATGCCCGCTGCTCCGTCCGCCTGATCGGTGCCATCGCCCTGTCGTTTGCGGCGCTCGCCGGCGTTCCCGCGCACGCGCAGGAAAAGACCAGGGCCGAACAGGCCGAGGCGCAGAAGAAGCTGGCCGAAGTGCGCAGCAAGATGGAGGAGCTGGCCAGGGAGCAGGCCGAGACCGCGAGCAAGCGCGACTCCGCCAATGCCGAACTGGCCAAGCGCGCCAACGCCGTGGCCGGCGCCGCCAAGGCGGTGCGCCAGACCGACGCGGAACTCTCTTCCAAGCAGCGCGAGCTGGAAAAACTGCAGCAGGACCGCGCCGCCCTGCAGAAGAACCTCGACGGCCAGCGCGCCGCGATTGCCGATCTGCTGCGCGCCACCTACACCCTGGGCCGCGGTTCCGACCTGCGCCTGCTGCTGGGCGACGACGACGTGGCGCGGGTGGCGCGCGCGCTGGCCTATTCGAAGTACTTCCAGGAAGACCGCGTCCAGAAGGTGCAGAAGCTGATGGGCGACCTGGCCCGGCTGCAGGACCTGGAAGCGCGCATCGCCACCGAACAGCAGGCCCTGCAGGCCACCAAGGCGCAGCGCCAGGAGCAGGCCAAGGCGCTGGAGCAGCAGCGCGCCGAACAGGCCAGGCTGGCCGCCCAGACCGACGCCCAGTACAAGGACCAGGGCGAGCGCCTGGCCCAGCTCAAACAGAACGCGCAGTCGCTCAACAGCCTGGTCGACAAGCTGCAGAAGGCCATCGACGACGCCGCGCGCGAGGCGGCCAAGGCGGCCCGGGCCAACCCGGCCGCGCCCAGCGTGTCGCCGGGCAAGGGCAGCGCCAATATCCGCGGCAACCTGCCCTGGCCGGCCAACGGCGTGGTCAACACCTATGGCAACGGCGTGCTGATCAAGGCCGGCGGCGGCAGCGAAGTGCGCGCGGTGGCGCGCGGCCGGGTGGTCTATGCGGCCTTCCTGCGCGGCTACGGCATGCTGCTGATCCTCAACCACGGCGGCGGCTGGATGAGCATGTACGGCAACAACGAAACCCTGCTGCACGGCGTGGGCGACGAGGTCGACGCCGGCCAGGCGGTGGGCACCGCGGCGGCGCCCACCGGCGTCAATACCGGCGTGTATTTCGAACTGCGCCAGAACAACAAGCCGGTCGATCCGCGCAGCTGGTTGTCACGCCAGCGTTGACGCGGGGCGTACGCCGCAGCAGGCTAGCCTGCGTTGAATTCCGGTGTCCCCCCGTGGTCCAAGCGGCCTGCCGCCGTCCGCGGTGCACCCCCAAGCTTTCCCGGAGCAAGTTCATGCGGTTTTCCTCCCTGACCCTCGTCGCGCTGCTGCTGGCGGCCCCCGCGCTGCCGCTGCAGGCCCTGCCCGCGAAGGGCGCCAAGCCGGCGGCCGAACCGGCCAAGGCCGCTTCCGCCGCCGCGCCGGACGCGGTGGACATGGACGACATCCGCAACTTCAGCCGCGTCTACGAGATGGTGCGGCAGGCCTATGTGGAGAAGGTCGACAACAAGACCCTGATGAAGGCCGCGATCAGCGGCATGCTCACAGGCCTCGATCCGCACAGCGAATACCTCGACAAGGACGGCCTGGCCGAACTGAGCGAAGACACCACCGGCCAGTACGGCGGCTTGGGCATCGAAGTGCTGCAGGTGGACGGCACCCTGCGCATCGTCGCGCCGATCGACGACACCCCCGCCTCGCGCGCCGGCATCAAGCCGGGCGACACCATCGTCAAGATCGACGGCACGCCGGTCGACTCGGAAAACATCGACGACATGTTCAAGAAGCTGCGCGGCGACCCGGGCAGCAAGATCGTGCTGAGCATCCTGCACGAGAAGAGCGACAAGCCGGTGGACATGAGCCTGGTGCGCGAGCGCATCTCGGTCACCAGCGTGAAGGTGCGCGAGCTGGAGCCGGGCTATGCCTACGTGCGGCTCAGCCAGTTCCAGGACGACACCGCCGCGGACCTGGAAAAGAAGCTCGGCGAGCTGGTCAAGAAGAACGGCGCGCAGCGCGGCGTGGTGCTGGACCTGCGTTCCAATCCCGGCGGCCTGCTCACCGCGGCCGTAGGCGTGAGCGACGAGTTCCTCGACAGCGGCACCATCGTCACCACGCGCGGCCGCCTGCAGGACGCCAACCTGAGTTTCAGCGCGCATCCGGGCGACCTGCTCAACGGCGCGCCGATGGTGGTGCTGGTGGACAACGGCACGGCCTCGGCGGCGGAGATCGTCTCCGGCGCGCTGAAGGACAACCACCGCGCCCTGATCATCGGCCGGCGCACCTTCGGCAAGGGCGTGGTGCAGACCGTGCTGCCGCTGGATGCCGAGCATGCGGTGAAGATCACCACCGCGCGCTACTACACGCCCAGCGGCACCTCGATCCAGGCCGAAGGCATCAAGCCGGACATCGCCCTGGCCGACCTGGCGGTGAACAAGGCCGATAGCGCCGCCAGCCTGATCGGTTCGGAAGCGGACCTGCGCAACCACCTCGCCAACGAGGACGGCAGCAAGGACCGCAAGGCGATCGACAACGACGGCAGCGCCGAGAACGCCGAGCTGGCCACCAAGGACTATGCGCTGTCGCAGGCGCTGAACGTGCTGAAGGGCCTGTCGCTGAACCGCGGCAAGGCCGTGCAGACCGCCAGGCAGTAAGGCTCCGGCGTGGCCGCAGCGTGAAAGAAAGCGCCGCCTGCGGCGCTTTCCGCTTTATTACGCCAACCTCCAGTTGGCACGCGTTACCATGCGGGCCTTCTATTGCCCCGGCGCGATCATGGCCAAGCTCTATTTCTACTATTCGGCAATGAACGCCGGTAAGACCACCACCTTGCTGCAGAGCGCCTACAACTATCACGAGCGCGGCATGCGCACGCTCATCCTCACGCCGGCGCTGGACAACCGCTACGGCGAAGGCGTGGTCGCCTCGCGCATCGGCCTGAAGGCCAATGCGCGGCGCTTCCGCCCCGACGAAAACCTGCTGGCGCTGGTGGAGGCCGATATCGCCGCGCGCGGGCCGCTGCATTGCGTGTTCATCGACGAGGCGCAGTTCCTCGCCAAGGCGCAGGTGTGGCAGGCCAGCGACGTGGTGGACAAGCTCAACATCCCGGTGCTCGCCTTCGGCCTGCGCACCGATTTCCGCGGCGAGCTGTTCGAGGGCAGCCGCTATCTGCTGGCCTGGGCCGACAACCTGGAAGAGATCAAGACCATCTGCCATACCGGCCGCAAGGCCACCATGGTGGTGCGCGTGGACGAACACGGCCGCGCCGTCACCGAAGGCCCGCAGGTTGAGATCGGCGGCAACGACCGCTATGTCTCGGTCAGCCGCGCCGAATTCAAGAAGATCACCGAAGGCCACGGCCGCATCGAATTGCAGCAGCCGGTCTTGCCGCTGGGCGAACACTGACCCGCGGCGCGGCATGGCCGCCCACCACAAGGAATTCCCCATGAATGCACCGATCCGCATCCCCGCCTGGCAGCGTCCCCACTGGCATCCCGGCGGCGAGGAGATCTACCTGCACTACTACGTGTTCGGGAATTTCCAGAACGTGCGCGTGCCTTCCGCACCCTACGGCAGCGACGGCCTGCCGCACGGCATCGAGGTGAGCAACCACCATCATTCGGCGCTGCGCTCGTGGGAGGGCTATCCGCTCAAGGGCGAGCTCGGCCGTTTGTTCAAGGAAGAAGCGCCTGACGCCTACCGCGCCGCGGTGGATGCGCCGCAGGTGATGATCCTGCGCGGCACCCTGCCGGACCAGGGCGACGTGGGTTATCTGCGCGACACCCTGGGCGTGGTGGCGGGCCTGCTCGATATCGGCGGCGTGGCCGTGCTCGATCCGCAGATCGTCACGCTGTTCGGCGCCGATGCGTGGCGCAGCCATTACCTGGTGCGCGACGGCGCGCCGATCCGCAACCACCTGCTGATCCTGCGCGACGACGAAGACAACGGCGACGGCTACTGGATCCGCACCCGCGGCATGCGCAAGTTCGGCCGTCCGGACGTGAGCCTGCGCCATGTGCCCGAAGGCGACAGCGACCGCGCCGGCATGCTGTGCGAGCGGCTGGCGGAGATGCAGGCGCTGGGTGCGCACTTCGCCGACGGGCAGGCGCTGGAAGCCGACGGCATGCGCGGCTTCGTGGCGAAGCTCGGCGGCAGCGCGGTGGAAGCGCCGTTCTACAACACCTACGTCGAATTCCGCTGGCCGCATTGATCCTCGCCGCCGGGGTAGGTTGGGGTGAGCACAGCGAACCCCAACGTGGCGACCTTCAAACGCAGCGCATCGTTGGGGTCCGCTGCGCTCACCCCAACCTACGCCGGACTACGCCGGACGTTGCGGGCCGGAGTTTATTTCTGGCAGCGCGGGCACCAGAACGTCGAACGCTGCCCCAGCACCACCTGGCGGATCGCCGTGCCGCAGGTCCGGCACGGCTCGCCTTCGCGGCCGTACACCTGCAGCTCGCGCACGAAGTAGCCGGGCATGCCGTCCGGATTGATGAAGTCGCGCAGCGTGGTGCCGCCACGCTCGATCGCCCAGGCCAGGATGCGCTTCACCTCGGCGGCCAGGCGCGCATAGCGCGCACGCGAGACGGAACCGGCCGCGCGGCGCGGATCGATGCCGGCGGCGAACAGCGCCTCGCTCGCATAGATATTGCCCACGCCCACCACCACGGCGTTGTCCATCAGGAACAGCTTCACCGCCGCCGTGCGGCCGCGCGACATCCGCCATAGCAGGTCGCCGTCGAAGTCGTCGGTGAGCGGTTCCAGGCCGAGGTTTTCCAGCAGTTCGTGGGTGGTGTCCGGCGCTTGCCACAGCAGGCAGCCGAAGCGCCGCGCGTCGGTGAAGCGCAGCACGCGCGCCCCGGTGGTGGCGGCTTCCAGCCCGAGATCGACGTGGTCGTGCTTGCCCACCGGCGCATCCGCCGGCAGCACGCGCAGCACGCCGGTCATGCCCAGATGCAGCAGCGCGCTGCCTGCGGCGGTATGCAGCAGCAGGTATTTCGCGCGGCGCTCGACGTCCTCGATGCGCTGCCCCGGCAACAGCTCGCCGATCTCCGGCGGAATCGGCCAGCGCAGATCCGGCCGGCGCAGCACCACCGAGGTGATGCGCCGGCCGATCAGATGCGGGGCGATGCCGCGCCGGGTGGTTTCGACTTCGGGCAGTTCAGGCACGGCGCGAGCTGCTCAGGACCAGTCGGCGTGGAAGCTGCCGGGGCGGTCGACGCGCTCGAACGTATGCGCGCCGAAGTAATCGCGCTGCGCCTGCACCAGGTTCGCCGGCAAACGCTCGGCGCGGTAGCTGTCGTAGTAGGCGATCGCCGAGGCGAAACCCGGCACCGCCACGCCGGCCTGCACCGCGGCGGAAACCACGTCGCGCAGCGCCTGCTGGTATTGCGCGGCGATATCGCGGAAGTACGGATCGAGCAGCAGGTTGGCCAGCGCCGCGTCGCGCGCGTAGGCGTCGGTGATCTTTTGCAGGAAGCGCGCGCGGATGATGCAGCCGGCGCGGAAGATCTTGGCGATGGTGCCGTAGGGCAGGTTCCACTTGTACTCGTCGGAAGCCGCGCGCAGCTGCGCGAAACCCTGCGCATAGGAGACGATCTTGCTCAGGTACAGCGCGCGGCGCACCGATTCGATAAACGCCGCGCGGTCGCCCGCGAACGGCTTCGCGTCCGGACCGGCCAGCACCTTGCTCGCGGCGACGCGCTCGTCCTTCAGCGCGGACAGCAGGCGCGCGAACACCGATTCGGTGATCAGCGGCAGCGGCACGGCCAGGTCCAGCGCGCTCTGGCTGGTCCACTTGCCGGTGCCCTTCTGCGCGGCGCGGTCGAGGATGATGTCGACCATGGCCTTGCCCGTATCCGGGTCTTTCTTGCCGAAGATGTCGGCGGTGATGGCGATCAGATAGCTGTCGAGTTCGCCCTGGTTCCAGTCGGTATAGACCTTGCCCAGCTCTTCGTTGGACAAGCCCAGCACCTGCTTGAGCACGGCGTAGCTCTCGGAGATGAGCTGCATATCGCCGTACTCGATGCCGTTGTGCACCATCTTCACGTAATGGCCGGCGCCGTTCGGGCCCATGTAGGCCACGCAGGGTTCGCCGTCCGGCGCGCGCGCGGCGATCTCGGTCAGCACCGGCGCCACCAGGTCGTACGCATCGCGCGGGCCGCCCGGCATGATCGACGGTCCGTGCAGCGCGCCTTCCTCGCCGCCGGACACGCCGGTGCCGATGAAGTGCAGGCCGGCGTCGTTCAATTCCCGTTCGCGGCGGATGGTGTCCTGGAAGAAAGTATTGCCGCCGTCGATCAGCACGTCGCCTTTATCCAGCAGCGGCTTCAGTTCCGCGATGGTGGCGTCGGTGGGTTCGCCCGCCTTCACCATCAGCAGGATGCGCCGCGGCTTCTGCAGCGAGTCGACGAAGTCCTGCACGCTGTAGCTGGGCACCAGGCGCTTGTCCGGATGCTCGGCCATGACCTCGTCGGTCTTCTCGCGGCTGCGGTTGTAGATGGCCACGGTGTGGCCGCGGCTCTCGATGTTGAGCGCGAGATTGCGGCCCATCACGGCCATGCCGACGACGCCGATGACAGGTTGCTCGACCGAACGATTCATGCGGATGCTCCCAGGGAGGATGACGGGAATGCCTCGGATATGGGGAGGTCGCCGGGGCATGCAAGGTGCCCCGCATCATACGCAGGCCGGTGCGCGCTCAGGGCGCCTTGGCGGTGTTCGCCTTGGCCGGGCGCGGCGTGAAACGTACCGGGACCAGGGCCACGCGATCGCCCGCGCGCACGTAGCGCAGCGGGCCGGTGACGGCGACTTCGCCGAAACCCAGCGCCTGCCCGTCCAGCGTCAGCACCACCGGCGGCGGCGCCAGGCCGATCTTCGCCGGATCGAATTCCGCCAGCGGCCGCCAGCTCTGCACCGGCGCGGCGGCGGTGGCGGCGAGATCTTCCAGGCGGCCTTCGTCGACCGGCAGGGTGGTGCCGTCGACGGCCTGCCAGTGGCCGTCGCGCCTGGCGTAGTGCTCGGTGACGCCGCCGTGCCAGGCCAGGTCGATGCGCTGCACCGCGGCCGGATCGAGATCGAGCAGGCTGCCCAGCGCCTGCGCGCGGTCGTGCCGCCATTGCCAGCCGGCGCCGGCCAGCAGCGCTGCGGCGATCGCCACGAACACCAGCGTGCCGCGCTTCATGCGCGGCGCCGGCGCCAGGCGATCAGCCCGCCGAGCAGCAGCAGGCCCAGCGGCAGCGCCAGCAGGAAGCCGAACGTGACCGCGTTCAACTGGCCCTGGCTGAGCTGCATCGCGCGATCCGGCGCGCCGCGCGGCGGCAGGTTGACCAGGGCGTCGTCGCCCAGCAGCCAGTCGAACACGCGCTCGCCCAGCGCGCGGTTGCCGCCGTTGCCGAGGAACGTGTTGGAGAGGAAATCGCCGTCGCCGATCATCGCCACGCGCTGCTCGCTCTTGTCCGGGCTGGGCGAGAGGCGCGCGAAGGTCAGGCCGAAATCGAGCGGGCCTTTCAGCTCGCCGGCATCGGCGTCGTAGCGGATGCTGCTGCTGCCGTCGTTGCCGATCGGCTGGAATTCGGTCCAGCTCTGCGGCCCCGAGCGCAGGAACGGCTGCACTTCCCACTCGCCGCGGCGCGCCAGCGCCAGTGCCGACACCTGCGGGAACAGCGTGGTGAGCGTGAGGCCGCGGGTGATCGCGTGCACGGGATAGCTGCCCACGGTGATCAGGCGCGGGTCCTTCAGGCCCAGCGCGGCGCCCTGGCCGTCCACCAGCACGCCGGGCAGCACGTGCACGCCCAGCGCATCGGCCAGCGGCTGCAGGCCGAGGTCGTCGTTGGAAGGCTCGGTCAGCCACAGCAGGTTGCCGCCGGCGGCGACGTAGTCGGTGAGCGCCTTTACCGCGCCTTGCGGCAGCGCCAGCGTCGGTCCGGCCAGCACCACCAGGTCGGTGTGCTGCGGCACCGCGGTCACCTGCGCGAAGTTCAGCGGCACCGCGCGCATGCCGCGGCTTTCCAGCTGCGTCATGAACATGCCCAGGTCCGCGTTGGCCTTGCCGTCCGCGCGGCGCTCGCCGTCGCCGGTGACGAAGGCCACGATGCGCTCGCCGCCGCGCGCCAGGCGTTCCAGCGCATTGGTGAGGCTGCGTTCGGACAGCTCGTCCAGGCGCTCCTCGCGGTTGCCGTAGTGCAGGATCAGCGCGCCGTCGACGGTGATGCCGAGCTCGCGCATCTTCGCAGGGTCCTGCTGCGGATCGACGAAGCGCAGGGTGAGGTCGTGCTTGAAGCGGCGGTAGCGCTCGATAAAGCTGGCCACCGTCTGGCGCAGGTCGCCCTGCGGGTTCGCATAGCTGACGATCTCGACCGGGCCCTTGAGCGCGTCGAGCACGGCACGGCTTTCGGGTGAGAGGCTGGAGCGGCTGTCGTGGCTCCAGTCGGCGACGTAGTCGTGGCGATACGTGAGGTAGCCGGCCGCGCCCGCGGCGGCGAACAGCGCCAGCGCGAACAGCCAGCCGCGCAGGGTTCCGGTCAGTCGCATCAGCCACGCTCCTTGTCGGCGGCGACGCGGCGTATCGCCAGCGTCAGCGCGATGGCGATCACCAGCGCGAACCAGGCCAGGTCGGCGCTGGACACCAGGCCGCGCAGCAGGGCTTCCAGATGCGTGCTCAGCGACAGCCAGTTCCACAGCCCGTTGCCGATGCCGGCCTTCTGCGCCGCCAGGTTGGCGGTGAACAGCGCCAGCCCCAGCGTCAGGCTGGCGGTGGCGGCCACGGCCGGCAGCGAGGCGAAGGCCGAGCAGGCCACGCCGAGCGCGCCCAGCGCGGCGAGCGTCAGCGCCAGGCCCAGCACGGCGGCGGCGAACTTGCCCCAGTCCAGTTCGGTGCCGTGCGCCAGGCTCAGCGGCATGGCCACCGTCAGCGCCAGCCAGCCCAGCAGCCACAGCAGCACGGCCAGGTACTTGCCCAGCACGATGGCCGCCGGCGAGGTGCCGCTGGAGGCCAGCAGGGGCAGGGTGCCATTGGCGCGGTCGCCGGCCAGGGTCGACATGGTCAGCAGCGGCACCACCAGCAGGGCCAGCTCGGTAAGGCCGAACGGCAGCACGCCCATGGTCAGCGTGCTGCCCAGCAGCGGGACGCCGACCAGGTCGGTATAGCCGGGGCCGCCGGGCAGGGCGGCCAGCTTCACCTGGTTGTCGAGGAAGCTGCCCAGCAGCAGCACGAAGCGCCAGGCCAGCTGGGCCAGGGTCAGCGCGGCCAGCACCCAGGCCAGGGGACGGACCAGCAGGCGGCGCAGCTCAAGGCGGGCCACGGACAACGTCGAACTCATGCGGCCTGGTCCTTCCCGCTCATCGCGATCTCGAAAAACGTCTGTTCCAGCGCCTCGTGCCCGCCGTCCAGCGCGGCATCGTGGCGCAGCTGGCCCTCGTGCAGGATCGCCACGCGGTCGCACACGGCGGTGGTTTCGGCCAGCAGGTGGGTGGACAGGATCACCGCGGCGCCGGCGGCGGCTTCCTCGCGGATGACCTTGCGCAGCGCGGCCACCTGGACCGGGTCCAGCGCATTGCCGGGTTCGTCCAGCACCAGCAGCTTCGGCTTGTGCAGCACCGCGCAGGCCAGGCCCAGCCGCTGGCGCTGGCCCTGCGACAGCACCCCGGCCAGGCGGCGCAGCAGCGGGGCCAGTTCCAGGCGCTCGATGGTGGACTCGCAGGCCTGCTTCAGTCCGCTGGCGCGTAATCCGCGCAGGCGGCCATGGGCTTGCAGATGTTCCAAAACGGTCAGTTCCGGCCAATGGGGGGCACGTTCGGGCAGCCAGCCGATCAGCCCGCGGGCCCGTTCCGGGTGCTCGGCGAACACCTCTCCGTCCAGTTCGATATGGCCTTCGTGCGGCTGGAGCGCACCGGCGATCATGGCCAGCGTGGTGGACTTGCCCGCCCCGTTGACGCCCAGCAGGCCAAGGATCTGGCCGCGGTCCAGCGTCAGGCTGAGACGCTCCACGGCCGGACGCCCGGCGCGCAGGCGCCGAACCTGATCAAGCTTTAACAGGGGGTATGGCAGAGTCATTGCATGATTGTCACGGCGCCCCCACCGTTTGAACAGACGGCGGGGGCGTTCTTGCGCGCTGAAACACGTTCTGCGGCATCGTGGCGCAGGCATGATTTCCCATGCTGGTGGGTACGGAAACCCTCGATTAGACTGACTTTTCACCCTACTGAGTGTTTCCCATGCTCGACGCAGTGCTGAACTTCCTGTCCAACGGCCTCACCGGGGCCAGTTGGGTCGCCATGCTGGTCTTCCTGCTGGTGATGACGCAGCTCACCATCTTCACGGTGACGCTGTACCTGCACCGCAGCCAGACCCATCGCGGCGTGGACTTCCACCCCGCCCTGGCCAACTTCTTCCGCTTCTGGGGCTGGCTCACCACCGGCATGGTGGTGAAGGAGTGGGTGGCCGTGCACCGCAAGCACCACGCCAAGGTGGAGACCGAGGAAGATCCGCACAGCCCGCAGATCTACGGCATCAAGAAGGTGTTCTGGGACGGCGTGTCGCTGTACCGCGACGCCAGCTACATCAAGGAAGACCTGGAGAAGTACGGCCGCGGCACCCCGGATGACTGGATCGAGCGCAAGCTGTTCGGCGGCCACCCCTACTGGGGCCCGACCCTGATGCTGCTGATCGACCTGGCGCTGTTCGGCGTGATCGGCGCGGCCATCTGGGCCGTGCAGATGATCTGGATCCCGTTCTGGGCCGCCGGCTTCGTCAACGGCATTGGCCACTGGTGGGGTTACCGCAACTTCGAGAGCGCCGACACGGCCACCAACCTGGCGCCGTGGGGTGTGTGGATCGGCGGCGAAGAGCTGCACAACAACCACCACGCTTTCCCCAGCTCCGCCAAGTTCGCCCTGCGCAAGTGGGAGTTCGATATCGGCTGGGCGGTGATCTGCGCCCTGCGCGCGGTGGGCCTGGCCAAGGTGATGCGCGTGGCGCCCACCCTGGACATCCGCCCGAACGTGCACCTGCCCGACGCCGAGACGCTGAAGGCCGTGCTCACCCATCGCTTCCAGGCGATGACCGACTACTACCGCGGCGTGATCGTGCCGACCCTGCGCGACGAAGCCCAGCACGCCGGCGAAAGCCTCAAGGCGATGCCGCGCCGCATGCGCCGCTCGCTGGCCGACGGTGGCCGCTGGCTGGACAACGAAGGCCGCGAGCGCCTGCAGGCTGCCCTGGCCAAGCGCCCGACCCTGCGCACCGTGTGCGATTTCCGCACCCGCCTGGCCGAACTGATGGAACAGCGCGGCGCCGAGCAGAGCCTAAAGGGTCTGCAGCAGTGGATCGCCGAAGCCGAGCAGAGCGGCATCCGCGTGCTGCAGGACTTCGCGCAGCGCCTGAAGGGTTATGCGGTGAGCGGCGCGGCTTAAGCGCGGCGCCTGTCGACATAAAAAAGCCCGCCGATCGGCGGGCTTTTTTTATGGGCGCTTGTCCGCCACGTACTAGCCACGGATGATCGCGCGATGCCCGAGCCTCTCTTCCCCGTCTTGATCGGTCCGGCCGACTGGCCGCTGCTCGCCGCGCCGGTGCGGCGCATGCACGGCGGCGCGGCTTCGCTGAGCGCGCACGGCGTGGCGCAGGTCGACGGCGCACGCCATCCCTTCGCGCGCCTGCTGCGCCGCGTGCTCGGCCTGCCGGAACCCGGTGCGGACCAGGCCATCGCGCTCAGCATCGAACGCGCGGAAGGGCGCGAAACCTGGACGCGCAGCTTCGCCAACGGCCGCATGCGCTCCACCCTGGAACGCGCCACGGACGGCACGCGTCTGCGCGAACGCCTCGGCCCGGTCTCGCTGTACTTCGCCCTGCGCCGCGACGGCGACGCGATCGACTGGCAACTGCAGCAGGGCCGACTGCTCGGACTGCCGCTGCCGCGTGCCATGTTCGGCAGCGTGTTCTCCCGCAGCCTCGCGGAAGACGGGCGCTACGTGTTCCATATCGATACGCGCCTGCCGCTGCTCGGGCAGTTGATCGCCTACCGCGGCTGGCTCGACATCGACTGACTTACTCGAACGTTTCGACGCCCGTGCGCAGCGCATAGCCGTCGAAACCCGCTTCGATCTGTTCCAGTGTCAGCAGGCCCACGCATGGCGTCGCGCCTTTGGCGTCGATCCGTCCATCCGCCATGCGGCGCGCCAGCACCACGGCAGGCGTCACCGGCACCTGCGGGCCGTCGCCCGCGTCCGCGCTCAGCCACCAGCGCAGTTTCAGCGGACGCCCATCGGCGGCGATGCCGCCCAGCTCCACCGTCATGCCGCCCACCTCGGAGCCGAAGCGCAGAAACAGCTCGCTGAAGCGCCGCAGTGCGGGCGCATACGCGGCCAAGTTGCGGATCAAGCCCAGCCGCACCAGCACCGCCGCGCACCAGGTGCCACCTTGCAGCAGCGGCAGTTCGAGGCCGGCGCGGAACATCACGGTGCGTACCTGCCGATAGCGCGCGGGGAACAGATCCAGGTCCGGAATCTCGCACGCGCCCACGCGCCGCCGGCCGAAAGGAAAGCGCTGCATGCGGCTGTCCATCCAGCCATGCGTCACCTGCCAGCGCCCATCGCGCCATACGCGGATCGGACGGCCGCAATAGCCCAGGATCGACGCCACCGTGGCGTCGCCGCGCGGCGTCCGGTTGCCGGGGTTGATGGTGTGCTCGATCGTTTCCAGCATGGCGAAGCGCGGCAGCAGCGCATCCACGGCCGCGGCGCTCAAGGCCGGCACGCTGGAGGCGCCGGTGACCAGCAGTCGCCCCGCCGCCAGCGCGCGTTCGTGCAGGCGTTCGATGCCGGTGACGAAGCCGCGGCCATCGGCCAGGTCGACATAGTCGCTGCCCGCGGCGAGGCAGGCTTCCGCCACGCGATAGTCCTGGCCCTGGAACGGGCCGGCGGTGTGGATCACCAGTTGCGGCTGCAGCGCGGCGAGCGCCGCGGCGAAGCGCGCATCGCCGGTGTCGAGCGTGGCGATGCGGACGGAGGGATCTTCAAACGACGCGCGCATCGCTTCCAATGCGTCGCGCCGCCGCCCGGCCAGCACCAGTTCGAAGCGCGCATCGCGCGCCAGCCGCTGCGCCACGCGCGAACCGAACACGCCGGTCGCGCCGATCACCACCACCCGCAAGGCCATCCCTGGGCTCCGCTCGCCAAAGCGGGCATTACAGCATGACCTGGGGGTGGCCCTAGGTAGGGATCGACCTAGCTAGGCCGTGCGGCGGCCCATCGGGTTTCATGCGATGCACAGGGTTTCCACGGTCCGGAGCAAGATCATGTCCAGCGTCAACGTCGCGTTCGCCGGTGTCGATATCCAGCGCTTCCTCGGCCTGGCCGAACACAACCCGGTGCTGGATCCGAAGATCGGCCCCGACAACAGCGCGCCGAACCGCTCGCTCTACAACAGTGCCAATGGCCAGCCGGACTTCTCCAACAGCAGCCAGCCCAATCCCAATGACGTGAAGCAGGAAGGCTACGGCGACTGCTATTTCGACGCGAGCATCGCGGCGCTGGCGCAGCAGCATCCGGATCAGATCAAGAACATGATCCACGACAACGGCAATGGCACCTTCACCGTGACTTTCCCGCACCAGAAGGACAACAGCGCCGGCAACCTGTGGGGCTTGTTCGGCGACGACTATCACGACGTGAAGATCACCGTCAGCGACAAGGACCTGCCGTCCAACGGCACCAGCTCCAGCGACGGCACCGCCAAGTGGCCGGAGGTGCTGGAAGCGGCCTACGCCAAGATGCAGGGCGGCTACGACGCGATCGGCAACGGCGGCCATCCCGCCGACGCGATGACCGCGCTGACCGGCAAGAGCGCCGATGCCTATTCGCCGAAGGACGGTGCCGGCAAGATCGAGCAGGCGCTGAAGGACGGCAAGCTGGTGACCATCGCCACGCCCGAATCCGACGGCGACCAGGCCGGCATGGAAGCCGGCAAGAATCCGCATGGCCTGGTGGGTGGCCATGCCTACACGGTGACCGGCGTGTGCACCGGGCCGGATGGCAAGAAGTATCTGGAGCTGCGCAATCCCTGGGGTTTCGATCAGCCGCAGAACATCCCGCTCGACCAGATCAACGACGGTTCGATCGATGAAGTGGAGATCGGCAACGCCTGAGCCATGCGCCGCGCTGTGATGGCGGTCATCCGCCATCGACAAACCGCGTGGCAAGCTCGACCGATGAACGTCATCGATGCAGGCCAGTTCAAGGCGAGGCGCCCCAGCGCGGGGCGCCTTGTCGCGTTCGCGGCGCTGCTGCTACTTTCGGCCGGCACTTCCGCAGGGTCGACGCAGGCAGGGAAATCCATGTCCAGCTCCAGCGATCAGCACCAGGCCGCCTCGGCGCAAGTCCCCGCAGACATCGAGATCCTCCGCGGTCGCGCCGGCGTGATCGGCCGCTCGCGCGTGGGCGTGTCGTCCATCGTCGCCACGCCGCCGCCGTTCCAGGGCGCGATGCCCGGCGCGCGCGCCACCTTGATCGAAATGCGCGACGCGCCGATGCACGTCGAAAGCACCATGGTGCTGGGCGAGAAGATGCTGCTGCCGCTGGCCGACGGCCTGCATCGCGTGAGCAAGCTCGCCACGCCCAGCGAAAGCGACCGCCAGGGCCATGTGGCGATCGACGCCGAAGCGGCGCGTGCGGGTTCGCCCAATACGGTGTTCGCCAGCGAGGAAGGCCGGCTGCGCATCGGCGGGCCGGAAGTGAAAGCCGCCTACGACCTGCGCGTGCTGGCATGGACGCCGGACAAGCACGCGCCGCAGAGCGCCACCGTCGAGTGGCTGACCGCCGCCTTCCCGCGCGACAGCGTGCCGGCGCAGCAGATCCGGCAGCAGGTGGTGAAAGCGGGCGACCGGCTGCAGGTCGGCAGCGCCACGCTCACGGTCAAGGCCGTCGAAGGCCAGACGCAGGACCATCCGGCCTGGATCGAATTCGAGCTCACGCCCGGCGCTTGAACGCGGCGCCGCGGCTTCCCCCTACATGACTAACAGCATGGCGGTGCCGCTGCTCGCAGCGGTGTAACTTCCTACGGTCGCGCCCGCCATTCGGGGCGCCCCTCCAGGAGACCGCACGATGCCGTCCGCCAACCCCAGGGCACTCGCCCTTGCCGCCGCCTTGCTCGCCTGCCTGCCCGCCGCCGTGCTGGCCGGCTACGACAAGCCGCCCGAGCCGCTGCTGGGCCTGATGCACGCGCCGCTGCCGGCGATCCCGATGCTCGACCCCACCCGCTCGCGCATGCTGCTGGTCGAGCAGTCGCAGTACCCGCCGATCGCGCGCGTGGCCGAGCCTTATCTCAAGCTCGCCGGCCTGCGCATCGAGCCGGCCAATCATGCGCGGCACGATGCGTCGAGCGGCTACGGCATCCGCACCTGCCTGAAGAGCTTCACCGTGGAAGACGTGGCCAGCCACAAGCAGCTGCCGGTGACGCTGCCGGCCGACGCCTGCCCGAGCGCGCCGCAGTGGTCGCCCGATGGCCGCCGCTTCGCCTTCGCCAACACCACGAAGGAACGCACCGAGCTGTGGCTGGGCGATGCGCTCACCGGCCAGGTGCGCCGCGTGGAAGGCGTGTGGCTCAACCCGGTGATGGAAGACGACGTGCAATGGCTGCACGGCAGCGATTCGCTGCTGGTGAAGCAGGTGCCGGCGAATCTCGGCGCCGCGCCGAAGGTGAGCGAGACCTCCGGGCCGGAGATCAAGGAATCGATCGGCGGCAAGGGCGAGAGCAGCACCTACGAAGCCCGCGACACGCTGGGCAGTCCCGAAGACGAAGCCTTGTTCGAGTACTACGGCACCGCGCAGCTTGCCGTGGTCGACGCGGCCAGCGGCAGCGTCAAGGCGGTGGGCAAGCCGGGCGTGCTCGCCGGTGTGTCCGGCGCGCCGGATGGCGAGCACGTGCTGGTGGAAACGCTGAAGAAGCCGTACTCGTACGTCACCACCTACGAGCGTTTTGCCCGCGACGTCAGCGTGCTCGACGTGCGCACCGGCCAGTCCACCGCGATCGCTTCGCTGCCGGTGGCCGACCGCGTGCCGGTGCGCGGCGTGCCGGTGGGGCCGCGCGATTTCGACTGGCGCGCCAACGCGCCGGCCACCCTGGTATGGCCGGAGGCGCTGGACCAGGGCGACTGGAAGGTGAATGTCCCGCAGCGTGACAAGGTAATGCTGTGGAGCGCGCCGTTCAGCGGCAAGCCGCAGGAAGTGGCGCGCACCACCCAGCGCTACAGCGGCATGCGCTGGCTGGCGCAGGGCGACGAGCCCTTCGTCTACGAGTACGACGCCAACAAGCGCTGGATCCGCATCACGCGCATCGACGTCGCGCATCCCTCGAAGCCCGCGCGCACGGTGTGGGATTACTCGATGGACGAGAACTACAAGCAGCCCGGCTCGCTGCTGATGCAGCAGCTGCCGAACGGTGCGCGCGTGGTGCGGCAGGAAGGCGATTACGTCTACCTGGCCGGCACCGGCGGCACGCCGCAGGGGGACCGGCCTTTCCTCGACCGCTACGCCTTGTCCAGCGGGCGCACCGAGCGCCTGTTCCGCGGCGACGGCGCGGATCACTACGAAAGCGCGCTGGCGGTGCTGCCGGGCGGCGAGCGCTTCATCACCGCGCGGCAGTCGCCGGCCGAGCCGCCGAACCTGTTCCTGCATGCGCTGGGCGCGCCGGTGAGCGACGCCAAGCCGGGCGAAGCGGTGTTCGCTTCAAGCAGCGAGGCGATCACGCATATCGCCGACCCGACGCCGCAGGTGCGCGGCATCGCCAAGCGGCTGGTCACCTACAAGCGCAAGGATGGCGTGGAACTGTCGTTCACCCTGTACACGCCGCCGGGCTACAAGGAAGGCACGCGCCTGCCGGCCGTGCTGTATGCCTATCCGCAGGACTTCGCCGACCCGAGCAAGGCCGGGCAGGTGAGCGGATCGCAGCAGAAGTTCGATCTGCTGCGCGGCTATCGCCTGCTGCTGCTGTCGGGCTACGCCATCATCGACAACGCGTCGTTCCCGATCGTCGGCGATCCGCGCACCGCGTACGACACCTATGTCGAGCAACTGGTGATGGACGCGCAGGCCGCGGTGGACAAGGCCGTGGAGCTGGGCGTGGTCGACCGCGAGCGCATCGGCGTCACCGGCCACAGCCACGGCGCGCTGATGACCGCCAACCTGCTCGCGCATACCGATCTGTTCCGCGCCGGCGTCGCCACCAGCGGCGGCTACAACAAGGACCTCACCCCGTTCGGCTTCCAGAACGAGCGCCGCTCGCTGTGGCAGGCGCCGCAGGTGTACGAGCAGGCTTCGGCTTTCTTCAATGCCGACAAGATCAAGTCGCCGCTGCTGATCATGCACGGCATGGACGACGCCAACCCCGGCACCGAGCCGGTGCAGTCGCCCAAGCTGTTCCAGGCCATCCGCGGCCTGGGCGGCACCACGCGCCTGGTGATGCTGCCGCACGAGCCGCACTGGTATACGGCGATGGAGTCGAACGAGCAGGAGGTGTACGAGATGCTCACCTGGTTCGACAAGTATGTGAAGAACGCCGCGCCGAAGGAGCAGGGCAAGGCCGCGCCTTGAAGTCGATGCCGGCGTGGGCGTTTCGTCGGCGCCGGCATCGTGCCGCCATGCTTGAAGGAGCGCGGATCCCGCGCTCCGATGTCAGTGATCGCCGTAGTGGAACTTGCAGCTGATGATGAAGATGCACTCGCCATCGAAGGCGTAGACCAGGCGATCCTTCTTGTTGATGGATCGGGACCAGAAGCCGGCCAGGTCGCCGCTCAAAGGGTGAGGATCGCCCAGGCCGTCGTTCGGAGCCCTCTGCGCCTCCTTGATGAGGGCATGTATCTTCTTCAGGGTTTTCTTGTCTTCGGCCCAGTCCTGGTAGTCCTTCCAGGCTTCGTCCGTGAACTTGATACTTCGTGCCATCAAGCGCGCTCCTTTGCTACTCCTCGATCAGCGTGCGCTTCCTGGCCTTGCCCGCCTTGAACTGAGCGATGGACCTGGCGAGGTGATCGCGGTTGGCTTTGTTGCTGAGCAGGTGCACGGTGTCCGCCATCGAGTTGTAGTCCGCCAGGGACATGACGACGGCGTCTTCGTGATCGCGGCGATGGATGATGGTGATGGAGCAGTCGCTTGCCACGGTATCCAGTACCTCTTTGAGGTTGTTACGGGCGTCGGAAAAACTGACGACTCGCATAGGGTTCTCCTGTCTTGCCGGTGGCTTTGATGCTTTCTTTGACTTGTGCATGTTATTGCACAAGTCAAGTTTAGGGCATGTCCCAAAGCCGCAACAAGCAGTCAGCTGATTCCCTATGGCTTGCCCAGGCTATTCGCCAGGCCTGACCTCAAGCCAGCGTTGCGGCCGAAATTCAGACAAAAAGAGGCTCCGCAAGGCGAAAAAAAACCCGCCACATGGGCGGGTTTTTCATAAGGCATGGATCCCGGCCTTCGCCGGGATGACCCGCTAGGCGCGGGTCACTTGATCTTGCCTTCCTTGTAGATCACGTGCTTGCGGACCACCGGATCGTACTTCTTGAACTCGAACTTGTCCGGGGTGTTCTTCTTGTTCTTCTGCGTGGTGTAGAAGTGGCCGGTGCCGGCGGAGGAGATCAGGCGGATCTTGTCGCTCTTGCTCTTGGACATGGCTTAGGGCTCCTCAGATCTTCTCGCCGCGGGCACGCAGGTCGGCGATCACGGCCTCGATGCCCTTCTTGTCGATGGTGCGCAGCGCCTGGTTGGAGACGCGCAGTTTCACCCAGCGGTTCTCGCTGGCGACCCAGAAGCGGCGCTCGTGCAGGTTCGGCAACCAGCGGCGACGGGTCTTGTTGTTGGCATGCGAGACGTTGTTACCAGTCTGCACACCCTTTCCGGTGACTTGGCAAATACGGGCCATGATGACCTCCGTGGATTCTGTAGACCGCCCGTTGGCCAGGGCGACATCGGCCCAGCGGCGCCATGCGCCACGCGATGCTGGAGGGTGCTGCTTTCCGGGGGCTGCCGTGAGGTCCGCATCGCGTCGCGGACGTGCCCGTAAGGCCGGGCCGGCATGGCCGAGCCGGGAATTCTCTCAGAAACCCGGGGGCTTGCGCAATCTTTAAGCAGTTCCAGGGCTTGGGAGGCGGTCCGAAAGTCCGGATAGTTCGCATGGCGGCCTGCCGGGATGTATGGAACAATCGGCCTCTTTGTCCTTTTCCGTAATCCAGATCGAGGGGTTTCACAGATGGCAGACGTCAACGCCAACGGCCAGGCCGGCCAGCCGCAGCTGGTGCTGCAGAAGATCTACGTCAAGGATGTGTCGTTCGAGGCGCCCAACGCTCCGCACATCTTCCAGGAGATCGGCGAGACCGACCAGCAGCCGCAGGTCCAGCTCAACCTGGGCCAGCAGGCCACGGAACTGGGCAACGACCTGTACGAAGTGGTGCTCAGCCTCACCCTGACCTGCACCCTGGGCGAGCGCACCGCGTACCTGGCGGAAGTGAAGCAGGCCGGCGTGTTCGGCGTGTCGGGCTTCAGCGAGGCGGACCACGCCGGCATCATCGGCAGCTACTGCCCGAACCTGCTGTTCCCCTACGCCCGCCAGGTGATCTCCTCGCTGGTGATGGAGGGCGGCTTCCCGCCGTTCCTGCTGCAGCCGATCAACTTCGACGCGCTCTACGCCGAGCAGCAGCGCCGCAGCGCCGGCGGCGACGAGGCTCCGGTCCTCAACAGCTGAGCCGCTTCCATGGCTGAACGTCCGACCCTGGCGGTCCTGGGAGCCGGCTCGTGGGGGACGGCGCTCGCCGCCCTCACCGCGCGCAATGGCGTGCCGACCCGTTTGTGGGGCCGGGACGCCGCGGCGCTGGCGGCCATGGCCGAGAGCGGGCAGAACCGGCGCTACCTGCCGGACATCCAGCTGCCCGCGGAACTGCGCTACGAAAGCGACCTGGCCGCCGCGGTGCGCGGCGCCGGGATCGTACTGATCGTGGTGCCCAGCCACGCCTTCGCCTCCATGCTGGACGAACTGGCGCCCCTGCTCGACGCCGGCGCCGGCGTGGCCTGGGCCACCAAGGGCTTCGAGCCCGGCACCGGCCGCTTCCTGCACGAGCTGGTCGACGAGAAACTGCCCGGCCGCGCCGCGGCGGTGATCACCGGCCCCTCGTTCGCCAAGGAAGTCGCCCTGGGGCTGCCCAGCGCGGTCACCGTGCATTCCGACGACGAAGCCTTCGCGCAGCAGCTCGCCTCCATGCTGCATGCGCCGAATTTCCGCGCCTATTCCGGCGGCGACGTGCTCGGCGCGGAGCTGGGCGGCGCCATGAAGAACGTGCTGGCGGTGGCCACCGGCGTGGCCGACGGCATGGACCTGGGCCTGAACGCCCGCGCCGGCCTGATCACCCGCGGCATGAACGAGATGCTGCGCCTGGGCGTCGCGCTCGGCGCCCGTCCGGAAACGCTCATGGGCCTGTCGGGCCTGGGCGACCTGGTGCTGACCTGCACCGGCGATCTCTCGCGCAACCGCCGCCTGGGCCTGGCGCTCGGCCGCGGCATCGCCATCGACGAAGCCGTGCGCCAGATCGGCCAGGTGGTGGAAAGCGTGGTGACCGCCGACGAAGTGGCCCGCCTCGCGGCCAAGCATGGCCTGGACCTGCCGATCAGCGGCGGCGTGCGCGCCGTGCTGCACGGCGAGGTGACGCCGGTGGAAGGCGTGCGTGCGCTGATGTCGCGCGAGCAGAAGCCGGAATATCCGCAGGGACTTTTCGGGGTCGCTTGACCCTTTCCATGCATCGCGTTCACGCCCGCAGAAAAAATCGGGCGTGAAGGCGCGCATCTGCACATCGGCCTTGCTAAGCTCGGTCTTTTGGTCTTCCCGGCGGACCGCACGCGCATGCAGCAACCCGACGAGAAACGCCTCGCCGAACCGGTTCCTCCGCACCATGAGGAGCACGCGGAGCCGCTGCCCGCCGTCTGGCGCCGCCTGCTGGACGAAAGCGCCGCCGCGGCCGCCGCCGAGCGTGGCGTGCTGGGTTTCTTCCTCGACGCCATTCCGGAAGAAGGCGCGCCCTACGTGCGCCTGGAACTGGCGCCGGTCCTGCTGACCGTGGCCGAGCAGGGCCGCTTCGCGCGCCCCGCGCCGCTGGACAGCCGCCATCTGGCCAACCTGCCGCTGGAACCACCCGAGCAGCGCCTCGCCGCCACCGTGCTGGGCCTGCCGCAGACCGTGCGCAAGAGCCGCAGCTATGCGCGCCTGGCCGGTCACGTCGGCGACACCTTGCTGGCCGAAGTGCTGGACACCGCGCCGTGCTTCCTCGGCGGCCTGGCCGGACTACGCCTGTCGCGCGGCAAGGGGCATCTGCTCAACTGGCATTGGCATCTGGAAAAGGACGGCAGCCAGAAGCTGCTCCCCGCGCTGCCGGCCAACCAGCGCCTGGTGCGCATCGACGGCCTCTGGTACCTCGACGCCGAGCGCGCGGAGCTAGGCCACCTGGAAGCGCCGGCCGGGGAAACCCTGTGGCTGGATCTGCCGGCGCTGAAGCACGAGGACAGCGCCACCCTGCGCGACGCGCTGCCCGGCAGCCGCGTCGCCCATCGCGTACCGGCGCCGCAGGTGTTCGACGAACTGCGCCGCGCGGAACTGGCGCCGCGCCCGGTGCTGATCCTGCACGCACTCACCCGCCATGCGCGTCTGGCCGCCGGCACGCCGCCGCTGGCCTATGCGCGGCTGGCCTTCGACTACGCCGGCGAACGCCTGCCCGGCCGCGGCGGCGAGCCGCTGGTGCGCCGCGTGCGCCACGGCACCCTGGTGGAGATCACCCGCCGCCGCGCGGAAGAACTCACCGCGATGGAGCAGCTCGAACGCGCCGGCCTCACTCCCGGCGTGGACACCGAAGGCCTGCCCTGGGATCTCGCCGACACGCTGCCGGAAGACGCCTGGCTGTTCCCCGGCAAGGGCTATGCCGGCGCGCTCGAAGTGAACACGCCCGCGCGCTGGCTGGCGCTGCGGCCCAAGCTGGAGGCGGAAGGCTTCCTGCTCGAGTACGCGCCCAGCTTCCCGTTCGAGGTGCTGGAAGGCCCCGTGCAGTGGTACGGCAATGCGGTGGAAGACGCCGACGACCACGCCTTCGACCTGGAAATCGGCATCGAGCTGGAAGGCAAGCGGCACAACCTGCTGCCCGCGGTGGCGCAGGCGCTGGCCGAGCACACGCTCAATCTCAGCCCCGCGCCGAACGAGCCGGAAGACGCCGTGTGGTACGCGCCGGTGGACGAACGCCGCCGCGTGCCGGTGCGCCTGAAGGAACTGCGCGGCCTGCTGGCGCCGCTGGCCGAATACCTGGAAAAGCCGCGCAAGAAGCTGCATCTGCCGCGCGTGCAGGCCGGCCGCCTGGAAGAAATCGTCGAGGCGCTGCCGGTCGGCGCCGCCCTGGAAGCACCGGAGCAGCTGCGCGGCTTCACCGCGCGCCTGCGCGACGCCGCCGAGCGCGCCAGCGACGCGGTGCCCGAAGGCCTCACGGTGGAGCTGCGCCCGTACCAGCGCGAAGGCCTGCGCTGGCTCAATGCGCTGGCCGAGGCCGGCGTCGGCGGCGTGCTCGCCGACGACATGGGCCTGGGCAA
The DNA here is from genome assembly GCF_011759495.1 of Dyella sp. SG562. Taxonomy (NCBI): domain Bacteria; kingdom Pseudomonadati; phylum Pseudomonadota; class Gammaproteobacteria; order Lysobacterales; family Rhodanobacteraceae; genus Dyella; species Dyella sp. SG562. The sequence goes on from NZ_JAAOYS010000002.1 coordinate 584,055, forward strand.
GACCCTGCAGCTGGTCACCCATCTGCTGGCGCTGAAAGAACGCGGCGCGCTGACCCAGCCGGCGCTGATCGTGGTGCCGACCAGCCTGATTCCGAACTGGCAGGCGGAGATCGCGCGCTTCGCACCGGCGCTCAAGGTGCTGGCCCTGCATGGTCCGCAGCGCGGCGGCGATTTCTCGCAGCTGGGCGCGCAGGACATCGTGCTGACCAGCTACGCGCTGCTGCCGCGCGACGTGGTGGCGCTGCGCAAGCAGCCGTTCGCGCTGATCGTGCTGGACGAGGCGCAGCAGGTGAAGAACCCGCGCACGCAGGCGCGCCGCGCGGTGCTGAGCCTGCGCGCGCCGCGCTGCATCTGCCTGACCGGCACGCCGCTGGAAAATCACCTCGGCGAACTGTGGTCGCAAGTGGACCTGGCCGTGCCCGGCCTGCTCGGCGACGAGGGCGCGTTCCGCCGCCACTACCGCGTGCCGATCGAAAAGCAGCACGACACCGAATGCCAGGACCGCCTCAACCGCCGCCTGGCCCCGTTCATCCTGCGCCGGACCAAGTCGCAGGTGGCCTCCGAACTGCCGCCGAAGACCGAGATCACCCGCCGCGTGGTGCTGGAAGGCCGCCAGCGCGAACTGTACGAAAGCCTGCGGCTGTCGCTGGCCGAGGAATTGCGCGAGGTGATCGCGCAGCGCGGCATCCAGCACAGCGGCATCGTGGTGCTCGACGCGCTGCTGAAGCTGCGCCAGGTGTGCTGCGATCCGCGCCTGGTCAAGCTCGAGGCCGCGCGCGGCGTGCGCGATTCGGCCAAGTTCGACCTGCTGATGGACATGCTGCCCGCGCTGCTGGCCGAAGGCCGCAAGGTGCTGCTGTTCTCGCAGTTCACCGAAATGCTGCGGCTGATCGCCGGCGAGCTGGACCGCCGCCGCATCCACTACGTGATGCTCACCGGCGAGACGCGCGACCGCGCCGAACCGGTGCGCCAGTTCCAGGAAGGCGACGTGCCGCTGTTCCTGCTGTCGCTGAAGGCCGGCGGGGTGGGCCTCAACCTTACCGCCGCCGACACCGTCATCCACTACGACCCGTGGTGGAACCCCGCCGCCGAGGCGCAGGCCAGCGACCGCGCGCACCGCATCGGCCAGGACAAGCCGGTGTTCGTGTTCCGCCTGATCACCTCCAATACGGTGGAGGAACGCATCGAGGAACTGAAGGCGCGCAAGGCCGAGCTGGCCGAGGCGGTGCTGGAAGGCGGCGGCACGCGCGAGCGGCTCAGCTTCGACCAGGAAGACCTCGACGCGCTGCTCGCGCCGGGTTGATCGACGCATGAGCGACCGCGGCTCGCGCTGGGACGAGGTGTACCGGAGCAAGGGCGCCGACACGGTGAGCTGGTACCAGGCGCGGCCGGTCATGTCCCTGGCCTTGATCGAACATGCCGGCGTGGTCAAGGGCGCTCCCGTCATCGACGTGGGCGGCGGCGCTTCGTCGCTGGTCGATCACCTGCTGCACGAAGGCTATGCGGACCTGGCCGTGATGGATCTGTCGGACAGCGCGTTGGCCACTTCGCGCGAACGCTTGGCCGAGCGTGCCAGCCAGGTCGACTGGATCGCCGGCGACGTGCTCGCCTTCGCGCCGTTGAAGCGCTATGCGTTGTGGCACGACCGCGCGGTGTTCCATTTCCTGGTGAAGGCCGACGACCGGCGCCGCTATCTCGAGGCGCTGCACCGCGCCTCGCAGGTGGGCACGCAGGTGGTAATGGCCACGTTCGCCGAAGACGGCCCGGAACGCTGCAGCGGCCTGCCGGTGGCGCGCTACCGCGCGGCCGAATTGCATGCCGCGTTCGGCGCGGATTACGAGCTGGTGGAAAGCACGCGCGAAACGCATCGCACGCCGGGCGGGGCGGAGCAGCACTTCACCTGGGTACGCATGCGGCGGGTGCGTTAGCTCGTCATCCCGGCGCAGGCCGGGTGGGCATGGCGACATCGCCTGATTTTCGCGTAATGCCTCGAAGCTCTTTGCTCGTCATCCCGGCGCAGGCCGGGATCCAGTGGCGACATCGCCTGAATTTCGCGTAACGCCTCGGAGCTTTTTGCTCGTCATCCCGGCCGGCGCCGGGATGACGAGCGAAGAGCGTGAAGTTGCTTGCTACTGCGCCCGCGTGCGCAGCAGCGCGTCCACTGCCTGCTGCCACTGCGGAGAACCGGGCTGGGATTGCGGCGCTTCCTCGCCCAGCTTGCGCTGCACGGCGTTGTTCCATTCGTCCGAACCGCCGTCGGGACCATGTCCGTCGCCATCGCTGATGGCCAGCCGCTGGTCCACCCACTGATACCACTCGTGCGAACCCAGCGACGCGTTGGCCGGTGTCGCTGCGGAGGCCTGCGGCTTGGGCTGGTTGTCCGGCTGCGGCGCTTGCGGCGAGGAACAGGCGGCCACGAGCACGGCCAGAGGCAGAAAGACGAGTCGACGCATGACAGCTACCCCGAAAACTCCGAGGGTTCAGCCTAACGCCGCCAGCGGGCGCGGCGGTGAATCGTGCCTGACAAGCGTGGGCGCTCAGGCGTCGTCGAGCACGACGGTGCCTTGGTGATAGAGGATTTTCCATGCGTCGCCATCTTGCCGCCAGATTGTCGACCTGCGCGTAACGCGCGTTCCTTGATGCAGCGTGTAGGTGACCAGGTAGGCCTGTCCGTCGATCGGCGTGCAGCGGAAATCTTCCAGCTCCAACGGCTCGTGCAGCCAGCCGTCGCGATGGCGCTGTTCCAGCATGTCGAGCACGAAGTCGCGCTCATAGCGCCGGCCCGATGCGCCGACCTCGTGGAAGCTCGTTGCCGTCATGCGCTCGAAGTCGGCGCGCGCATGGCCGAACTCCTCGCAATGGAAGATCGGCTCGCGCCGGCGCAGCTCCGCGCTCACCTCATCGATGCCGTTCGCCACGCGCGTCAGAGCCTCGCTGCCACTTCGTCGATGTGCTTGAGCAGGTCGGCGGGATCGTCGTACACGCGCAGCGCGCCGGAGCGGGCGAGTTCGTCCTCGCTGTAGCCGCCGGACAGCAGGCCCACGCCGAGCGCACGGGCGCGCTGCGCGGCCAGCATGTCCCAGATGCTGTCGCCGATCACCAGCGATTGCTCGATATCCACACCGAGTTTTTCCGCCGCGGCGAGGAACAGATCCGGATCCGGCTTGGCGTGGCGCACCTGGTCGCGGGTTATCACCGGCACCTTGGACGGATCCACGCCCAGCGCCGCGATATTGTGCGCCGCCGTGGCCATGCGCCCGCTGGTGGCGATGGCCCAGGGATAGCCCTGCTCGGTGAGGTAGGCGAGCAGTTCGCGCGCGCCGGGCAGGGGCCGCACCAGGCCCTGGGTATGCTGGCGGTTGAACGCTTCGACGTGGCGCTGATGCAGCCGCGCCAGGCGTTCCTCGGTGATCTCCAGCCCCGTTTCGCGCAGCAGGATATTGGTGAACAGGCCGCCGCTCATGCCGATCTTGCGATGGATGCGCCACACCGACAGTTCCACGCCCTCGGCATCGAGTGCTTCCTTCCAGGCCAGCACGTGCTGGTAGACGCTGTCGATCAGGGTGCCGTCGAGATCGAACAGGAAGGCGGTGCTGCTGCGGGGGCGGTGCATGGCGGGGCTCCGATGGGGCAGGGGGCATACAGTGTCGCCCATCTGGTGGGAGCGGTGCATGGTGGCTGTCGATGCGCTGCGCATGGGACGTTATGGAACCTGCTCAGCGGGACTGCATTCGGTGTAGACGATCTGGCAGTCGCTGGTTTTCTTCTGGCAGCGCCTCATGGAGATCGCGGAGGCTTCGTCCACGGTCATGGCGCTGCTCATGGAGGAATAGGTGGCACCCCACGCGACGGCAACGCATTGGTCGCGGTAGGTGAAGTCGATCTGGCAGTCCGGGCTGCTGCATCGTTCCAGGGCGGTCTGCGCAGCCATGACTTTGCTGCTCTCACCAAAGGAGACACCCATGTTGAGGGTTGTGTTGCTGGTCGCGATCGCTCCCCATCGACTCACATAACGAATCGCCCTGACGGGATTGCCGTTTTCATCGCAAGGCTCTCCACCCGAGTCGTAGAGGCCAGGTCCACGCGGGCCTTCGGGGCGCCAATGGCAGTACTGGGCCTGCAGCGTTGTACTCAGGCATAGCGACCAGAGCAGGACAGGCAGCTTCAACAGCGAAGAACTCATCAGTTTCTCCGTGGCGGAGGAGCGTCGGCGGCCATCGCTCGCCGGGTCGGGCACATCACGCGCGTGGACTTTTCTTTATGACGTCCTGAGCGATAACTCCTGGAGGGCCGGACGGATTCCTGAGTGGTTGAATGACATTGGGTAGCGACTTCGAGCTGCCTGCATCGTGTGGCCTGCGCTGGATCACGGAAGCCTGATCCTGACCGTGCCGGTGGCTGCTTGATCCGGATGCTGCAGGGCTTCCACTACTGCGGCCAAACGCCGAGTAGTGACTGAACTGCCCCAACGCCCCCATGAAAAACTCCGCCGTCATCTGCGGCACCGTCACGATCAGCAAGGTCATGATCAGCCCCAGCCCACCCTGCTGCAGCGCCATGCTCGACACCCCTTCGGCCATATGCAGATCGACCGCGCCGTTGCTCAGTCTCTGCACCGCCGCATTGAGCAGCCGGTCCGCCCAGAACGCCGCCGCCACCGCGCACACCATCTTCAGCGCCACCGAGGTCATCACCGCCGTCACCGCAAGCCGGAACAGCGAACCCACGCAGTACTGCAGCCAGCGCTGGAAGATCGGCCGCGTGTTCTGGAACAACAGGCACATCACCGCCAGCGGCGCCATGGCAACCAGGAACCGCAGCACGATCTGCATCAGCATCAGCAAGGTGCCGCCCACCACCACGGGGCCGGCGGTGCCGATGCCGGCGAACCACAGGCTGCGCTCCCTGGCGGCGGCGATGGCGGCATCGCCGCCGGTGGGCAGGGTGTCGATGCTGGATAGCGCGAACTGCATCCAGCCCAGGCTCGCGCGGATCTGGCCGTCCATGTCCTGCTCGCCGCTGACCAGCACGCTGATCAGTTGATCGAGCTCGTTGATCCGCGCCGCCATCCAGGGATTGCCCATGCTGGCCGCGGTGACGGCGAACACGATCAGCGCCGCGCGCCCCGCATCCATCACCAGCCCCATCATCGGCTCGCGCGAACGTCCGCTGACGATGCGGTAGCCGTGCAGCAGGATCCATGTGGTCAGCAGCGGCAAGGCGAGCAGCGCCAGCAGCGCGCCGAGGCGTTCGGCCATGCCGGCGGTCCACTGGGTGATCAGGCCGTCGTCGTCGAGCAGGAAGTCGCGGATGGCGGAGAAGAACACCACGTGGCCCATGTCGCCGGAAGGCGCGAAGAAGGCGATGGCGCCGGTGGGCATGAAGTCGTCCATGACACAGAGCATCGGCATGCGCCTATCGATGCCTGGCGGCGTCGAGCGCCTGCCTCAGCGCAACACCCTGAATCAGCATGCCCGCAAGGCCGCCGGCGTCGGCCGGAGCACTGGCAAGCGCCTGTCCGGTGAGCTGCGCCTGCTGCTCGCGCACCGCCTGCCCCAGTGTGGCGTACTGGTCGAGCGCCGCCCTGGCGCCATGCATGTCCTGTCCCAGATTGGCCTGGAAGGCCTGCACTTCGGTATCGAACGCTTTCAGCCCGCCGAGATCGTCCGAGGCCGCCTGGGTGATGCGCCGCGCCAGGATGGCGCGCATCTCCTGCCCGCGCCGTTCGATCAGCCGGTTGAGATCGACCAGCACGTTGTAGCGCCGGTTCTCCAGCTGCAGCAGCATCCGGCAGAACACGTGCTGCTGCCGTGCGAGCGTGCCGGCCTGCACGGGGCAGCGCTGCGCCATGCCGTCGTCCTCGCCGCGATGCTGCAACGGCGCGCCGTCGAGGAACGATGGCCCCGCCTGCACCACATTGAGCATGGTGAAGTACTGCTGCTGCCACTGCGCGAACTGCTGCTCCCACTGCAGCCATTGCTTGGCCCAGGCCTCGGTGCCGATGCGGTTCTGCTCCACGTCGACCACGGCCCACTGCGCCATGCCATCGGCCATGGCGCAGCAGCAGACGAGCGATACCGCGAGCCGGACGCAAAGCCGGCGCACCCACCCGGTAGGACCGGCTCCCGATCGCACGTGCTGCTCCTGCGGCTATGGCTGCTCAGGCCCGATGCCGCATTGAAGCCCCAGCGCAACACGCTTCGCTATCGGACTAGTACGAAAGTGCGCAGGCCCTTTGCCGATCTGCGAACCACCTTCCATTCACCGCGCATCACGGCGCACCCTGGCAACTCTCCTGGCTCGCGGTCGCCGCCGCTCTCACCGCGCGCATTTCTCCAGGACACATGCCCTGGATCCGCTTGAACAGCCGATAGAACGCGGCCTTGCTCGCATAACCCACCTGCTCGGCCACGTCGGCCACCGACAGCCGCGGGTCCTGCAGCAGCCGCTCGGCCAGATGCATGCGCCAGTAGGTGATGTACTGGCCCGGCGGCATCTTCATCAGCTGGGTGAAGCGCTGGGTGAAGGACGAGCGCGACATGCAGGCCAGCGCCGCCATGGTCTGCACGCTCCAGCCGCGGCCGGGGTCTTCGTGGATGGCATTGAGCACCTTGGAAATGCGCCGGTCCGAAAACGCGGTGAACAAGCCGAGGTTGGCGTCGGAACGCTTCGCGTAGTGGCAGATCGCGATGGTGAAGAGAATCTCGGCGAGCTTGTTGAGGATCACCCCGCGCCCGGTGATGCTGGACTGCGAGACCTCGATCATCGCGTTGGAAATCCGCCGGTAGACATCGCCCGCGTCGCCGGGGCGGATCACGAACCAGGGCGGCAGCACTTCGTGGAACTGCCGGTGCCAGCCGCCGGTGAAGTAAAGGCGGCCGCGCAGCAGGCTGGGGCCATGGATCTGCAGGCCGATCGCCTTGAGATCCCCATGGACGTCGAACGAGGCGATCAGCAGGTCGCCGGGATCGAGCCGGATGGGCGTGTCGATCGAACCGCCATGTACCTGGCAGGCATGCACGCCCGCCATATGGAACAGCCCGCAATACTGCCTGGACGGTGCGTGCTGCTCGTCCATGTCCTCGCCCTGGATGTCGACATGGACCAGCGACAGGTCGAGCAGGGTCTCCAGCGAGTGGATGAGGTCATCGCGATGGTGTCGCTTGACAAGGGACGTTTTCAGCTCGGTGTACATACGGATGTCCTTCCTCTTTGCTTCGTCGGCATGGCGTTGCGCGAGGTTCGTTCATGCGCTTGCGGCTCCAGTTGGCGGAACGATGGGGATGAGTAACTAAGAATTTTCTCAGTTGCCGATGGCCCGGATCGGGTGCCGCGCGATGCGGCGTGGTACTTCTTGCCTGATGCGGGCGCTCACATTCTATGGAGTCGCGCCGGAAGATTTCGTTCCCCTGCGCCGCATCAAGCTCACGCCTTGTTGTCCATGCAGATGCTTCGAAATGATCGATAGCGCGGTTACCGTTGAGCGATGGGAGAGATGCGAAAGTAACGAATCGCAAGCTGTCTATGGATGCTTCGCAGCTTTATCAGACACATCTGATTGGATCGATGCTGATAACTCATTAGGGAATTTTCCTAGCAAGAATGCAGTGACTTTCTCGGCGAGAATTCGTTGGCCTTTTGCCGTCGGATGCAGCCCGTCCCAGAAGAAGTAGTCCTCGGCGCGCGTGCATGCCGGACGCGGGCTTTGCCTGCTGACATAGGCCAGGGCGCTGCCGTAATCGACCTGCAGGCAGGAGTCGGTGAAGTTGGCGAGGCCGTAGCCCCCGGGGTTGGCGCCCACTTCGTCGAGCAGCGGCGTGCTGTCCATCAGGACCAGGCGCGCGTCGGCATGCTTTTTCTGCAGGCGCGCGACGATGAGGCTCAGTTTCTGGTTGTAGCTGGCCACATCCTTGGCCACGGTGGCCTTCTTGCTGGAGGTGCGCAGGCCTGGGGCCAGGGTGAGGTCGGGCAGGTTCAGCACCAGCAGATGCTTCGCGCCTTGCGCGATCAGTGCGCTCAGCGAGGCTTCGACATGCTGCGCCACGCTCTCGGCGGAGCGGTCGTAGTTGATCAGGTCGTTGGCGCCGATCCACAGCGTGAACAGCGTCCGCGCCGGCTGGTAGTTCCTGGCGGAGCGCATGTACTGCGTCCAGGAGGCCACCTGCTCGCGCAGCCCGGGTATCACCAGGTAGCGGTCGCCCGCCGCACCGCCTACCGACCAGTTGTACAGGGGCAGGCCCAGCCTGGCGGCCACTTCTTCATTCCACAGCGGACCGTTGCTGAAACGGCCCAGCAGCCAGCTCTTGCGATGAGGCATCTTCCACAGCGAACCGTTGTACAGGTTCATCGTGTCCGACAGGCTGTCGCCAAAGCTCACGATGCGGTCGATCGACGTTCCGCCATCCTTCTTGCCGTTCGTCCAGATCAAATAGTTGAAGGAAATCCGGTTGTCGGCCGCATGCAGGTCGAACAGCGCGGCGGGGCGGTTCCTCTGCCGCAGCGTGTCCCGGCAGATGCGTTCCAGCTCGGCGCGCGCGACGGTGGTGTAGAACATGTTCCGCCACTCGAACGCGAAGCTGTCGTACCAGTAGCCGGGCAGCTTGTAGTAGCCGCCTTGCTCCGTGCGCGCCCATTCGTAGCCGGATTGCGGATCGAGGTCGCTGGCGTTCTTGCGGTACCAGCAGCGCACGTAGGTGTAATCGCGATCGAGCGCGGCGCGCAGCAGCGAGCGCTGGTGGCGTTCGAGGGGAGCTTCCGGCCCTTCGTCGGAGATCTGCCGTCCGTCATAAGCGGTGGGCTCGTCGTCTTCGTGGTCCGCGGCCGACTGTCCATGGACCGGGCCGAACAGGCCCAGCAAGGTGGCGAACACGATCAATCGCAGGCATGGCTTGCTCATGGCTATGGCTCCGTCGGCGACGCGCGGGTTCATGCCCGGCGGGCCGCGCAAGGCCGCAGATGCACCTGTGTGCTTGCGGCGGTGGAAGCAATGCGGGCGGCGAAGTTACGCACCCGGACCGCGGATCGGGAACGCGATGCCCGACTCGAGAGGCCGCCGGTTCGGCGACGGCATGGAAGGATTCTTATGCCGGCATCGGCGAGGCTCCATCGCCTGCTGCCCTGCCTGCGGTGTCCGACTGTCCGAGAGCGCGCACGCTACAGCCGGCGGACAGCCCGCCGTCAGCCATGCTTAGGGTTTGCGCGCGGCCTCAGCCGGCGAGGAAGCGATAACCCACGCCGGGTTCGGTCTTCAGCCAGCGCGGCTCGGCCGGATCGTCGCCCAGCTTCTGGCGCAGCTTGCCCAGCACGATGCGCAGGTAGTGCGTGTCCTGCACGTGGGTCGGCCCCCAGATCTCGCGCAGCAGTTGCTGCTGCGTCACCACGCGGCCCGCATGGCGCAGCAGCATGGCCAGCACGGCGTATTCCTTGCGCGTGAGCGCGAGCGCCTCGCCGTCGAGCTGCACTTCGCGCCGCGCCAGGTCGATGGCGAGGCGGCCGTCGTCGTAGCGCTGCGCGGCCGGCTCCGGTTCGCCCGGGCGGTTGCGCAGCAGGGCGCGCAGGCGCGCCATCAGCTCCTGGATGCCGAACGGCTTGGTCACGTAGTCGTTGGCGCCGGCATCGAGCGCGCGCACCTTTTCGCTCTCGGCATCGCGCACGGAGAGCATCAGCACCGGCACCTGGGTCCACTGGCGCAGTTCCTTCAGCACCTCGTGGCCTTCGCGGTCGGGCAGGCCGATATCCAGGATCACCAGGTCGGGCGAGCGCGTGGCCGCCTTGGCCAGGCCTTCCTCGGCATTGGCGGCGAGCACCACCTCGTAACCTTCGGCGCGCAGGCCGATGTCGAGGAACTTGCGGATCTGCGCCTCGTCGTCGATCACGAGCACGCAGGGTGCGGCAGCGGTCATCAGGGCGGCGTCGGCAGCGGCAGGGTGATGCGAATGGTGGTGCCCGCGCCGTCGCCGGGCAAGGCCTCCACCGAACCGCCGTGCGCGCCGATCATGCCGCGGCAGATCGCCAGCCCCAGGCCGGTGCCCTGCGGCGCGCGGTCGCCGCGCGAGACCGAATAGAACATGTCGAAGATCAGCGCCCGCTCGTCCTCGGGAATGCCCGGGCCGCGGTCGCTCACGTCCAGAACGAGTTTTTCGTCCTGCGTGCGCACCAGCACCCGCACCGCCTCGCCCGGCGGCGAGAAGCGCGCGGCGTTCTCCAGGATATTGAACAGCGCCTGCTCGATCAGCGCCGGATGCACGTACAGCAGCACCGTGCCGGCCGGCAGCATGGTGTCCACCTTCAGCTCCGGGAACAGCTTGTGCAGCCGGGTGACCGCGGCGGCGACGATCTCGGCCACGTCGGTCCAGTCGCGATTGAGCTTGAGCGTGCCGTGGCCCAGCCGCGTCATGTCCAGCAGGTTCTGGATATAGCGGTCCAGGCGCTGGCCTTCGCCCAGGATGGCGTCGAGCAGCTCCTGGCGTTCCTCGCGCGGCAGCTGCTCGCCATAGCTGGACAAGGTGCCGGCCGAGCCGATCATCGAGGCCAGCGGCGAGCGCAGGTCGTGCGAGACGGAAGACAGCAGGGCATTGCGCAGCCGCTCGGTCTCGCCCTGCACGCGCGCGCCTTCCAGTTCCTCGGCCAGGCGTGCGCGCTCCAGCGCCTGGCCGATGTCCTGCACCATCGCCATGGCCAGGCTGCGCTGGTCGGGCGAGAGGTCGCGCTGTTCGGGCGGGAAGCGCATCGCGGCGACGCCCAGCGGGCGGCTTTCGCTGCCCAGCGGCAGCACCCAGCAGGGCGCGGCGTTGAGCGTGTCGGTGTAGCGCCCGGCGGCTTCGGCGTGTTTCTCGCTCCAGTCGGCGGCGCCCAGGTCCTGCGCGGTCAGGCGGAAATCGCGCGGCGATACCGAGGCCACCTGCAGCACGCGGCCGGGATCGCGCATCAGCACCGCCGCATCGCAGCGCAGCGCGCGCGCCAGCGCCGCGGCGCCGACGTCGCGGATGCCGCTGGCGTCGGTGCTCGCGGTCAGCCGCTGGCCCAGCGCCAGCAGGGCGCGCGCCTGCGCGTGCGCCGCGCGCATCGACTCCACCTGGCTGGACAAGCGTGTCGCCAGCCGGCTGCACACCAGCGCCGCGACGAAGAACAGGCATACCGCCAGCACGTCGTCGAAGTTGGCGATCATCAAGGTGTAGCGCGGCGGCGCGAAGAAAAAGTTGTAGCCGACGAAGCACAGCGTCGCCGCATACACCGCCACCGCCATGCGCGTGCGTACCGCCACCACCAGCACGGCGGTGAGGAAGATCAGCGCCAGGTTCGCCACCGACAGATAACGGTCGGCGATAAAGGCCAGCACGAAGGCGACCAGCGCGGCGAGGGTGGCGTAGATGTATTCGCCGCGCCGCCCGCGTCCGCCCGGCATGCGCAAGCGCAGCCGCGACTGGGCGCGCTCGGTCGGCGTGGCGATGATGGTCAGCTCCAGATGCGCGCCGCGGCGCAGCAGCTGCTGGGTCAGCGAGCGGCCGAGCATGCGTGCCAGCGGGCGCTCGCGCGTGCGGCCGAGCAGGATCTGGCCGACGCCTTCGCGGTCCGCATGCGCCAGAATCTCGTCGGCGATCGTATGGCCGCGCAGCACGATGGTTTCGCCGCCCAGGCGCCGCGCCAGGCGCATCGCGGCATCCAGCTGCTCGCGGCGCTTGCTGTCCAGGTCCGCGCCGGTATCGACGAAGGCCACGCTCCACGGCGCGCCGCGGCGCTCGGCGATGCGCCGCGCCACGCGCACCAGGTATTCGCTCTGGCCATGGCCGTCGATCGCCGCCAGCACGCGCCGGCGCACCGGCATGGCGCCGCCGCGCGCCAGCATATGGCCGCGCAGGTCGCTGTCGACGTGGCCGGCCACGGTATCCACCGCCAGCTCGCGCAGCGCGGCCAGGTTGGTCGGCGAGAAGAATGCATCCAGCGCGGCGGCCGCGGTTTCCGGCACGTAGACCTTGCCCTGCTTCAGCCGCCCGATCAGTTCGCGCGGCGGCAGGTCGACCAGCACGATGTCGCGCGCGCGGTCCAGGAAGGCATCCGGCACGGTTTCGCGCACGGTGACGTTGGTGATGCGCCGCACCTGGTCGTTGAGGCTTTCCAGGTGCTGCACGTTGAGCGCGGTGTAGACCTCGATGCCGGCATCGAGCAGCTCGGCGATGTCCTGCCAGCGCCGCTCGTGCCGCCCGCCGGGCAGGTTGCGATGGGCCAGCTCGTCGACCAGGATGACCGCGGGCTTGCGCGCCAGTGCGGCGTCCAGGTCGAACTCGCTGAAGTCGCGGCCGCGGTATTCCACCGGCCGGCGCGGCAGCACTTCCAGGCCGTCGACCAGCGCCTCGGTCTCGGCGCGGCCATGCGTTTCCACCAGCCCGATCACCACGTCCACGCCTTGGCGCTTCAGCTCGCGCGCCGCGGACAGCATGGCGAAGGTCTTGCCTACGCCGGGCGCGGCGCCGAGGAAGATCTTCAGGCGGCGGTGACGCTCCTCCTGCACGCTGTCGAGCAGCGCGTCGGCGCGCAGTTCCCTGGAGAGGTCGGACATGGAAGCAGGCAGTCCTTGAGGCGTGAACGCATTGTAGGTTGGGGTGAGCCACAGGCGAACCCCAACGGGGCGATACGCCTCAGGGCGGCGATGTCGGGGTTGTCACCCCAACCTACAGCCGGTCCAGCGCCAGGTTCAGTTCCAGCACATTGACCCGCGGCTCGCCCAGCACGCCGAACTGCCGCCCGCTGGTGTACTGCGCCACCAGCTGCTGCACCCTGGCCGCGTCCAGGCCGCGCGCCTTGGCCACGCGCAGCAGCTGGTACCGGGCCGCGGCGGGGCTGATTTCCGGATCCAGCCCGCTGCCCGACGCCGTCACCAGCTCCACCGGCACCGGCGCCGTGTTGCCCGGGTCGGCAGCACGCAGCGCATCGATGCGCTGCTTGGCGGCATCGGTGAGCGCGTGGTTGGTCGGTCCCTGGTTGGACGGCGTGGACGAGGCGCCGTTGTTGGCCATCGGCGATGTCGCCGACGGCCGTCCCCAGAAATACTTCGGCTCCGTGAAGGACTGGCCGATCAGGCGCGAGCCGACCGGCTTGCCATCTTTCGCGACCAGGCTGCCGTTGGCCTGCGCCGGAAACAGCAGCTGGGCCAGGCCGGTGGCGGCCAGCGGATAGAGCAGGCCGAGGAGCGCGCTCATCAGCACGAGCAGGCCGGCGGCATTGAGTATCAGGCGTTTCATGCGCTTTGCCTCAGTAGTGCAGGATCGCGTCGACCAGGGCGGTCGTCTGGTGGTTCTTGCGCCCGCCGTCATAGGCGGGGAAGTCATAAGCGTGCTCGTAGCGGATCTCCGGGCGGATCTCCAGGTCCTGCGTCACCCAGTGCGTCATGCCCACGGTATGGCTGGAGTAGCGGGTGGCGAAACCGGTGCGCTGGCCTTGCAGATCGCGGTAGAACTCGTTGCGCACCGACAGCATGTTGCTCAGGCTCAATTCGAAGTTCAGATAGTTGACGATGCCGAAGGCGGCGCTGCGGCCGAGCGGAAAGTCCGGCGCTTCGCCGAGCGGGTAGCCCGGCTTGCCGGTCGGCGCGTGCGACTGCGAAGGGTCGGTGGCCAGTGCCTGGTCGCGCACGTAGATGCGGTAGGTCTCGGTCAGCATGTGCACGCTGGGCGAGAAGCGGTGGCCCCAGGTGAGCACGAATTCCTGCAGGTTGTTGTAGGTCTGCCTGGCGTGGTTGTACGACTCGACGCAGGGATACAGCATGTCGTCGTTGGACTTGGACACCCACCGCACGCAGGCCTGTGCGCTGAGTTTGCTGGTGCTGTCCCAGGGAGCCGAATCGTCGCCGCCGTGCACGCCCAGCTGCAGCGTCCACTGATCGTTCAACTTGGTCGTGGTGAGCACGCCCACGTTGGTATAGGCATCGACGGTGTACAGGATCGAATGCGTCAGCAGGTAGTTGTTGGGCGAGAACTGCGCCTCGATGTCCGGCAGCGAAAGGTAGCGGCCGGCGGTGACCACCATGCCCTGCGCCACCCACGGAATGTACAGGTCGACATAGGCGATCATCGGGTCGTTGCCGTAGATCTTGCCGTTGAGCGCGCTGTCCGGCCGCGGGTGATGCAGCAGCTGGTCGCTGGTGATGCCCTTCATGGTCGTGTAGTGGTAGTCGTAGCCGTACAGGTCGTCGAAATGGAAACCCCAGTCGATATGGTCGGTCTGCACGGTGTCCGGCACGCGCTGGATGCGGAACAGGAACTGGTTGAACTCGACCCGGTTCGGACGGGTGGCGTAGGACAGCGGATAGTTGGTGTGGCTGGACGAACTGATGTTCATCGACGGATTGATCCAGCCGTACACCTCGATGCGGTTGTCCTGCATCCAGTGGCCCAGGCGGGTGCAGGCCAGGGCCTTCTCCAGCGGGTACTGCGCGTTCTCGTTCGGCACGCCGATGGGGTATTCGACGCCGCCGAGCTGCCATTCGGCGGACGGGAACGGCGGCGAGGAAAACGGCGAGTCCATGCCGCGGCGCCTGGCTGCCGGCGCGTTCGGATCGGCCGGCTGCGCGTCTTCGCGGTAGGCCGCGGCCAGGCGCGAAAAGAACCCGGCGGAGCAGTCGCTGCTGGCGGCGACGGGCGCGCCCGGCGCGGGGCCCAGGTCCGAGGCCGCCATGGCTTCGCCGGCGGGTGCCAGCGCCAGCAGTAGCGCAAACGCGAGTGCCTTCTTGTGCTGCATAAAGTCCTGTGAAAACCGGTCCGCAAGGACCGCCTTGTCTGTGTGGGAAAGTGGGTGAATCAAAAGAGCATGGTTCAGATGCCGGCGTAGCCGCCGAGCACATATTCGTCCTGCTCGGGCGTCATGGCCGCGTCACGGCGCGCGTCGCGCGAGCGCGCCGGCAGCGCGATCACCACGTCGCAGGCGGAATCGTCGGCCGACAGCCGCAGTTCCACGTTGTCGTGGTCGGCGTCGGGCAGGGACACGGAAAGCTTCAGGGTCTGCATGGAACACATCTCCTCGTGATGGATCGCGCTCAGGCCAGGCCGAGCAGTACCAGCAACAGGTCGATCAGCTTGATGCCGATGAACGGCACGGCGATGCCGCCCAGCCCGTACACCAGCAGATTGCGGCGCAGCAGCGCGCCAGCGCCCAGCGCGCGGTACTTCACGCCTTTCAGCGCCAGCGGAATCAGGAACACGATGATCAGCGCGTTGAAGATCACCGCCGACAGGATCGCGCTCTGCGGCGTCGCCAGCTTCATCACGTTCAGCGCATTGAGCGCGGGATAGGTGGTGGCGAAGGCGGCCGGGATGATCGCGAAATACTTGGCGATATCGTTGGCGATGGAGAACGTGGTCAGCGCGCCGCGCGTGATCAGCATCTGCTTGCCGATCTCCACCACCTCGATCAGCTTGGTGGGGTTGGAGTCCAGGTCCACCATGTTGCCGGCTTCCTTGGCCGCCTGCGTGCCGGTGTTCATCGCCACCGCCACGTCGGCCTGGGCCAGCGCCGGCGCGTCGTTGGTGCCGTCGCCGCACATCGCCACCAGGCGGTTCTCGGCCTGGATCTTGCGGATCAGTTTCAGCTTCGCTTCCGGCGTGGCTTCGGCGAGGAAGTCGTCCACGCCGGCCTCGGCCGCGATGGCGGCGGCGGTGAGCGGGTTGTCGCCGGTGATCATGATGGTCTTGATGCCCATCCGGCGCATTTCGGCGAAGCGCTCGCGGATGCCGCCCTTGACGATGTCCTTCAGCTCGATCACGCCCAGCGCGGTGCTTCCTTCGACCACGATCAGCGGCGTGGCGCCGCGGCGCGCGACGTCTTCGGCCATGCGCTTGACCAGCGGCGGCAGGTGGCTGCCGGCGGCGTCCAGGTAGCGCTCCACCGCGTCCAGTGCACCCTTGCGGATGCGGCGCTCGCCCACGTCGACGCCGCTCATGCGGGTCTGCGCGGTGAACGGCACGAACACCGCGTGGCTTTCCTCGAGGTGGCGCTCGCGCAGGCCGAAGCGCTCCTTCGCCAGCACCACCACGCTGCGGCCTTCCGGCGTTTCGTCGGCCAGCGAGGCGAGCTGCGCGGCGTCGGCCAGGATCGATTCCTCCACGCCCGGCGCCGGCATGAAGGCCACCGCCTGGCGGTTGCCCAGGGTGATGGTGCCGGTCTTGTCCAGCAGCAGCACGTCGACGTCGCCCGCCGCTTCCACCGCGCGGCCGGAGGTGGCGATCACGTTGGCGCGGATCATGCGGTCCATGCCGGCGATGCCGATGGCCGAGAGCAGGGCGCCGATCGTGGTCGGGATCAGGCACACCAGCAGGGCGATCAGCACGGTGAGGGTGATCGGGTTGCCGTGGCCGCTGGCCTGTACGCTGTAGATCGAATACGGCAGCAAGGTGGCGCAGGCCAGCAGGAAGATCAGGGTGAACTTGGCCAGCATGATGGTCAGCGCGATCTCGTTCGGCGTCTTGCGCCGCGCGGCGCCTTCCACCATCGCGATCATGCGGTCGAGGAAGCTCTCGCCCGGGTTGGCGGTGATGCGCACGACCAGCCAGTCGGACAGCACCCGCGTGCCGCCGGTGACCGCGCTGCGGTCGCCGCCGGATTCGCGGATCACCGGCGCGGACTCGCCGGTGATCGCGCTCTCGTCCACGCTGGCGGCGCCCAGCACCACCTCGCCGTCGCCCGGCAGCTGCTCGCCGGCATCGACCAGCACGTAGTCGCCGGTGCGCAGCTCGCTCGACGGCAGGAAGCTCACCGTGGCATCGCGCTGCGGCGCGGCCAGCTTCTTGGCGATCACGTCCTTGCGCGAGCCGCGCAGCGCGGCGGCCTGCGCCTTGCCGCGGCCTTCGGCCAGCGCCTCGGCGAAGTTGGCGAACAACAGGGTGAACCACAGCCACAGCGACACCCAGAAGATAAAGCCGGTGGGCGCCTCGCCATGGCCGGCCAGCGCCTGGCCCCACAGCAGGGTGGTGAGCACGCTGCACACGAACACCACGAACATCACCGGGTTGCGGAACTGCTGGCGCGGCGACAGCTTGCGGAACGAGTCGGCGACGGCCTTGAGGATCAGATCGCGGTCGAACGAGCGCGCCGCTTGGACGTGCACAGATTGAGCGTGCGAAGTCATCGAACGGTATCCCTATGAATCAATGAGCCGACATCAGGAACTCGGCAATCGGGCCGAGCGCCAGCGCAGGCAGGAAGGTCAGCGCGCCCACCACGATCACCACGCAGGCCAGCAGGGTGACGAACAGCGGCGTATGCGTGGGCAGGGTGCCGGCCGAGGGCGGCACGTGGCGCTTGGCGGCCAGCGAGCCGGCCATGGCCAGCATCGCGATGGCCAGCGGGAAGCGGGCGATGAACATGCACAGGCCGGTCAGCACGTTCCAGAACGGGGTGTTGGCGGAAAGGCCGCCGAACGCGCTGCCGTTGTTGTTGGACGCGGAGGTCACCGCATACAGGATTTCGCTGAAGCCATGCGCGCCCGGGTTGGCGACGCCCGCCACGCCGGCCGGCGCCATCACCGCGACCGCCGTACCCACCACCACCAGCGCGCAGGGAATCAGCACGGCCAGGCTGGCCATCTTCATCTCGTGCGCTTCGATCTTCTTGCCCAGGTATTCCGGCGTGCGGCCCACCATCAGGCCGGCGATGAACACCGCCACCACCGCGAAGGCGAGCATGCCGTACAGGCCCGAGCCCACGCCGCCGAAGATCACCTCGCCCAGCTGCATCAGCCACATCGGCACCAGGCCGCCCAGCGGCGTGAGCGAGTCGTGCGCGTTGTTCACCGCGCCGCAGGAGGCGGCCGTGGTGATGGCGGTGAACAGGCCGCTGGCGGCGATGCCGAAGCGCGTTTCCTTGCCTTCCATATTGCCGCCGGACTGCAGCGTGCTGGCCTGCTGGTCGACCGCCAGCCCATGCAGCGCCGGGTTGCCGGCCTGCTCGGCGGCCACCGCGCCGATCGCCAGCGGCACGAAGATCAGCAGCATGGTGGCCAGGATCGCCCAGCCCTGGCGGCGGTCGCCGACCAGCACGCCGAAGCTGTAGCACAGGCCGCCGGGGATGATGAAGATCGCCAGCATCTCCAGGAAGTTGGCGAATGGCGTCGGGTTCTCGAACGGATGCGCCGAGTTGGCATTGAAGAAACCGCCGCCATTGGTGCCCAGCTGCTTGATCGCGATCTGCGAGGCGGCCGGACCCATCGGCAAGGTCTGCACCGTGGCCGGCGATTCCTTCGTGAGCGGATTGCCCTTGGCGTCCTTCAGCGGGTTGCCGTCGGCATCCTTGAGCTGCTCGACCTGGGTGATGTGCTGGGTCAGCGGCACGTCGACATAAGGCTTGAGGTTCTGCACCACGCCCTGCGACACCAGCAGCAGGCTGAGGATCAGCGAGAACGGCAGCAGGATGTACAGCGTGCTGCGCGTCATATCCACCCAGAAATTGCCGATCGACAGCGAGCTGCGCCGCGAGAAGCCGCGCACCACGGCAACCAGCACCGCGATGCCGGTGGCCGCCGACAGGAAGTTCTGCACGGCCAGGCCCAGCATCTGGGTCAGGTAGCTCATGGTGCTTTCGCCGCCGTAGCCCTGCCAGTTGGTGTTGCTGGCAAAGCTGATGGCGGTGTTCATGGCCGAATCCGGCGACACCGCGGCAAAGTGCTGCGGGTTCAGCGGCAGCCATTGCTGCACGCGCTGCAACAGGTACACGGCCAGCAGGCCGAGCATGTTGAACACCAGCATGGCGATGGCATAGCGGCGCCAGCCCATGTCTTCCTCGGCGCGGATGCCGGACAGGCGATACAGCAGCCGTTCCACCGGCGCGCCGAAGCGCGTCACCCGGTTGGGCTGATCGCCGAAGACCTGCGCCATATAGCTGCCGACCGGCTTGATCAGCAGCAGCAAGACCACGAGGAACACCGCGATCTGGATAAAGTCATTGGTGGTCATTCGAACCACTCCGGCTTGAGCAGGGCCACGCACAGGTAGCCGAGCAGGGCCACCGCGATCACGGCGGCCACGGCGTAGAAGAAAGTCATGGGGGGATTTCCGCGAAGGGTGCGATCAGCGGCCTCGGCCCAGCCGGTCGCAGATCAGCAGGAAGCCGATCGTGGCGGCGAAGAGCACGAAGGAGAACAGCAGATAGAGAGCGTCCATGGCGAACGTGGGTACCGGCAATGCAACGGCGGGTATTGTCGAAATGCCGGTATAAGAAAGGGGTAGTGGATTGGGGGTGGGGCGTATAGAACGCGTAAAATTTCGCGCCTTGCCTCAGTCCCCAAGTCCGAACTCTTCGCCCCTCCGGGGAGAAGATGCCGGCAGGCAGATGAGGGGCCGGGGCTCGCCAAGACGGATCGACAGGGCGGGGCTTGCTTACCGGTGCCGCTTCGCCGCTCCGCCCGCCCCCTCACCCCAGCCCTCTCCCCGGAGGGGAGAGGGGGTTCTGCGTTGAACCTTCGTGCCATCCTTAAGTCCGACCACCGTCCCCGATCCCCGGAGTTCCGACAGATGCGCCTGGTCCCCCTTTCCCTTTGCCTGGCGTTGCTGGTGTCTCCTGCATTCGCGCAGGAAGCGCCACCCACCCCCGCTCCCGCCACCTCCGTCACCAACCTCGAATCCGTCGTCGTCAGCGGCGTCGTCCCCGGCCCCGGCCTGTGGAAAGTCAGCAAGGGCGATCACGTGATGTACGTGCTCGGCACCTTGTCGCCGCTGCCCGAACATATGCAGTGGAAGACCGACGAAGTGGAAGGCGTGATCGCCGCCTCGCAGGAAGTGCTGTCGCCGCCGTCGGTGTCGATCAAGCCGAAGGCGAGTTTCTTCGGGAAACTTTTCCTGCTGCCGTCGCTGATCGGTGCGCGCAAGAACCCGGATGGAATCACCCTGCAGCAGGCCTTGCCGGCGGACGAGTACGCGCGCTGGGCCACGCTCAAGCAGAAATACATCGGCAGCGACCGCAGCGTGGAAAGCTGGCGCCCGATCTTCGCCGCCGTCGAGCTGTACGAGAAGGCGATCAAGCGCAGCGGACTCAATGCGTCGGGCGGCGTGAAGGATGCCGTGCGCGAGCTGGCCAAGAAGCACGGCGTGAAAGTCAGCGCCACGCGCTACGAGATGGTGATCGAGGAACCGCGCGCAGCATTGAAGACCTTCAAGACCTCCTCGATGGAGGACAAGCAGTGCTTCAGCCAGACGCTGGACACGGTCGAGCACGGGCTTGGCCAGGTCACCGCGCGTGCGAATGCATGGGCGGTGGGCGATATCGAGGAGTTGCGCCATCTGCCGATGAACGACCAGCGCGAAGTCTGCATCGAGGCGATCACCGGCGCGGGTTTTGCGGAGAAATTGGGCTTGAAGGATGTGCCGGGGAAGGTGCAGGCGACCTGGATGGCGGCGGTGGATCGCGCGATGTCCGCGAATGCGCAGACGTTTGCGTTGCTGCCGATGGAAGAAGTGCTGTCGCCGAAGGGTTTGCTGGCGAAGTTGAAAGCGCGCGGTTACACGGTGACGGCACCGGATGAGGATGATGCGGCGCCGTCAAACTGACGACGATTCGAATCGGATTCGCCCTACAGACAACCCTAAGTTGCTCTGCTAGCGTGTTTGCGTTGTCCGCGTAGTGTTTCAGGACGTGTCGCGGACAACCATGGCAGCAATGTCGTGAGAGCGCGGGCCGAGGGTGTAACGAGCACCCCCGACCCGCTAACCATCACCAACTTGTAGGGAGTCGATCATGGCTAAGCCAGATCATACGTCACTCGCACGCTCGCCGATTCCCTGGGCGACATCTCCACCGGCTGACCGGGCCGTCCGCTCTCTTCGCGGACACGGTTGAAGAACGCGCTGCGCGACGCAGGCGCATTAGCGGATGCAGTGGTTGCAGGTGCGCGCCGAAGAGCATTCGACGATCGATGCCGAGAGCGACGCTTCCTAGAACAATCCAGCGACACCCTCTCATCCCCCTCTCCCCTCCGGGGAGAGGGTCGGGGTGAGGGGACGGGCGGAGCGTAGAAGCAGGAGCAGAAGGCAGGCCGCGCCCTGTCGATCCTTTGCCGCGAGCACCCGCCCCTCATCTGCCTGCCGGCATCTTCTCCCCGGAGGGGCGAAGAGTTCTTCGTAGGAGATTATTTCAGCAAGGTGCGGGTCTCGCCCGGCGCCAACCCATCCAACGCATATCCACCCACACTCACCCTGATCAACCGCAACGTCGGAAACCCCACCGCCGCCGTCATCCTGCGCACCTGCCGATTACGCCCTTCGCGCAAGGTCACACTGATCCAGCTCGTCGGAATACTTTTCCGGAACCGCACCGGCGGCTCGCGCATCCACAGCCATGCCGGCTCGTCCGCATGCTCCGCACCCGCGGGCAAGGTCGGCCCATCGTTGAGCGTCACGCCGGCGCGCAGCTGCGCGATGGCTTCATCGGTAACGGCGCCATCCACCTGCACCAGATACGTCTTCGGCTGCTTGTGCCGCGGATCGGTCAGCTTGTGCGCCAGGCGCCCGTCGTCGGTCAGCAGCAGCAAGCCTTCGCTGTCGTAATCCAGCCGCCCGGCCGGATACACATCCTTCTGCCGCACGAATTCGGCCAGCGTCCGCTTGTCCCCTTCGGGACTGAACTGGCACAGCACGTTGAACGGCTTGTTGAGCGCCAGCAGCATGCGCCGCGCTCAGTGCGCGGCGGTCTGCGTCGTGGCTTCCGGTTTGACGAAGCGCAGGGTCATGCGGTCGGACTCGCCGATGGCCAGGTACTTGGCCTTGTCCTGTTCGCCCAGGGTGAGCGTCGGCGGCAAGGTCCACACGCCCTTGGCGTAGTCCTTGGTGTCCTTCGGATTGGCGTTGACCTCGCTCTGGCCTTCCAGCTTGAAGCCGGCGTCGGTGGCGAGCTTGATCACGAAGGCGGTGGGCAGGTAGCCGCTGTCCTTGATGTCTTCGAGCCTGGCGCCGTCGGCGGCGCGATGGTCGACCACGCCGAGCACGCCGCCCGGGCGCAGCGCGGTGTAGAAGCCCTTGAACATGGCGGGGGCGCTGTTGTCCTCCACCCAGTTATGCACGTTGCGGAAGGTCAGCACCATGTCGGCCTGGCCCGCGGGGCCGAACGAGGGCGCCTTGGGGTCGTATTCGACGATCTGCGCCTTGCCGTAGTGCTCCGGGTCGGCCGCGAACTTCGCGCGCAGGCCGCCGTCGCCCGCTTCGCTGCCGGACTTCTTCACCGCCGCGGTGTAGCTGCCGTTGTCCTTCAGCAGCGGGGCCAGGATCTCGCTGTACCAGCCGCCGCCGGGGGTGATCTCGATGACTTTCAGGTCCGGGCGGATGCCGAAGAACTGCAAGGTGCCCTTCGGATGCCGGTAGGCGTCGCGCGCGCGGTTCTTCTCCGAGCGCCAGCTGCCGGCCAGCACGTTGTCCAGCTGCGACGAGGTGAAGTCGGTGGCGGTGGTCGGCGGCACCAGGCCGCCGGCTGGCTGGTCCTGCTGCGCGTCCAGGGCGGCGGCGGGCATGGAGTTGCCGGTGCATGCTGCAAGCAGGGCGGCGGCGAGCACGGCGGCGAAGGGGCGGATCGTCGGCATGGGGGCGTTTCCGAAAAGTGCCTGTTGGAGGCTAGCACGCGTTTTCGTGCCGGCCATGTATACGTTTGGTCGATGGACAGTGAGTGCGGCGTGTAGGTAAGGAGGTTCCAGAACCTGGCGCACCAACGCTCAAAAAAACGCCGGCCCTGGCGGCCGGCGCGCGCATTCTAAGGCAAGGCGGCATGGGCGGCGGCGCGGCGGCTCGACGCATCCGCCATGTCCCGCGCATAGGCCTCGGCCTCGCAGCGGATCCAGTCGCGGAAGATGCGCAGCCCCGCGTGTTCCAGCGAACGCCGCGGATACACCAGGTAATACGCCTCGGTGATCGGCAGGTAGCGCTCGCCCAGCACGTGCAGCAGCCCGGCGGCCACCAGCGGCCGCGCGGTGACCATGCGCCCCAGCGCCACGCCCATGCCTTCCAGCGCGCCGCGCTGCAGGGCGTCGGTGGTGTCGAACTGCGCCACGTAGCGCGGCGGCGGCGTGCCGCCGAACACCTCGAACCAGTCGCGCCAGCGGTTGCCCGGGTCGCCCAGCAGGGGCCAGGCGCCGAGGTCGTCCGGGTCGGTGCCGCGCATGCGTTCCAGCAGGGCGGTGGATGCCACGGGCGCGATCCACTCGCCGAACAGATGCTCGCTTTCCACGCCTTCCCACACGCCGCGGCCGTAGCGCACGGCGGCGTCCACCGGGTCGCGCTCGAAATCCACCAGCAGCGAGCTCGATTGCAGGTTGAGCTCCAGCTCCGGATGCGCCGCCACCAGCCGCGCCAGCCGCGGCACCAGCCAGCTGCTCATCACGCCGGGGCTGGCGCTCAGGGTCAGCGCTTCTTCGCGGCGGCAGCGGTAGCTGGTCATGGCGCGGTCGATGCCTTCGAAGTGATGCCCCACCGCTTCGAGCAGGCGGCGCCCTTCGGCGGTGAGCTGCACGCCGCGCGGGCCGCGGTCGAACAGCTTGCGTTCCAGGCGCTGCTCCAGCTGGCGGATCTGGTGGCTGAGCGCGCTGACGGTGAGGTTGGCCTGCTCGGCGGCGCGCGACAGATTGCCCAGGCGCGCGGCGCTGACGAACTGCTGCAGAAGGTCCAGCGAGATACGTGGCATCTTGAATATCCCTCAAGGCTGGCTTGCGAATATATCGCTTTGTCGCGGCCTGGCGGCTGTCTATCTTGAGCCGGCCGCCAGATGGCGGACACCCGGGAGGCTGCCATGAGTTCGATCTGGAACGACCTGCTGTTCCTGCACGGCCATATCGCCGATGCGAACCTGGCGCGCCGGCTGGCGGCGGTGCCGGACACCGAAGCCCAGCCGCGCGAGCTGGCCAGGCACAAGGAAAAGACACCGCGCACGGAGCGCATGGAGGTGGCGCGGATCGCCGCTTGCGGCAACGGCGCCTGCACGCCGACTTGAATTGCCCCGGATCGGGCGGCAAGTTTCCTGGATCACTCCCCCGCTACAGGAAACGCAGCCATGCAACATCGCCGCCTCGGTCGTTCCGACCTTTCCATCGCGCCGCTCGCCTTCGGCGGCAATGTGTTCGGCTGGAGCGTGGATGAAAAGCGCTCGTTCGAGTTGCTGGACCAGTTCGTCGACGCCGGCTTCAACCTGATCGACACGGCTGACGTCTATTCCGCCTGGGCACCCGGCAACCGCGGCGGCGAATCGGAAACCATCATCGGCAAGTGGCTCAAGCAAAGCGGCAAGCGCGACCGCGTGGTGATCGCCACCAAGGTGGCGAAGTGGGTGGAGCACCGCGGCCTGTCGCCGATGAATATCCAGCAGGCGGTGGAGGGCTCGCTCAAGCGCCTGCAGACCGACCATATCGACCTGTACCAGGCCCACGAGGACGACGCGAGCGTGCCGCTGCACGAGACGCTGGGCGCGTTCGGCCGCCTGATCGAGCAGGGCAAGGTGCGCGCCATCGGCGCCTCCAACTACAACGCGGACCGCTTTGCGGAGGCGCTGGAAGTTTCAGCGCGCCATAACTTGCCGCGCTACGAGAGCCTGCAGCCCGAGTACAACCTGGTGGCGCGCGACGGCTACGAGCAGGCGCTGGAGCCGCTGGTGCTGAAGGAGCAGGTGGGCGTGATCAATTACTACGCGCTGGCCAGCGGTTTCCTCAGCGGCAAGTACCGCAGCGAGGCGGACCTGGGCAAGAGCGCGGCGCGTGCGGGGGCGGTGCAGAAGTTCCTCAATCCGCGCGGTTTCGGCGTGCTTGCCGCCTTGGACGACGTGGCGAAGGCGCATCGGGCGACGCCGTCGCAGGTGGCCTTGGCGTGGTTGATGGCGCGGCCGGGGATTACGGCGCCGATCGCGAGTGCGACGAATGCGGATCAGCTTAATGAGCTGCTGGGGGCGGTGCGGGTGCAGTTGAGTGCGGATGAGGTTGCGCAGTTGGATCTCGCAAGCGCCTGATCGAAGCAACTCTTCGCCCCTCCGGGGAGAAGATGCCGGCAGGCAGATGAGGGGCCGGGGCTCGCCACGCGATATCAGCGGAGCAAAAAGCTTTTGAGCTGCTCGCGAGATTCAGTGCGCCGCTCCGCCCGGCCCCTCACCCCAGCCCTCTCCCCGGAGGGGAGAGGGAGCAAAGGTGCGGTGCCTTGGAGTTCACAACCCGAAAAACTTCTCCGCCGTCGCCGTACTGTTCGCCGCCGTAACCTCCACCGGCTCGCCGCGGTCCCGCGCGATCTCATAGCAGATATGCCGCAGATACATCGGCTCGTTGCGCCGGTGGCTGGGCTGCGGCTTTACCGTGCGCGGCAGCAGGTACGGCGCGTCGGTCTCGATCATCAGCCGGTCGGCCGGAATCTCCTTCACCAGCTCGCGCAGATGCGTGCCGCGGCGCTCGTCGCAGATCCAGCCGGTGATGCCGATATGGCAGTCCAGCGCCAGGTAGTCGCGCAGCGCCTCGCCGGTGTCGGTAAAGCAATGCACCACTGCCGCCGGCACGCGGTCGCGGTAGCGGCGCAGCAGGGCCAGGAAATCCTGGTGCGCGTCGCGCTGGTGCAGGAACAGCGGCTTGCCCAGGTCGGCCGCGATGCGCAGCTGCTTCTCGAAGACGTCCAGCTGCACCTCGCGCGGCGAGTAGTTGCGGTGGTAGTCCAGGCCTGTCTCGCCGACCGCGCGCATTTCCGGCTGGGTGTGCAGTTCGCGCAGCAGCGCGTCGGTGGCGTCGTCGTAATCCACCGCATGGTGCGGATGCACGCCGGCGGTGGCGTACAGCTCGCCGGGGTGGCTGCGGGCCAGTTCCAGCGCATGCACGCTGGCCTCGCGCGAGGCGCCGGTGACCACCATGCGCGTCACGCCATGCTCCCGCGCGCGCGACAGCACCTCGTCGAAGTCGTGGCGGAAGGATTCGTGGGTGAGGTTGGCGCCGATGTCGAGCAGGTGCATGGGGGCTGGGGTCGCAAAAGCGTGCATTGTCTCCGAGCCCTCAAGCAGGAGCAAAGCTAAGCCCCTCTCCCCCGGCGACCCGAAGGTAGTCCCTGTGGGAGAGAGGGGTTGGGGTGAGGGTGCGGACGGAGCGCAAGAGTGATGTGGTTCGCTCCGCCCGGACCCTCATCCGGCTGCCGCCACCTTCTCCCGGAGGGAGAAGGGTTTCACTCCCCCAAGTCGATGCCTACTTGGTGCTCACCGGTGCCCCTCCCTCCGAAAAATTCCTACGAATTTTCGTGCCCCGTCGACATTTCCTTCGGATTTGTCTTGTTAGCGTGAACCCGGGTCCACCAGTTCCGGTTGACCCATCTCTTGATCGGGGGAGGCCGGGCTCGCCAGCCCGGCGGTCGATCTGCGCGCTCTGGGGAGGGCGCGCCGGCCGTACATCCTCGGGGGCACCTCCGTTCATTCAATCCATCCAGACCAAGTAGATAGAGGGAGTTCGAATGAATCGTTCGCATATGAAGCTGCTGGCCGCCTCGCTCGCCCTGGCCCTGGGCCTGCCCGCCGCGGCCATGGCCGCCGACGACATTGCCGGCAACACCCGTTTCGATCTCAGCTCGGTACAGGAAACCGCGACTTACGACCGCTTCGTGGTGGTCTACCGCGACGGCAGCACCGAGCGCGGCAATGCCGGCGCCGCGGTGCAGGCCATGTCGGCCGCGGCCGGCAAGGCGAAGCTCGTCGACGCGGTGCAGTTCGGCGGCCGCGCGCTCGGCCTCAACTACAAGCGCAAGCTGGCCAGCGGCGGCGATCTCGTCACCACCTCGCGCCGCCTGAATGCGGCGGAGACGCGCCAGTTCGTGCAGCAGATCGCCGCCGACCCGGCGGTGGAATTCGTGCAGCCGGACTACCTGCGCCAGGCGCTGGACAAGCCCAGCAAGGTGGTGCTGCCGCAGGGCGCGGCCACCTTCACCACGCCGAACGACCAGTACTTCGCCGGCTACCAGTGGGATTACCTTGCCGCCGGCGGCGCGGCCTTCGCCGACGCCAGCCTGGGCACCAGCGTGGCCAACTGGGGCGGCGCCAACATCAAGCAGGCGTGGACCCTGGCCGACGGCACCGGCGTGATCATCGCCAGCCTCGATACCGGCGTCACCAACCATCCGGATCTGGACCTGACCCTGGCCAACGCCGGCTACGACTTCACCAGCACCGCCCTGGTCTCCGGCCGCAGCACCGACGGCCGCGTGGCCGGCGGCTGGGATACCGGCGACTGGACCACCGGCAGCAAGTACCTCGCCAGCAACGGCGGCTGCGTGGATTCCACCCATCCGGCCGAAGACAGCAGCTGGCACGGCACCCACGTGTTCGGCACCGCCGGCGGCGAGAAGACCAACAACACCACCGGCATGGTCGGTACGGCGTTTGGCGCCAAGGTATTGCCGGTGCGCGTGCTCGGCCACTGCGGCGGCTACGACAGCGACATCGCCGACGCCATCACCTGGGCCTCGGGCGGCCACGTCAACGGCGTGCCGGACAATGCCAACCCGGCCAAGGTGATCAGCATGAGCCTGGGCGGCAGCGGCACTTGCACCTCCAGCAGCGTGACCGGCAAGGCGATCAGCGGCGCGATCAGCCGCGGCGCCACCGTGGTGGTGGCGGCGGGCAACAGCAACGCCAATGTGTCCGGCTTCTCGCCGGCCAGCTGCCCGGGCGTGGTTGCCGTGGCCGCCACCGGCATCACCAGCCGCCGCGCGTTCTACTCCAACTACGGCAAGGGCATCACGCTCGCCGCGCCGGGCGGCGGCGTGTACGCCAACGACGGTTCCAGCGGCACGCAGGCGACCACCGGTTTCATCTGGTCGACCATCGACTCCGGCACCACCACGCCGTCCGGTTCCACCTACGGCGGCATGGCCGGCACCTCGCAGGCCACGCCGCACGTGGCCGGCGCGGTGGCGCTGATGCAGAGCTATCGCCTGTCGCTGGGCAAGTCGCTGCTCAGCTCCACGCAGATCGCTTCGCTGCTGAAGTCGTCGGCGAGCGCGCCGCACGTGGCGGCCAGCGGCAGCAAGCCGATCGGCGCGGGCATTCTCAATGCCTATGCGGCGGTGCAGGCGGCGGGCGCGCAGCCTTGAGTTGAGCTTGTGCAGCGGTAGAAACAGCGAAGGCCGGCGCGCAATGCGCCGGCCTTTTTTATGGCCGCTACAGCGATGTCCTAATCAGATAAGAAATTTCGCAATTTCTTATTGACGCACGCAAGAAGGCACTGATAGTTTCGCCAACGCGCCAATGATTTGACGCACGCATCACGCATCGCGAAGGACGTGTCGCATCTTAAGGAAGCATGGCGGGGGCCATGTGCACGTGTCCGATTCGAAGCGCAACGCTATCGAGGGGAAAACACATGGCACATGAGCAAGGGCCGCTGCCGGCCTTCGGCGTTCTTTGTCCTGGATCCGGCCATGGCGGCCGATGGCGAATACGCCCGCATTAAACCTTCCGTTCTGAATCACGGCTGCCTTCGCCGGTAGCCGCGGACGGCCATTCGTTCGATCTGCACACCGAAGGCGCCAGCCATCGGCGGACGCGTGCGGCCGCTCCAGACGCATCGCTGCAACCCACACCGCAGGCCGGGCGTACGCGCTCGGCCATCGAAAAGTCGGCGCCGGCCTTCGCTGCCTGCGCTGTTGTTCGCGGAGCCGGCCGACGGTTCCGCCGCCTATGGGAGGAGTACAGATGGAAAACACGGGAAAGATCCAGGCCATGGGCCTGTTGCTGATGGCGGTGTTCGCCACGGCAAGCATGGCGGGGGAGGGACGCACGGCCGCGCCGGCGTCGACGCAGAACCAGCAGGTGACCTTCCGCGATCCGGCCACTGGCCGCACACGCACGCCGACCGAAGCGGAACTGGCCGAGCTGTCGCGCATCGCCGCACAGGAAGCCGCCACGCAGCCGTCGATCGGTCCGGCCACCGAAGCCGATGCGCGCGCCACGCTGCGCAAGGTGCGCCTGAGCACGGGGCTGGAAGTCACCGTGATGGACGTGCCGCAGAGCCTGGAAACCTCGGTGGTGGCCGAACGCGGCGCCGACGGCAAGTACCGCGTGCACCACGCTGGCGACGAACAGCGCGCCGTGGCGCCGGAGGTGTCGCAATGATCGCCTGCAAGCCTCTGTTCAAGGCCCTGCTCGCCACCGGCCTGCTCGGCCTGGCCAGCGCCGCCGCCGCCGCGGACATCCGCATCATCAATCTCGACGCCGGCACCGGCAAAGGCCTGGACGATCCCACGCCGGTCGCGCCGATCGGCGGCAATCCCGGCGTGACCCGCGGCGAGCAGGCGCGCATCGCCTTCGACTACGCCGCCTCGCTGTGGAGCGCGGTGCTCAAGAGCGGCGTGCCGATCGACATCAACGCCAGCTTCCAGAAACTCGCCTGCACCGCCACCGGCGGCACGCTCGGTTCCTCGCGCGCGCTGTCGATCACCGCCTTCAGCGCCACCAACCTGCCGGCCGGCGCCAAGGCCGACACCTGGTACCACATCGCACTGGCCAACACCCTGGTCGGCGAAGACACCAGCCCCAACAACGCCGACGTGCAGATGCAGTTCAACGGCGCCATGGGCACGCCGGGCTGCCTGGAAGGCATGCAGTGGTACTTCGGCCTGGACGGCAACACGCCGGCCGGCCAGTCCAACTTCCTCAACGTGATGCTGCACGAGATGGCGCACGGCCTGGGCTTCTCCGGCTTCAACAATCTCACCACCGGCAAGCCGCTGCTGGGCAACGACGGCGTGGCGCGCCCGGACATCTATTCCAGCTACGTGTACGACAACGGCGCGGCCATGAAGTGGTACGACATGACCGACGCCCAGCGCGTCAGCTCCGCCTTGAACGATGGCCATCTGGTCTTTACCGGCCCGAAGGTCAAGGCCGATGCGCCGCTGGCGCTGGGCACGCGCGCTGCGCTGATGGTGAGCGCGCCGGCCGCCGCCGCCGGCGAATACCTGTACGGCCAGGCGCAGTTCGGGCCGGCGGCCAGCGTGGCCAACTTCAACGGCAGCGTGGTGCGCGCGGTCACCGGCGCGAATGCGGAAGGCTGCGCGGCGTTCGACAACGCTGCCGCCGTGGCCGGCCATATCGCCCTGGTGGATCGCGGCACCTGCGGCTTCGCGGTGAAGGCGCGCAATGCCGAAGCGGCCGGCGCCACCGGCATGGTCATCGCCAACAACCAGGCCGGCAACGATCTGATCACGCCGGTAGGCGATGGCGGTGCGCCGATCAATATCCCGGTGGTGGCGGTATCGCAGAACTCCGGCATCACGCTGAAGGCCAACCTCGCCGGCCTGGCCATCGCCATGAGCACGGTGCCGGCCGGCATCGACGCGGCAGGCAATGTGCAGATCTACGCGCCCAAGACCCTGGTGGTGGGTTCGTCGTTCTCGCATTTCGACACGCGCCTGTCGCCGAACGCACTGATGGAATACGCCGAAAGCGCGGACCTGAAGGGCCATATCGACGTGGACCTGACGCCGTCGCTGTTCATCGACGAAGGCTGGCGCGTCAACGGCGGCAGCCAGCTGCTGCGCACCTGCGACACCGGCGTGCCGGCCTGGGTGCCGGGCGGCGTGATCGTCGGCGCCAATATCTCCGCGGAAGCGAAGAAGCTGGCCAAGGCTTCGGCCACGGTGGGCGACTACGCGGCGGCGATCCGCGCGCATGCGGCCAAGCTCGCCACCGACGGCCTGCTCACCGCGCCGCAGGCCAGCAGCCTCAATGCCTGCCTCAGCGATGCGGAAATCGCCAAACAGTACGACAACTGGCGCCAGGGCGGCACCGGCGCACCGGCGGTGGTGGACATGGCCAACGGCCAGACGCTGACCGCACAGGCCGGCGCGGCCGGCAGCGAGCGCATCTACACGCTGGTGGTTCCGGCCAACGCGCGCACGCTGAACATCCGCACCTTCGGCGGGTCCGGCGACGTGTCGCTGTACGTCAAGGCCGGCGCCGAGCCGACCGCGGCCAGCAACGACTACCGCTCGGTGCACGTGGGCAACAGCGAAACCGTGCTTACCGCGCGGCCCGCGGCCGGCACGTATTTCATCAAGGTAGCGGGCGACAAGGCCTACGCCGGGGTGAGCGTGCAGGCCAGCTACAGCCTGTAAGAGCGATGCGGCATCGCGGTATCCGCGCTGCCGCATTCCATGGAACGCAAGCGGGGGACGCCGCGACGGCGCCCCCGATGAATGCAGCGGCATGGACCGTGGCGCGCGAACGCGCCGCCGCGGGCGCGTGCCCGGACGACATCAGGGAGTGCCACTCGTGAACAAGATTTACAGCAAGGTCTGGAATGCGTCGCTCGGCGTGCTGGTCGTCGCCAGCGAGCTGGCCAGCGCCCGCGGCAGGCGCGGTGCCTCCCGGCGCCTGCGCGCCTCGGTGCTGGCGGCACCCCTGGCCGCGTGCATGGCGCTGTGTGCCGGCGGCGCGCTGGCGCAGAGCACCACCACCGCCGGCACCGGCGCCACCGCCAACGGCGAGCGCGGCACCGCGGTGGGCGAGAACGCGCTGGCCGATGCGCAGGACAGCACGGCAATCGGCGCAGGCAGCGCGGCCTTCGGCATCGGCGCCACCGCGCAGGGCGCCAGCAGCATCGCCAATGGCGCGGAGAGCGTGGCGGTGGGTTATCGCAGTTTCGCCAACGATGCGAACGGCACGGCGGTGGGTGCGAATGCCAATGCGTTCGGCATCGGTGCGTCTGCGTTCGGCAATGGTGCGAATACCAATGCGGACTATGCGACGGCGGCGGGTTACGGCGCGGTCGCTTCCGGCAAGAACAGTGCGGCGTTCGGCGCGGGTGCGCAGGCGGCCGGTGCTGGCAGCGTGGCGATCGGCGGCAACGCGGTCGACGAAGACGGCGCGGCCTTGTTGAACGATGCGAACGGCCAGCCGATCACTACCGCGGCGAGCAGCGCGGGTGTCGGCGGCACGGCGGTCGGTGCGAGTGCGAGGGCGGGCGCGCTGGGCGCTTCCGCGTTCGGTCTGGGCGCCGAAGCTTCCGGCTCGCTGAGCACGGCGCTCGGCACCCTGGCGGCGGCGAGCGGTTCGCAATCCGTCGCTATCGGCTATGGCTCGTCGGCGACCACGGCGTCGAGCGTGGCGCTGGGCGCGGGTTCGCAGGCCACGCGCGCCAACACCGTGTCGGTGGGCAAGGCCGGCGCGGAGCGGCAGATCGCCAATGTCGCGGCCGGCACGCAGGCCACGGATGCGGTGAACAAGCAGCAGCTCGATACGGCCGTGCAGGGCACGACGGCCAGCCATTACTTCGCCGCCGACGGCGCGAAGGACGGCAGCGACGATGCTGCGGCGTTCGGCGTGCACAGCGTGGCCTCCGGCGCCAGCAGCATCGCCAACGGCGAAGAGAGCGTGGCGGTGGGTTATCGCAGCTTTGCCAACGATGCGAACGGGACGGCGGTGGGTGCGAATGCCAACGCCTTCGGCGTGGGCGCCTCGGCCTTCGGCAGCGGCGCCAACACCAATGCCGACTATGCGACGGCAGCCGGTTATGGCGCGGTCGCCTCTGGCAAGAACAGCGCGGCGTTCGGTGCGAATGCCCAGGCGGCAGGCGCCGCGAGCGTGGCGGTTGGCGGCAACGCGGTCGACGAAGACGGTGCGGCCTTGTTGAACGATGCGAACGGCCAGCCGATTACCACGGCCGCCACCAGCGCCGGTGTCGGCGGCACCGCGGTGGGTGCGAGTGCCAAGGCCAGCGCGCTGGGCGCTTCCGCTTACGGTCTGGGCGCCGAAGCCTCCGGCTCGCTGAGCACGGCACTCGGCACGCTGGCGACGTCCAGCGGCTCGCAATCCGTCGCCATCGGCTACGGCTCTTCCGCCACCGCGGCATCGAGCGTGGCGCTGGGCGCCGGCTCGCAGGCCACGCGCGCCAACACCGTGTCGGTGGGCAAGGCCGGCGCGGAGCGGCAGATCGCCAACGTCGCCGCCGGCACGCAAGGCACCGATGCGGTGAACCTCGCCCAGCTGCAGGGCGCGGTAAGCGCGAGCGTCGGCAATGCGCTGACGTACGACGCGGCCGACAAGAGCCAGGCCACCCTGGCCGGCGCCAGCGGCACGCGCCTGTCCAACCTCAAGGCCGGCGCGCGGCGCGACGATGCGGTGACGGTTGGCCAGGTGCGGGACGTGCTGCGCCTGATCGGCGGCAACGCGGACGTTGACGGCAACGGCGCCCTGGTCGCCAGCGCCTTCACCGTGCAGGGCGGCAGCTATACCAGCGTGTTCGACGCGATCGGCGCTCTCAATGGCTCGGTCAGCAACATCTACGCGGGCATCGGCGATCTCAATAACCGCCTCACCGCGCTGGATCAGCGCGTGACCACCGGCGACGGCAGTTTCGGCGGCCGCCTGGCGGTGGATGGCACAGGGCCGGCGAGTGTCGCAACGGGTTCGAAGGGCGTCGCGCTCGGTGCGGGCGCGGCTGCCGGCGGGGATCACGGCACGGCGATCGGCAGCGACAGTTACGCGGCCGGTCCCAACGACACCGCGATCGGCGGCAACGCGAAGGTCAACGCGGATGGCAGCACGGCGGTCGGCGCCAACAGCACGATCGCCGCCGTCGCCACCAATGCGGTGGCGGTCGGCGAAAGCGCCAACGTCACCGCCGCCTCGGCCACGGCCATAGGCCAGGGCGCATCCGCCAGCGCCGCCGGTGCGGTGGCGCTGGGCCAGGGGGCGGTGGCCGATCGCGCCAATACCGTGTCGGTCGGCAATGCGGCCACGCAGCGGCAGATCGTCAACGTCGCCGCCGGTACGCAGGCCACGGATGCGGCGAACGTCGGCCAGGTGGACGAAGCGCTGACCACCGCCAAGAGCTATGCCGATGCCGGCGACCGCCAGACGCTGACGCAGTCGAAGGCCTACACCGACCAGAAGCTCGGCAGCTTCGCCAGCAGCAGCGACCTCAGCGCCCTGCGCGAACACGTCGACGGGCAGTTCCGCTCGGTCAATACGCGCGTGAGCCGCGTCGGCGCGATGGGCACGGCGATGGCGCAGATGTCCTTCAGCACGCAGGGCATCAATACGGAGAACCGCGTGGGCGTGGGTGTCGGTGGCTACCGCGGGCAGGCTGCCTTGTCGGTGGGTTATTCCAGGCAGCTGTCGCCGCGGGCGAATCTGACCTTCGGCGCGGCGGTGGCGGGTGGTGGGGAAAGCTCGGGCGGCGTCGGCCTGGGCGTGGGCTGGTAAAACCTCGCATCGGGCGCAGAACTATCCGCCTGATGCCGCAAGCTGGTCAGCTTCACCAAGGCCGGTGCGCCATGCACCGGCCTTTTTTATAGCGGCACTTGCTCCTTAAGAAATGTCCGAAAGTCGACGAACCGTGAAGGCACTTCACGGACTTCGCTGTCCATAATCGGGTCGCCATGCCGGGTCTGCTCGAGCATGGAGATCGAGCGTTTCGCCATCGCGCGCGGCCGGATACCCCACGGTCGCGCGGCATGTTCCATCGCCCTTCGACCGCACCGCCGGCCTCCGCCGGCGGCGGGCAAGTGCGGCCGCTCGAACGTCCGCGCCCCAGCAGTTTCCGCGCGGCGCACTTCATCGGATTGAGGAGTACAGGTTTTGAAGAACGAGACAAGCACGCACGCTCTGGGCCTGGCGCTGATCGCGCTTCTGGCGACGGCGGCATCGGCGGCGGAGCAGCCGGCGAAGGCGCCGGCGGCGACGCAAAGCCATCAGGTCGTCTTCCGCGACCCGCTTACCGGCGAACTGCGCGCGCCCACCGACGCGGAGATGGCGCGGCTGCAGCGCGCCACGCAAGGGGATCAGGCCTTGCTGCGCGCGCTCGGCACGCCGGCGAAGGCCGACGAGCGCCTGCGTTGGCGCGAAGTCGATCTCGGCAACGGCAGCAAGGGCAAGATCGCGACACTCCCCGACCGCTTGCAGAGCCGGCTGGTGATGGAGCGCGGTGCAGATGGCGAATATCGCATGCATCACGCGGCCGGTGCCGCCGCTGCCGCGCCGGAGGCCACCCCATGAGCCGGCGCAAACCATGGCTGATGCTGCTGGCCGGCGGTCTGATGGCCGCAGCGGGTGCGGCGCCGGCGGAAATCCGCATCAACAATCGCGATGTCGGTACCGGCACGGGACTGGACGATCCGGCCGCCGCGGCGCCCGTCGGCGGCAACCCCGGCAAGACCCGCGGCGAGCAGGCGCGCATCGTCTTCGAATATGCGGCCTCGCTGTGGGGCAGCGTGCTGAAGAGCCGCCCACCGATCATCGTGGGCGCTTCGTTCAAGAAGCTGGCATGTACTGCCGATGGCGCAACGCTGGGCCAGGCAGGCCCCGCCAACATTTTTACTTTCGCTTCGGGGGCGGGTATCCGGCCGGGTGTCGCTTATCACATCGCTTTGGCCAAGGCGTTGAGCGGGCGGGATCTGACTCCCGGGGCGGTGGACATCAATGCCGCGTTCAATGGCGCGATCGGCACGCCGGGATGCCTGGAAGGGTCGGGCTGGTACTTAGGCCTGGACGGCAACACACCGCGCGGCCAGAGCAACTTCCTCAACGTCGTATTGCACGAGATGGCGCACGGCCTCGGCTTTCTCGGCTTCGGCGATGTGGAAACCGGAGCGCCGGCGATGGACGGCGATGGTACGCCAGTGCCCGACATCTATTCGCTGTTTGCCTACGACAATGCCAAGGGCAGGCGGTGGTACGACATGTCCAACGCCGAACGCGCCAGCTCGGCGTTGAACGATGGGCATCTCGTCTTCACCGGCGCTAACGTCAGGGCCCATGCGCCGCTGGCGCTGGGTACGCGCAACGCGTTGCAGGTGACCGCGCCTGCGGCGATTGCCAAGGAGTACGGCTTCTCCCCGCTGGCGCTTGGCCCGGCGGCGACTCCCGCCAATTTCAGCGGAACCGTGGTACGCGCGGTGACCGGAAGCAATGCACAAGGCTGCAGCGCTTTCGACAACGCCGCCGCGGTGGCGGGCCATATCGCGCTGATCGACACCGGCACCTGCGACGGCGTGACGAAGGCGCGCTTCGCGCAGGCGGCCGGAGCCACCGGCGCGATCCTCGCGTACGACCCGGCCGGGCCTGACGTCTCGATCCATGCCGGCGCCGGTGTCGCGGTCACGATTCCGACTTTGCTGCTGGAGCAGGCCGAGGGCGATGTACTCAAGGGGAATCTCGCCGGCTTGAGCGTGGCCATGCGCGCGGTGCCGGCGGGCATCGATCCGTCCGGCTACGTGCAGCTCTATGCGCCCAGGACGGTGCGGCCCGGTTCTTCCTTCTCGCATTTCGACACGCGTCTTTCGCCCAATGCGCTGATGGAATTCGCATTGAGTCCCGATCTGAAAGGCCATATCGACCTGGACCTGACCCCGTCGCTGTTCCTGGACGAAGGCTGGCGCGTCAACAGCGGCGGCCAATTGCTCGGTACCTGCGATACCGGCGTGCCGACCTGGGTGCCGGGCGGCGTGATCGTGGGCGCGAATATCGCGGCGCAGGCGAAGATGCTCGCGACCACGTCCGCCACCGTGGGCGACTATGCGGCGGGTATACGTGGCCATGCCGCCATGCTGGCCCGCATCGGCCTGCTGAATGCCGTGCAGGCGAGCAGCCTCAATGCGTGTCTCTCCGACGCGGAGCTGGCCAGGCAGTACGCCAGCTGGCGCCAGGGCGGCAATGGCGGCACGGCCTTCATCGAACTCGACAGCGGCAAGGCCTTGCCCGCGCTGGCGGGTGCGGCAGGCAGCGAGCGGCTCTATCTGCTGACCGTGCCGCCCGGCGCGCGCTCGCTGAACATCCGCAGCTTCGGCGGCACCGGCGACGTTTCGCTGGTGGTGCGCGCAGGCAACGAGCCGATGCCGACGAGTTATTCCTACCTCTCCGTGCATCCCGGCAACAGCGAGAGCGTGGTGGTGGCGCGTCCTGCGGCGGGTTCCTACTTCATCAAGCTGGTGGGCCTGCGGCCCTACGCCAACGTGAGCCTGCAGGCCACCTACAGCATGTAACAGCAGCGCCGCAGCGCCGCCGCGCGAGTGCGCAGCGGCGCTGCGCGCGCCTGTCCGACCTTTGAGGAGTGCCATTCCGATGAACAAATCTTGCAACGACAACCGCCGTGCATCCTCGGCTTTGCGTGTGTCCGTCTTGGCAGCCTGCCTGGCGCTGTACGGGATGACCGATGCGTCGGCGCAGAACGCGCCCACCGGCACCACCACCGGCGGTGCCGGAGCCACGGCCAACGGCGACCGCGGTACGGCGCTGGGCGAGAACGCGCTGGCCGACCAGGCCGACGCCACCACCACCGGCGCCGGCAGCGCCGCGCTGGGCGTTGCCGCCAGCGCGTATGGCGCCAGCAGCATCGCCAACGCCAGCGAAAGCGTGGCGATGGGTTACCGCAGCTTCGCCAACGATGCGAACAGCGCGGCGGTGGGCGCGAATGCCAGCGCGTTCGGCTATGGCGCCTCGGCCTTCGGCAGCGGCGCCAGCACCAATGCCGGCTATGCGACCGCGGCGGGCTTCGGCTCCGTGGCATCCGGCCTGGCCAGCACGGCCTACGGCGAGAGCGCGCAGGCGACCGCCGCCGGCAGCGTCGCCATCGGTGGCCGCGCGCTGGACGGCGATGGAAAGCTGGTGCTGACGGACGATGCGGGGGCGCCGATCGAAGCGGCGGCCACCAGCAGCGGCATCCTCGGTACCGCCGTCGGTGCGGGCGCCAGCGCCGCCGGAGTGGGAGCCTCGGCTTTCGGCGCGGGCGCGGAAGCTTCCGGCGCGGATAGCGCAGCGCTGGGTTCGCTGGCCAAGGCGCGTGCCGACAAGGCGGTCGCCATCGGTTCGGAAGCGACCGTCACCGGCGCGTCGGGTGTGGCGCTGGGCGCCGACAGCAGCGCCAGCATGGTCAACAGCGTCGCGCTCGGCGCCGGCTCGAAAGCCTTGCGCGCGAACACGGTGTCGGTGGGCAGCGCCGGCGCCGAACGCCAGATCACCGACGTCGCCGCAGGCACGCAGGCGACCGATGCGGTGAACCTGAGCCAGCTGCAGAGCGTGCTCGGCAGCTCGGTGGGCAGCATCAATGTCGGCCTCGGCGAGTTGAGCAGCCGCCTTGCCGCGCTCGATCAGCGCGTGGCCGCCGGCAGCGCCAAGGATCCAGGCCCGGCCATCGGCTACACCCCCGACCCGGCGGCCGCTACCGGCAGCCAGGTGCAGGAAGCGCTGAGCACGGCCAAGAGCTACGCCGACGCCGGCGATCGCCAGACCCTGACCCAGGCCAAGGCCTATACCGACCAGAAACTCGGCAATCTCGCCAGCCGCCGCGAGCTGGACGACCTGCGCCGCCACGTCGACGACCAGTTCAATACGCTCGACACGCGCATCAACCGCGTCGGCGCGATCGGCGTGGCGATGTCGCTGATGTCCTCCAGCACGCAGGGCTTCGATGGCAACAGCCTGGGGGTGGCGGTGGGCGGCTATCGCGGCCAAGGGGCGCTGTCGGTCGGCTTTTCGCGGCAGATCAGTTCGCGGGCGCGGTTGACCCTGGGCACGGCGATCGCCGGGGGCGGCGAAACCGCCGGAGGCATGGGCCTGGGCATAGGTCTTTAAGGCATAAGGAGAAAGCCGCGGCGCGGCATCGGCGCGATGGTCCGATGCTGCGCTGCACTGCTCTATTGTCCGATTAAGACAGATATTTTTGCCTTTTTCTTACGACATCTCAGTGCCGCGGGAGCATGCTCGCCACTGCCACGATGGTTGTGTTAACAATGGCGCTTCACTCGCCCGGCAGGGGCGATGCACGGAGCATCGCGGGCGCGACCTGGACTTGAGATGTGGGGTGTGTGATGTCGGCAGTGGCCAAGCCGGCGCCCGGCGATGGAGCCGCAGAAAGCAACCGCGAAGCCGCGGTATGCGACCTGCTGGTGGCGCGGGGGCGGCTGAAAGACAGCGATCTGGCGCGCGCGCGGCGGCTGCATGAAGAGTCGCCCGAGGGCACGCTGACGGCGCTGATGGCCCGCCTGGGCCTGGTGTCCGAGCGCGACCTGGCCGAGGCCTGGTCCGAATTGCTGCACACGCCCCTGCTCGCCGCGCGCGAGGCGCCGGAGTTGCCGCCGGCGGAGCTGGACCTGTCCCCGCGCTTCCTCAAGCTGCACCACGTGGTGCCGGTGCGCGACGGCGACGACGGCCTGGCCCTGCTGGTGTCCGATCCGGCCGACCCCTATCCGCTGCAGGCGGTGGAACTGGCCGCCGGGCGGCCGGTCACGCTGCGCATCGGCCTGCGCTCGGAAATCGACGACCTGATCGAGCGTTATTACGGCTCCGGCCGCTCCGCCATGGGCACCATCGTGGAGAACCTCGACGGTGGCGCCGCGGTGGAGGACGACGTCGAGCATCTGCGCGACCTGGCCTCCGAAGCGCCGGTGATCCGCCTGGTCAACCTGATTCTGCAGCGCGCGGTGGAACAGCGCGCCTCGGACGTGCACATCGAGCCGTTCGAGAACCGCCTGAAAGTGCGCTACCGCATCGACGGCGTGCTGCACGAAGTGGAAGCGCCGCCGTCCAGTTCCACCGCCGCGGTGATCTCGCGCGTCAAGATCATGGCCAAGCTCAACATCGCCGAGCGGCGCCTGCCACAGGACGGCCGCATCCAGCTGCGCGTGCAGGGCAAGGAACTGGACCTGCGCGTGTCCACCGTGCCGACCAGCTTCGGCGAGTCGGTGGTGATGCGTATCCTCGACCGCGAATCGGTGGTGTTCGATTTCTCCACCCTGGGTTTCACTTCCGCTTTCCAGCAGCGCTTCGTCGACGTGCTGGAGCGCCCGCACGGCATTTTGCTGGTCACCGGCCCCACCGGCTCGGGCAAGACCACCACGCTGTACACCGCGCTGGGCAAGATCAACACGCCGGACGTGAAGATCATCACCGTCGAGGACCCGGTCGAATACCAGATCGAAGGCATCAACCAGATCCAGGTGAAGCCGCAGATCGGGCTGGACTTCGCTGGCGCCCTGCGCTCGATCGTGCGCCAGGATCCGGACGTGATCATGATCGGCGAAATGCGCGACCTGGAAACCTGCCGCATCGCGATCCAGTCCGCGCTCACCGGCCACCTGGTGCTGTCCACCCTGCACACCAACAGCGCCGCGGGCGGCATCACGCGCTTGCTGGACATGGGTGTCGAAGACTATCTGCTCGGTTCCACCGTCAACGGCATCCTGGCGCAGCGCCTGGTGCGCCGGCTGGATCCGGAAACCGCGACGCCTTACGAAGCGCTGCCCGAGGTGATCGAGCAGTTCGAGCTGCACAAGTACACCGACGAGCGCCCGATCCGGCTGTGGAAGCCCGGCAGCAGCGCGGCCAATCCCACCGGCTACCGCGGCCGCCGCGCCATCATGGAGTTCCTGGTGATGTCCGACCCGCTGCGCCGCCTGGTGATGCAGCGCGCCGACGCCGGCGAGATCGAGCGCCAGGCGCGCGCCGAGGGCATGCGCACCATGTACGAGGACGGCATCGCCAAGGCCGTGGCGGGCATCACCACGCTCGAGGAGGTGTTGCGTGTCACGCAGGAGGGCTGAGAGCCGGGAATGGGGAATAGGGAATAGGAAATCGGCGCAAGGTCCGACGCTGCCGTTATTCCATGCGCCCTATGAAAGATCTGCCGCCCCAGCTTCCAAGGCTTGCGCCGCGCTGCTCCCTATTCCCCATTCCCTATTCCCTATTCCCCGCGCGAGCGGCAGCGGCACATGAGCCAGTTCCACTACCGCGCCGTCAGCGACACCGGCGACATCCTGCACGGCGAAATGGAAGCGGCCAGCGTCGACGAGGTGATCGCGCGCCTGCAGGACCAGGGCCACACCCCGCTGGAAGCGCGCCCCGCCAACGAGGCCGGCAGCACCGGCAGCTTCGGCGGCCTGTTCAAGCGCGGGCCGTTCACCGGCGACCAGCTGGCGCAGTTCACCCACCAGCTGGCCACGCTATTGGGCGCCGGCCAGCCGCTGGACCGCGCGCTGGGCATCCTGCTGGACCTGCCCGAGGGCGAGCGCGCCAGGAAGCTGATCGAGCGCGTGCGCGACCGCGTGCGCGGCGGCACCACGCTGTCGCAGGCTTTCGACGAAGAGCACGGCGTGTTTCCCAAGCTCTACATCAGCCTGGTGCGCGCGGGAGAGGCCGGCGGTTCGCTCGAAGACACCCTGCGCCGCCTGGCCGACTACCTCGAGCGCAGCCAGCAATTGCGCGGCAGCATCGTCAATGCGCTGATCTATCCCGCCTTCCTGATGGTCGGCGTGCTCGGCTCGCTGGTGCTGCTGCTGGCCTATGTGGTGCCGCAGTTCGTGCCGATCTTCGAGGACATGCAGGTGCCGATCCCGCTGATCACCCAGGCGGTGCTGGCGCTGGGCAACCTGATCCAGTCGTGGTGGTGGCTGCTGGTGCTGCTGATCGGCGGCGGCATCTTCGTGTGGCGCGCGCGCATGCGCGACCCGGCCTACCGCCTGGCCTGGCA
Source organism: Dyella sp. SG562 (assembly GCF_011759495.1). NCBI lineage: Bacteria > Pseudomonadati > Pseudomonadota > Gammaproteobacteria > Lysobacterales > Rhodanobacteraceae > Dyella > Dyella sp. SG562. The sequence goes on from NZ_JAAOYS010000002.1 coordinate 625,483, forward strand.
CGGCAAGTTATTGCAGAAGCGGGTGGTCGGCCCGCTGCTGCTGAAGGTCGAGACCGCCCGCATCGCCCGCACCCTGGGCACCCTGGTCAAGAACGGCGTGCCGCTGCTGTCGGCGCTCACCATCGCCCGCCAGGTCACCTCCAACCGGGCCCTGGACGAGGCGCTGGCCCAGGCTGCGGAACAAGTGAAGGGTGGTTCGGGTCTGAGCCTTGCGCTGGCCCAGTCGCAGCGCTTCCCGCGGCTGGCCCTGCAGATGGTGCAGGTGGGCGAGGAGGCCGGCCAGCTCGACACGATGCTGCTGAAGGTGGCCGACACCTTCGAACTGGAGAGCAAGCGCGCGATCGACCGCCTGCTCGCCGCGCTGGTGCCGGCGCTGACCATCGTGATGACCATCCTGGTGGCCATCATCATGGCGGCGATCCTGCTGCCGCTGCTCAGTCTTACCAGCAATATTCAATGAGAGGGAATCACGTCATGAAACGTTTCGTTGTCGGGAATCGGGAATCGGGAGTAGGGAATAGGGAAAACCGCCGTACCGCGCGGCGCACTGCTTTTCCGATTCCCGATTCCCGATTCTCTATTCCCCGCCGTACCAGCGGCTTCACCCTGCTGGAAATGCTCGCGGTGATCGTGCTGATCGGCATCATCGGCGCGGTGGTGGTGACCCAGGTCGGCAAGAACGTGGACAAGGGCAAGTACGGCGCCGGCAAGGCGCAGCTCACCACGCTCAGCCAGAAGGTCGAGAACTACGCGCTGGACAACGGCTCGCCGCCGCAGCAGCTGCAGGACCTGATCGCCAAGCCGGCCAATGCGCGCAACTGGCAGGGTCCGTATGCGAAGGAATCGGAGCTCAAGGATCCCTGGGGCCATGCCTTCGGCTACAAGTACCCCGGCGAGCACGGCAACTTCGACCTCATCTTCTACGGCCAGGACGGCCAGCCCGGCGGCGACGGCTACAACGCCGACGTGGGCAACTGGCAGTAAGCGATGAAAGGGGAACGGGGAACGGGGAACGGGGAACAAGGAGCGGCGGTACGCACCGCCGCTTTTTCCCGTTTCCCGTTCCCCGTTGCCCGTTCCCTGCGCGCTTCGCGCGCACACGGCTTCACCCTGCTGGAAATGCTCGCCGTGATCCTGCTGATCGGGATCGCGGCGGCGGCGGTTTCCGTGTCGGTCTCGCAAGGCCTGGCCAGCGCGCGCGTGAATGCGGCCAGCGTCGAAATGGCCGCGGCGCTGCGCGCCACGCGCGCGCAGGCGATCGTCACCGGCAAGGAGCAGGTGTTCGACGTCGACATCCGCAAGAACACCTACAAAGGCGCCGACCATCGCGACGTGCGCCTGCCCTCGGGCATGAAGCTCTCGATCACCAGCGCCAAGGAAGACCAGCCCAACAGCACTACCGGCCGCATCCGCTTCTTTCCGGACGGCAGCTCCACCGGCGGCCACATCACCCTGCAGCGCGAGCAGCGCAAGTGGCAGGTCAATGTGTCGTGGCTGACCGGCGCGGTGAGTGTGGTGACGACGTGAAACCGCCGGTAGCGACGCGCAGCGGGGGCTTCAGCCTCCTGGAAGTGATCGCCGCGATCCTGCTGCTGGCGATCGCCTTCACCGCGCTGATGCGCGTCACCGGCGGCTCGATCGGCCTGACCAACAACGCCGCCGACTACACCCGCGCCGCGCTGTGGGCGCACAGCCTGCTCGATACCGTCGATGCCGAAGGGCCGCTCAAGCCCGGCCGCAGCGAAGGCCGCTTCGACCAGCAATACCGCTGGCGCCTGACGGTGACGCCGTGGACGCCGGTCGACGTCGACCCGCAGCAGCAGCTGTCCTCGCTGGTATTGACCAAGCTGGATCTGGACGTGCTGTGGGGGCAGGGCCGCAGCGAGCGCACCGCGCACTTCAGCACGCTGCGCCTGACCATGCCGCCGAATGGGCCGCAGTGATGAAGAGCGGGGAATGGGGAATAGAGAATAGAGAATCGGGGACGGCGTGCGACGCTCCGGCTGGCCGTTCGCCGCTTTCCGATTCCCTATTCTCTATTCCCTGTTGCCACCGCAGGCAGCGCGGCTTCAGCCTGCTCGAAGTGCTGGGCGCGCTGGCGCTGATGGCACTGCTGCTGCTGGGCGTGTATTCGGGCGTGCGCACCGCCACGCGCAGCGTGCGTTCCGGTTCGATCGCGGTGGAGCGGCTGGACCAGTTGCGTTCGGCCCAGCAGTTCATGCGCCAGGAACTGACCCAGATTGCGGCGGTGCCGCAGGGTCGCGATCAGAACGGAGACAGTATCTATTTCACCGGCGATGCGCAGAGCATGCGCTTCGTCGCGCCGCTGCCGGGTTATCTGGGCAAGCTGGGGCCGCAGCTGCAGGAGTGGAAACTCGTGTCCAACGACAAAGGCGGCTCGCGGCTGGAAGTGCGCTTCGCGCTGTTGCCGCCCGACGGCAGCAACCCCAGGCCGCTGGGCGAGCCCGAAGTGCTGATGGACGACGTGCGCGAAGGACATTTCAGCTATCGCACGCCGGACCTGCCCGACCAGCCCGGCACCTGGCAGGCGACCTGGCCGGACCCGCGCCTGCTGCCGCGCGTGGTGCGCGTGGAGCTGAAGCTCGACGGCCTGCACGACTGGCCGCGGCTGGATGCGCCGCTGCGCATCGATCCCACCGCCGGCCAGCAGATGGACCTGCTGCGTGGCCTGCGCCGCCAGCCGGTGACGCGATGAGCAGGCGCCAGGCCAGCGCGAGCCCGGCACGCCAGCGCGGCGTCGCGCTGCTGGTGGTGCTGTGGGCCTGCACCCTGCTGGCGATCGTGCTCGGCGGCTATGCGCTGCTGGCGCGCAACGAAGGCCTGCAGGCGCGCTACCAGTTCGCCCAGCTGCGCGCGCATTACGCGGCGGAGGCGGGCATCAACCGCGCCATCTACGCGCTGCTCACGCCGTCGCCGGACCGGCGCTGGATTCCCGACGGGCGCGTGTATCCGCTCCAGTACGAGGACGCCAAGGTCGGCATCCGCATCGTCGACGAAACCGGCAAGGTCGATTTCAACGCGGCCTCGCCCGAGGTGCTCAAGGCCTTGTTCCGCGCCGCCGGCATGAACGACGGCGCGGCCAGCGACCTGGCCTCGCGCGTGGTCGAATGGCGCAGCTTCGGCAACCCCACGGACGTGAACAACAACGCGGCCTACCTCGCGGCCGGCCGCGACTACGGCCCGCGCCACGGTCCGTTCGCCAGCCTGGAGGAAGCGCAGATGGTGCTGGGCATGGACCCGGCGGTGTATCGCAAGATCGCATCGCAGATCACGATCTGGTCGGGCCGCAATGCGCCCGATCCGAACTACGCGCCGGCGCTGGCCATGCAGGCCATTCCCGGCATGACGCCGGACCAGGCGAACGCGGCCTACGCCGCAAGACAGCAGGCCGGTACTACGCAAGGCCTAGGCGGCAGTCAGGGCGTAACGCATAGTATTCGTTCGGAGGCAACGCTACCGGACGGCACGCGGGCGATCCTGCGTGCCACGGTGCGGTTGCAGGGAGCCAGGGCCGGAACGCAACCGTACGCGGTGCTTCGCTGGCAGGAGGGAGACGGGGAATGAGCATGACCAGCTCGCTGCGACCGCAGCTCGAACAGGTGCGCCGCGCATGGCGGGCTTCGCCGTTGCCGCGGTTCTTCGCCTGGTGGGGCGGCGAGCTTGCCGCGCTGCTGCCGGCGGGCCTGCGCGCGCGCTTCGGCGGCGGCGCGGCCTGGCATCTGCTGGAGCGCGCCGATGGCGACTGGCGCCTGCGCCGCGACGGTTCGTCCGAGCCGCTGGCGCAATGGAGCGACGAACTCGAAGCCTCCGGCCAGCAGGCCGCGCTGGCCGACGGCCTGCGCGGCGTCGATCGCGAGGACTTGCGCCTGGCCCTGTGCCTGCCCGCCGCGCAGGTGCTGCGCCGTCCGCTGCTGCTGCCCGACGCCGCGCGCGACACGCTGCGCCAGGTCGGCGCGTTCGAGATGGACCGGCAGACGCCGTTCCGCCCCGAGCAGGTGCGCTACGACATCCGCGAATTGAACGCGCCGGCGCCGGCCGGCCGCATCGCCGCCGAACTGGTGGCCGTGCCGCGCACCACGCTCGATCCGCTGCTGGGCCGGCTCGGCCAGCTCGGCATCGCGGTGGACGCGGTGGACATGGCGGTCGACGCCGGCCGCTGCGGCGTCAACCTGCTGCCGCCGGAACAGGCGCCGCGCCGCACGCGGCCGCGCCAGCGGCTGAATCTGGCCCTGGCCGCGGCGATCGTGGTGCTGGCCGGCCTGGTGCTGGGCGAGTGGCTGCACAACCGGCGCGATGCGCTGGAGCAGATGCAGGCCCAGGTCGAGACCATGCGCGGCGAGGCGCAGAAAGTCGGCGCGCTGCGCCAGCAGCTGCAGGACATCGCCGGCGCCGCCGGCTTCCTGGCCGAGCGCAAGAAGAACACTTCTTCCGCGCTGGCCGTGCTGCAGGATCTCAGCCAGCGCCTGCCGATGACCGCGTGGCTGGAACGCCTGAGCATCGACAACACCGGGCAGGTCGGTTTCCAGGGCCAGAGTCCGCAGGCGGCACGCCTGATCGATGCGCTGAAGGATTCCACTGTCATCGCCAATCCGAATTTCCAAGGCACCATCCAGGCCGACCCGCAGACCGGCAAGGAACGCTTCTACATGGTTGCGCAACTGCGCAAGAAGATCCCGGCCAAGCCGGCGCGCCCGGGCGCGCCGGGCGCGGCCGCCAGCAGCGGAGAACAGCCGTGAAGCTGGCCGCGATGAAACCCCGCGACAGCCGCATCGCGGCGCTCCTGCTCCTGCTGGTGGCGCTGGTGATCACTTATTTCGCGCTGCTGCACTGGTGGTTCGTGGCGCCGATGCTGGACGTCAACGCGCAGATGGCCGACCTGCGCGACACGCAATCGCGCTTCGCCGCCGCTATCGCCGAGAAGCCGCTGCTGGACAAGCGCATCGCCGCGCTGGGCCAGGGCCAGGCCACCAGCAATGCCTTCCTGCCCGAGGACGATCCCAATGCGGCCGCCGCCGGCATGATGCAGCGCGTGGTCGACGTGGTCGCCGCGCATGCCGAGGGCGGCAGCTGCGAAGTGACGCAGAAGATGCCGGTGCCCAATCCGGCCACCCACGACGAGCCTTACCGCAAGGTGGCGGTGAGCATCAGCCTGCGCTGCGACATGCAGCCGTTGGCCGCCGTGCTGCACGACCTGGAACAGGGCACGCCGTATCTGTTCGTCAACGAGATGAGCGTCTACCGCAACCCGGTCGCCGCGCAGCAGAACAACAGCGCGCCGCCGCTGGAAGTGCAGTTCACGCTGTGCGGCTACGTGCGCCAGGCCAGCGGCGGCGCGCCCGCCACGCAGGCCGCGCCGCAGCAGCCGGGCGGGGAGGACGACGCATGAACGCCGCCGCGCAGCGCCGCCTCACCCCCGTGCTCGGCGGCATCGCCGGCGTGCTCGCCCTGCTGCTGTGCGTGCTGCTGGCCGGCGTCGGCCGCGGCGTGCACTGGAATCCGCCGCGCCCGACCGAACCCCTGCCGGACATGCACGACAGCGCCGCCGACCTGCCGCGGCCGCTGCCGCTGGAGCAGTTCGGCATCGTGTGGCAGCAGCCGGTGTTCAATCCCGACCGCAAGCCGATCACGCGCGCCGCCAAGGGCGGCGCGAGCCTGGGCGAGATGCAGCTGACCGGCATCATCCTCACCTCCAGGCTGCACATGGCCCTGCTGCACACGCGCGGCCAGGACGCCGACGTGCGCGTGGCCGAAGGCGCCTCGCTGCCGGACGGCAGCTGGAAGCTGGTGGAAGTGAAGCCGCGTTCGGCGGTGTTCGAATCCGGCAGCGGCCGCACCGAACTGGAACTGCCCGCCGGCGCGCCGATCGACGCGCCCAAGGCCGACGGCCAGCCGCCGCCGCCACCGCAGCAGCCCGGCAACATGACCGGCCCGATCGCGGTGCCGCCCGGCGCCGTGCAGCGGGTGGGACCGGGCATCGCGCCGCAGCCGCCGCCCGACAACAACGAACCCCGCCCGCAGCAGGCCGACAGCTCGCTGCAGGCCGAACGCATCCGCCAGCTCAAGGCCGCCATCCAGAAGCGTCGCGCCGAACAGCAGCAACAGCAGCAAGCCGGCAATCCTGAAGGAGCACACTGATCCATGTCCCCTTACTTCACCAAGCCGGCATGCCGCATCGGCAGCCTCGCACTGGCGGTCTGGCTGGCCGGCTGCGCCTCCATGCCGCCGCCCAAGGACGACGGCGCGCTGCAGCGCGAGGCCATGGCCGGCACCGAAAAGCCCGCGCCCGCGCCGCAGCCGCTGAACACCGGCGTCGGCCCCGCCGACAACAAGGCCATCGCGCCACAGATCAGCGAAGGCAGCGGCAACTTCATCAAGCCCACCGCGCTGGCCACGCCGCGCACGCCGGCCAGCGGCGACGGCGCGGTCACCTTCAATTTCGAGAACCAGCCGGTGCAGGCGGTGGTGAAGGCGATCCTGGGCGACCTGCTCAAGCAGAACTACACCATCGCGCCGGGCGTGCAGGGCAACATCTCGTTTGCCACGGCGGAGCCGGTGGATTCCAGCCAGGCCATGCCGATCCTGGAAACGCTGCTGTCGTGGACGGGCAATGCGCTGATCAAGCGCAACGGCGGCTACGTGGTGGTGCCGGCCAAGGAAGCCGTGGCCGGCAATCTGGTGCCCAGCCTGGGCGCCGCGGCGCCCGCCGCCGGCATGCAGGCGCGGCTGTTCCCGCTGCGCTACATCTCGGCCGCCGAGATGCAGAAGCTGATCAAGCCGTTCGCGCGGCCGGACGCGATCCTGCTGGCCGACCCCTCGCGCAACCTGATCGTGCTGGCCGGCTCGCCGCAGGACCTGGCCAACTACCAGCGCACCATCAACACCTTCGACGTGGACTGGCTGCGCGGCATGTCGGTCGGCGTGTTCAACCTGCAGCGTGCCAGCGTGGCCGAGCTGATGCCCAAGCTGGACGGCATGTTCGGCGCCAAGGGCGACACGCCGCTGGCCGGCATGCTGCGCTTCATCCCGATCGAGCGCACCAATGCGCTGGTGGTGATCAGCACGCAGCCGAACTACCTGCAGGAAGTGGGGCAGTGGATCGAGAAGATCGACCGCGGCGGCGGCAACGAGCCGCAGCTGTTCGTGTATGACGTGCGCAACATCAAGGCCTCGGACCTGGCCCAGTACCTGGCGCAGATCTACGCCAGCGGCAACGGCGGCGGCAGTTCCGGCGGCCGCGTCGGCCCCGGCCTCAACGCGGGCACGCTGGGCGGCAGCGACAACAGCTACGGCTCCGCCAGCGGCATGGGCAGCACCGCCGGCAGCTTCGGCAGCAGCACTACCGGCGGGCTGGGCGGCAGCAGCGGCGGCCTCAATGGCGGCATGAACAGCGGCCTCAACAGCGGCATCAATTCCGGCGCCGGCTTCAACGGCGGCGACGCCAGCAAGACCGGCGGCTTCGGCGGCCCCGGCGCCTCGATCGGCAGCACCTTCGGCTCGCAGCAAAGCAGCGGCGGCGCCAACCAGGCGCCGCAGCAGTACAGCTCCGAGGACGGCAGCGTGCGCATCAGCTCGGTGGACGCGAACAACCAGCTGCTGGTGCGCGCGCGTCCTTCGCAGTGGTCGGAGATCGAATCGGCGATCAAGCGCCTGGACAACACGCCGCTGCAGGTGCAGATCGAGACGCGCATCCTGGAGGTAAAGCTCACCGGCCAGTTCCAGTTCGGCGTGCAGTGGTACCTGGAAGGTCTGATCGGCGGCACCAACAACGGCAACGGCACCTACACGCCGGGCCAGCCGGGCAACCAGCAGCAGTGGGGCCTGGGCCAGGGCGGCGTCACCTACAACCCCGGCACCAGCACTTCGGCCGGCGACGCGTTCTTCTACTCCTTCATCAACCACAACCTGCAGGTGGCGGTGCGCGCGCTGGAGCAGAACGGCAATACCAAGACGCTGTCGGCGCCCTCGCTGGTGGTGCTGAACAACCAGATCGCGCAGATCCAGGTCGGCGACCAGGTGCCGATCAACCAGACCAGCGTGAACCCTGGCGTGGGCACGGCCACCTACAACCAGGTGAACTACCTCAATACCGGCGTGATCCTCAACGTGCAGCCGCGCGTGAATCCAGGCGGCCTGGTCTATCTCAACGTGCAGCAGCAGGTGAGCTCGCCGAGCTATCCGGCCGGCCAGTCCAACCCGACCATCTCGCAGCGCTCGATGGGCACCCAGGTGGCGGTGCAGAGCGGGCAGACGGTGCTGCTGGGCGGCTTGATCTCGCAGCAGGACGGCACCACCGACGTCGGCATCCCCGGCCTCAACCGCATCCCGGTGCTGGGCCGCCTGTTCGGCTCGACCAACCGCAACCGCACGCGCACCGAGCTGATCGTGCTGATCACCCCGAAGGTGATCGGCAGCAGCGAGGAAGCCAAGCAGATCACCGACGAGTACCAGCAGAAGTTCGAATCGCTGGCACCGCTGCGCCAGCAGGCGGCGGGGGCTGCGCCGGCGTCGCAGCCGTATCCCACCAAGTAACGCGCGCACTTACCCCCTCTCCCCTGCGGGGAGAGGGTTGGGGTGAGGGGGGCCTACGGAGCGGTGAAGCGCGAGCACAAAAGCGAGCGACGCTTCGTCGATCTTCCGTAGCGAGCCCCGGCCCCTCATCCGCCTGCCGGCACCTTCCTCGCTCCTCAAAGCAGAGCACATCCATGTGCTCTCCCCGCGTGCTCCCCGGAGGGGCGAAGGGTCTCTCCGTTGAAGGCCGTTATCATTCCGGCGATGACTCTCGCCTTCCCCATCACCCCGCTGCTCCCCGAGATCCGCGCCTCCCTCGCGGCGCATCCGCGCCTCGTGCTGGAAGCGCCGCCCGGCGCCGGCAAGACCACCCAGGTGCCGCTGGCCTTGCTTGGCGAAGCCTGGCTGGCCGGCGGCAAGCTGCTGATGCTGGAACCGCGCCGCATCGCCGCGCGCGCCGCCGCGCAGTTCATGGCGCGCCAGCTCGGCGAGGAGCCGGGGCAGACGGTCGGCTACCGCATCCGCTTCGAGTCGAAAGTCAGCGCGAAGACGCGCATCGAAGTGGTGACCGAAGGCATCCTCACGCGGCTGATCCAGGACGACCCGGAACTGGGCGGCATCGGTGCGATCCTGTTCGACGAATTCCACGAGCGGCATCTGGCGGGCGATCTGGGCGCGGCACTGGCGCTGGACGTGCAGGCCACGCTGCGCCCGGAGCTGCGCCTGGTGGTGATGTCTGCCACGCTCGACGGCGAACGCATCGCGCAGTGGCTGGACGCACCGCGCATCAGCAGCCCGGGCCGCAGCTTTCCCGTGCGCATCGACTATCCGCCGGCACGCACCCAGGAAAGCACCGAGCATCAGCTGGCCCGCGTGGCGCGGCTGGCCCTGGAGGAAAACGACGGCGACGTGCTGGCCTTCCTGCCGGGCCGCCGCGAGATCGCGCGTGCCGAGGCGGTGCTGGCGCAGACGCTGGAGCGCGGCGACGTCGACGTGGTCGCGCTGCACGGCGAGCTGTCGATGGCGGAACAGCAGGCCGCGCTGAGCCCGGCCGAGCCGGGCACGCGGCGCATCGTGCTGGCAACGAACGTGGCGGAATCGAGCGTGACCTTGCCGGGCATCCGCGCGGTAGTCGACAGCGGCCTGGCGCGCGAGCCGCGCTTCGATCCGAATTCCGGCTTTACGCGGCTGGAAACGGTGACGATTTCGCAGGCGTCCGCGGATCAGCGCGCCGGACGCGCGGGCCGCGTGGCCGAAGGCACGGCGTATCGGCTGTGGCCGCAGAGCAAGCGGCTGGATCCGTCGCGGACGGCGGAGATCGCGCAGGCGGAACTGTCCGGTCTGGCATTGGAATTGGCGGCGTGGGGTGTGACGGCCGAGAGAGGCAGTCTGCCGTGGCTCGATGCGCCGCCGTCCGGTGCGCTGGCGCAGGCGCGCGAACTGCTGATCGCGCTCGGTGCGCTCGATGCGAGCACGCGCATCACCTCGCTCGGCCGCCGCATGCTGGAACTCGGCGCGGCGCCACGCCTCGCCGCCGCCGCCATGCGTGCGGTGCCCGAGCTGCACGCACTGGTCGCCGACCTGCTCGCACTAATGGAAGCGCGCTCCCCGCTGCGCGGCGAACAGGCGCGCAGCGACGATTTCCGCGCGCGCGTCGATGCGCTGCACGCCTGGCGCGACCGCCGCACCGCCGGCGCGCGCGGCGGCGCCGATACCGGTGCGCTGGCCGCGATCGAACAGGCCAGCAAGGGCTGGCGTCGTCGCTTGGATTTGCGCACCGCCGCCAGCGGCGTGCCGGACAGCCACGCGGTCGGCGATCTGCTGCTGCATGCGTTTCCCGATCGCGTGGCGCGGCGCGACGACAACAATCCCCTGCGCTACACGCTCGCCAACGGCCGCGGCGCGCGCCTGCACGAAGGCACGGCCCTGCTCGGCGAACCCTGGCTGGTGGCGCTGGACCTGCGCTACGAGGCGCGCGACAGCCTGATCCTCGCCGCCGCGCCGCTGGATCCGCGCGTGCTGGAACGCGACTATCCCGCGCAGTTCCGCCGCGAGCGTGCGCTGCGCTGGAACGACGAGCGCAATGCGGTGGAGGCGTTCGAGGAACACCGCTATGCCGGCATCGTGCTGTCGCGGCGCAGCGTGCCGGTGCAGCCCGGAGATGCCTTGCCCGCGCTGCTGGCGGCGATCCGCGCGAAGGGACTGGATGCGCTGCCGTGGAGCGAGCACGCACGCCGCCTGCGGCTGCGCATGCAGGCAGTGCGCGAATGGATGCCGGAACTCGGCCTGCCCGATGTCAGCGACGACGCGCTGCTCGCGTCGCTGGAAACCTGGCTGGCGCCTTACCTCGACGGCAAGCGCCGCTTCGATGCGCTGAGCGCGGAGGAACTGTCACAGGCGCTGTCGTCGCTGTTCGATTACGAACAACGCCGCGCGCTCGATGCGCACGCGCCGGAAAACCTTACCGTGCCCAGCGGCATGAGCCGCCGCATCGAATACGCCGCCGGCGAACCGCCGGTGCTGGCGGTGAAGCTGCAGGAACTGTTCGGCCTGGCCGATACGCCGCGCGTGGGCAATGGCCGCGTGCCGGTGACGCTGCATCTGCTGTCGCCCGCGGGGCGGCCGATCCAGGTCACGCAGGACCTGAAAGGCTTCTGGGAGCGCACGTATCCGGAAGTGAAGAAGGAACTGAAGGGGCGCTATCCGCGGCATCCGTGGCCGGACGATCCGTGGAGCGCGACGCCGACGCACAGGGCGAAGCCGCGCGGCACCTGAACTCCCTCTCCCCAGCGGGGAGAGGGCTGGGGTGAGGGGGACCTACGGAGCGTAGAAAGCGGCAGCCTGAAGGCGAGCGATGCTTCGTCGATCTTCCACCGCGAGCACCCGCCCCTCATCCGGCTGCCGCCACCTTCTCCCCGGAGGGGAGAAGGGTTCACTTAGCCGGCTGCCGGTATCAGCGGCCTGCCGCTCTCCAACACCGCAAACGCCGCCGCCCCCAGCAGCCCCGTCTCCGGATGCACCATCGCAATCGTCGGCACCTGCTCCATGGTTTCCTTGAAGCGCCCCTTCGACTCGAAGCGTTCGCGGAAGCCGCCGCGCTGCAGCCACGGCATCAGGATCGGCAGCACGCCGCCGGTGAGGAAGACGCCGTCCCAGCCGCCCAGGCTCAGCACCAGGTCGCCGGCCACGCTGCCGAAGATGCCGGCCAGCGTTTCCACCGCGCGCACGCACAGCGGGTCGGTGCCGGCGTTGGCGTGGGCGGTGATGTCTTCGGGGGTGTATTCCTCGGCCTTCAGGCCTTCGATGTCGGCCAGGGCCAGATACAGATTGACCAGGCCGTTGCCGCAGATCATCCGCTCGTTCGACACGCGGCCGAAGCGCGCGTTGAGGCGGTGCAGGATCTCCACGTCTTCCGCCGTGTGCGCGGCGAAGCCGGCGTGGCCGCCTTCGGTTTCCAGCACCGTCCAGCGGCCGTCGCGCAGCAGCAGGCCGGCGACGCCCAGGCCGGTGCCGGGGCCGACCACCACGAAGGTCTGCGCGTGATGCGCGCCGATCTTCGGCGGCTGCGGCGCGCCCACCGGGGTGAGCTCGGCGGCGGCCAGCAGCGGCACGGCCATGCCCTGGGCGGCGAAGTCGTTGATCAGGCGCACCGAGTCGAATTTCAGCTCCGCGGCCAGCTCGTGCGCCGATACCTGCCAGGGATTGTTGGTGACCTTCACCGTCTCGCCGTCGACGATGCGGCCGGCGGCGGCGATCACCGCGCGCTCGGCCGAGCGGCCGCTGTCGGCGAAATACTGGCGGATGGTGTCCGCCATCGACGGGAAATCCTTGACCCGGTAGCGCCGCACGCTGTCCAGCAGCAGGGGTTGGGGCAGGGCCGGGTCGGCCAGGGCGAAACGGACATTGGTGCCGCCGAGGTCGGCGAGCAGGGTGTTGGCGCTGGAAGTCGAGCTCATGAAAGGTCCTGGCAACGGATCACGCAAAGCGTGCCGGGTGCGGACTCAATCGTCCAGCACCGCGCCGTTGCTCTCGATGACCCTGGCATAGAGTTTCGCGGTCGCCTTCGGCGTGCGCTTCTGCGTGGCGAAATCGACATGGTACAGGCCAAAGCGCTTGGAGAAACCCAGGGACCATTCCAGATTGTCCAGCAGCGACCAGGCGTAGTAGCCCTTGAGGTTGACCCCGGCGTCGATCGCCTTGCGCAGCGCGCGCAGGTGCTTGCGCAGGTAGCCGGTGCGCAGCGGATCGTCCAGCACGTCGCCCTCGGCTACCGGCGGGTCGTAGAAGGCCGAGCCGTTCTCGGTGATGTACAGCGGGATGTCGCCGTAGCGCTGCTTGAACCAGGTGAGCGTGTCGGTCAGGCCCTGCTCGAATACTTCCCAGCCGGTCTCGGTGTAGGTCTTGTTGGGCTGGCGCACCGGCGAGGCCTTGAGCGGGTACTGGGCCGGATCGTTCTTCACCACCGCGCGGGTGTAGTAGTTAATGCCGACGAAGTCGACCTTCTGCCGGGTCAGCTTGAAGTCGTCCTGCGGGAAATCCGGCCAGGCCTCGCCGAAGATTTCCTTCAGCTCCGGCGGATAGCTGCCGAGCAGGGCCGGATCGGCGAACTGCTCGTTCATGTAGGCATGCGCGCGGCGGGTGGCGGCCAGGTCGTCGGCACTTTGCGAGTGCGGGTACTTCGGCTCGATGTTGAACACCACGCCGATCTCATGCTTGCCGTGCGCGCGATACGCCTGGATGCCGGCGCCGCTGGCGCGCATCAGGTTGTGCGCGGCGATCGGCGCCTCGTACTTGCTGCGGTGGCCCGGTGCCAGCGCGCCGTGCAGATAGCCGCCGTCGGTGACCACCCACGGCTCGTTGAGCGTGGCCCAGCGCTGCACGCGGCCGTCCAGCGCCTTGAACATCACCTCGGCGTATTCGGCGAACCAGTGCGCGCTGTCGCGGTTGAGCCAGCCGCCGCGGTCGTCCAGCGCCGCCGGCATGTCCCAGTGGAACAGGGTGGCGTTCGGCGCGATGCCGTGCTCCAGCAGCTCGTCGACCAGGCGCTTGTAGAAATCCAGGCCCTTCTCGTTGACCCGGCCGGTGCCTTCCGGCAGCACGCGCGCCCAGGCGATGGAGAAGCGATAGCCCTGCAGGCCCAGCGCCTTCATCAGCTGCACGTCGTCCTTGTAGCGGCGGTAGTGGTCGCAGGCCACGTCGCCGGTGTCGCCGCCGACCATCATCCCGGGGGTGTGCGCGAAGCGTTCCCAGATGCTCGGGCCGGCGCCGTCGGCCAGCGGGGAGCCCTCGATCTGGTAGGCGGAGGTGGCGGCGCCCCACAGGAAGCCTTCGGGAAAGCGGTAGCTGGTCATGGTGGATGTCCCGGATGCCGCATCGCGGCTTGATGTAAACGTTTACATGGAGAGAATAGCGGAAGGACGGGGAACGGGGAACAGGGAGCGGGGAATCTGGAGGTCGCGATATGACGGCGGCGTCCCGGCTTGTCTGTGCTCTTAATGTTCCCCGTTCCCCGTTCCCCGTTCCCCTTTCCCCTTTCCCGATTCCCCAACCCCGGAGCCTCCATGGCGACTGTCCGCCTCAACCAACTACGCAAGGTCTACCCGAACGGCCACGTCGGCGTGGCGGAGGCCAGCTTCGAGATCGCCGACGGCGAGCTGTTGGTGCTGGTCGGCCCCTCCGGCTGCGGCAAGACCACCTTGCTGCGCATGATCGCGGGGCTGGAATCGATCAGCGGCGGCACCCTGAGCATCGGCGAGCGGGTGGTGAACGAGGTGGCGCCGAAGGACCGCGACATCGCCATGGTCTTCCAGAACTACGCGCTGTATCCGCACATGACCGTGGCCGAGAACCTCGGCTTCGGCCTGAAGCTGCGCGGCCAGCCCAAGGCCGAGATCGACCGCCGCGTGGCGGAGGCGGCCAGGATGCTGGAGCTGGAACAGCGCCTGGATGCGCGCCCCGCCGCGCTGTCCGGCGGCCAGCGCCAGCGCGTGGCGCTGGGGCGCGCGCTGGTGCGCGACCCGAAGGTGTTCCTGCTGGACGAGCCGCTGTCCAACCTGGACGCCAAGCTGCGCCTTTCCATGCGCGTGGAGATCGCGCGCATCCACCAGCGCCTGAAGGCCACCATGGTCTACGTCACCCACGACCAGATCGAGGCGATGACCCTGGGCCAGCGCATCGTGGTGCTGAGCGGCGGCGTGATCCAGCAGATCGACACGCCGATGAACCTGTACGAGCGCCCCGCCAACCTGTTCGTGGCCGGCTTCCTCGGCAGCCCGGCGATGAACCTGCTGCGCGGCGTGCTGTACCGCGACGGCGGCTGGAAGCTGGCCATGCCGCAGGGCGAACTGGCGCTGGGCGAGCTGCCGCAGGGCGCGGCGCTGGAAGCCTGGCGCGACCGCGACGTGGTGGTCGGCCTGCGCCCGGAGGATCTGCTGCTGCAGCCCGGCGCGCACGGCGCCGCGCTCAGCGCGCAGCTGGAGGTGGTGGAGCCGGTGGGCAACGAGGTCTTCCTCAACCTGCGCCATGGCGAGCTGGCCCTGGTCTCGCGCATGCCGCCGCGCGAACTGCCGGCGCCCGGCAGCGAGCTGCACTTCGGCTTCGCGCCGGAGCGGCTGCATTTCTTCGATGCCGAGGGCGAGGGCGCGCGCATCGCGTAGGTTGGGGTGAGCGCCAGCGAACCCCCACGGGGACAGCGCGGCAAAATGCCCGATTCCCAGGCGTTGCTCCCGCCTGGCGCTAACATGCACGGGTTCCCGTCCCGACGAGACCCACTCATGAGCTTCCCCGCCATCCGCATGCGCCGCATGCGCCGCGACGCCTTCTCCCGCGCGCTGATGCGCGAGCACACCCTGCTGCCCAGCGACCTGATCATGGTCGCGTTCCTGATCGAAGGCGAAGGCCAGCGCGAGCCGGTGCCGTCGATGCCGGGCGTGGAGCGGCTGTCGATCGATGGCCTGCTGGACCTTGCCGGCGAATGCGTGCGCTTAGGCATTCCCGCGCTGGCGCTGTTCCCCTCGCCGGGCCAGCAGGTAAAGACCGAAGACGCCCGCGAAGCCTGGAACCCCGACGGCCTGATGCAGCGCGCCACGCGCGCGCTGAAGGCGGCGTACCCGCAGCTGGGCCTGATCGGCGACGTGGCGCTGGACCCCTACACCACCCACGGCCAGGACGGCCTGATCGACGGGAACGGCTACGTGATGAACGAGCCCACCGTCGAGGCGCTGATCAAGATGTCGCTGGCGCAGGCCGCGGCCGGCATGGATTTCGTGGCGCCCTCGGACATGATGGACGGCCGCATCGGCGCCATCCGCGAGGCGCTGGAAGACGCCGGCCATATCCACACGCGCATCCTGGCCTACTCGGCCAAGTACGCTTCTTCGTTCTACGGCCCGTTCCGCGATGCGGTGGGTTCGGCCGCGAATCTGGGCAAGGGCGACAAGCACACCTACCAGATGGACATCGGCAACAGCGACGAAGCGCTGCGCGAAGTGGAGCTGGATATCGGCGAAGGCGCCGACGCGGTGATGGTGAAGCCCGGCATGCCGTATCTGGACGTGCTGCGGCGGGTGAAGGATGCGTTCGGGATGCCGACCTTCGTGTACCAGGTGAGCGGCGAGTACGCGATGTTGAAGGCCGCTTCGATGAACGGCTGGCTCAACGAGAAGGCGGTGGTGCTGGAATCGCTGACCGCGTTCAAGCGCGCCGGCGCCGATGCGATCCTGACCTATTACGCGATCGACGCGGCGCGCTGGCTGCGCGGCGAATAACTGCTCTTGCCCCCTCTCCCCTCCGGGGAGAGGGTTGGGGTGAGGGGTCGGGCGGAGCGATGAAGCAGAGGCGGTAAGCAAGCCACGCCCTGTCTAACCGTCTTGGCGAGCACCCGCCCCTCATCTGCCTGCCGGCATCTTCTCCCCGGAGGGGAGAAGAGTTGCACTAGACGTACTGCGCTATTCCATTGCCGAACGACCAATTCTCCTTCCCCGTCTCCAGCAGATTGATCAGCAGATTCTCCGGCCGCAGCCCCGGCTCCTCCGCCAGCAGCTCCGCCATGCGCTTATAAAACGCCTGCTTCTTCTCCGTCGTCCGCGTGTTGTTGCAGGCGATCTGCACCATCACCAGATCGTCGTCGCGCGCGATGCCCAGATAACCGGGGTCGTAATCGAATTCTTCCGCCTCATGCTGGCTGACCAGAATGAAGCGGTCGTTCTCCGGCACGTCGAAGGCTTCGCGCATGGCGCGGTAGATGCCGTTGCGCAGGGCGGCGATGTAGGCGGCGGACTTGCCGCGGCGCAGGGCGATGCGGACCAGGGGCATGGCGGATTCCTCAGGCGGTGACGGGGGAAAGATGGCGGCGGGGCAGGGACACATGCCCGACGTCGTAAAGCTGGCGGCCATCGCGGGCCAGTTCCGGGCGCAGCTCGTGCCACAGGCGCAAGCGCACCAGGGTCCAATGCGTCGGGTCGAAGGCGCTGACCGCGGCGAGCGCGCCGTCGGCGAGATCGGCGCGGACTTTGTCGGCTTCGCGCTCGCGCAGTTCGTCCAGGTCCGTGTATGGCGCGATGTTTTCCAGATCGCGCGAGGCGCACACCGCCTGCCGGGCTTCCGGCGACACCTCCCCCCGCCACACCGACCAGGTGCGCACTTCCGGCCAGCCGAAGGCCTGCGTCACGCCGGCAAAGCCGCTGCTGCCGAGAAACGCGTTCATGCCCTCGGCGTCGTCCCATAGATAGAACGGCGCATAGAGGTTCTGCCGCGTCGGCAGGCGTGCGCCGCGGCGGTCGGCGCTGAGGTAGGCCTTGAAGCGCAGGCGGGGGAAGTCGTCGAGCATCGAACCCTTCTCGGCGATGCGGCGCCGGACGATGCCCATGTCGTAGTCGGCGGGCAGGACGAAGGCGTATTGCATGGCCAGCATGGCGGCACTCCGTGCGGTTGACGGCGCCTACCGTAACGCCACATAGTCGTCCGGAAAATCGGGAAATTCAAAACTCATCGTCCGGTAAAACCGGATGATGGCGGAGGCGGCTCCATGCGGCGGGTGAACTTCGATCTCGATGTGCTGCGCAGCTTCGCGCTGGGCGTGGACCTGGGCAGTTTCGCCAAGGCGGCGGACCGGCTGGGCCGCTCCACTTCGGCGGTGAGCGCGCAGCTGAAGAAACTGGAAGAGCAGGCCGGCATGCCGATCCTGCGCCGGCAGGGGCGCGGCATGGCGCTGACCGAGGCCGGCGAAACCATGCTGGCCTATGCGCGCCGGCTGCTGGAATTGAACGACGAAGCCGCCGCCGCGCTACAGGGCGGCGAGCTGGAGGGCTGGATCCGGCTGGGCCTGCAGGAGGATTTCGGCGAGGCCCTGCTGCCCGACGTGCTCGGCCGCTTCGCCCGCGCCCATCCCAAGGTGCGCATCGAGGCGCGCATCGCGCGCAATGCCGAGCTGCTGGACCGCATCGCCGGCGGCCGGCTGGACCTGGCGCTGGCCTGGGATGCCGGCACGCCGACCGTGACGCCGCATGCCGAACGCCTGGGCGAGATCCCGATGCGCTGGATCGGCCCCGCCGCCGACCTGCCCGGCTGGAGCGCGGACAGCGGCGAACCGCTGCCGCTGGTCTCGCTCGACGCGCCCTGCCTGATGCGCACCGCCGCCGCCGCCGCGCTGGACCGCGCCGGCATTCCCTGGCGCATCGCCTTCACCAGCGCCAGCCTCGCCGGCATCTGGGCCGCCGTCGCCGCCGGCCTGGGCGTGGCCTTGCGCACCGGCGTGGGCCTGCCGCCCTCGGTGCGCGCGCTGGCGCCGGAGGAAGCCGGCCTGCCGCGCCTGCCGCTGCTGGGCCTGCACCTGCATCGCGCCGAGGCGGAACCGGCGCCGGCGATCGCGCGGCTGGAGGCGATCCTGCGCCAGCGGCTGGAAGGACTCTCCGCGTTCGCCTGATGCGCATCGCCGCCGCGTGCAATCGGTCCGCTTTCGTCATTCGCGCATGCCGCGTCGCATGAAATAATCGTCCGCATCCCCTCTGCCGGCAGCGCTCGTGGACAGCCATTCCTTTCTCAACACCGCGCTGGTCTTTCTATTGGCAACGGTGATCGCCGTGCCGCTGACCAAGCGCTTCCGCCTCGGCGCCGTGCTCGGTTTTCTGATTGCCGGCGTGGTCATCGGCCCGCAGGCGCTGGGCCTGGTCGGCGACACCGAGGGCGTGGCCACCATCTCCGAATTCGGCGTGGTGCTGATGCTGTTCGTGATCGGCCTGGAGCTGTCGCCGCAGCGCCTGTGGGTGATGCGCCGCGCGGTGTTCGGCGCCGGCCTGCTGCAGGTGGCTGCCTGCAGCGTGGCGATCGGCCTGGCCTGCTATTTCCTGTTCGGCTTTACCGCCAACGCCGCGGCCATCGTCGGCGGCAGCCTGGCGCTGTCGTCCACCGCGTTCGGCCTGCAGATCCTGGCCGAGCGCAAGGAGGCCGGTTCGGCCTATGGCCGCATCACCTTCGCCGTGCTGCTGTTCCAGGATCTGGCCGCGATCCCGCTGATCGCCGCCGTGCCGCTGCTGGCCAGCAGCGCCTCGCCGCATGGCGTGGAGCCGCAGGCGATCCTGCGCACGGTGGGCGCCATCGTGGTGGTGGTGGTCGGCGGCCGCTATCTGCTGCGCCCGGTATTCCGTTTCGTGGCGCGCGCCAATGCGCAGGAGGTCTCCACCGCCACCGCGCTGCTGGTGGTGATGGGCACGGCCTGGCTGATGGAGGAAGTCGGCGTGTCGTCCACGCTCGGCGCCTTCCTCGCCGGCGTGCTGCTGGCCGATTCGGAATACCGCCACGAGCTGGAATCGCATATCGAGCCGTTCAAGGGCCTGCTGCTGGGCCTGTTCTTCATCAGCGTGGGCATGTCGATGGACATCTCCCTGCTGCTGCACCAGCCGCTGCTGGTGCTGGCGATCACGCTGGGCGTGCTGGCGGTGAAGGGCATGCTGCTGTGGCCGCTGGGCCGCATCGTCGGCGCGCTGAACCGGGCCGACACCTTGCGCATGGTGGTGCTGCTGGCCTGCGGCGGCGAGTTCGCCTTCGTGGTGCTGAAGCAGGCCGGCGAGCAGCGCCTGATCACCGAGCTGCAGCAGGGCCTGATCGTGCTGGCGATCACCCTGTCGATGGCGATGACCCCGCTGGTGGTGGCGGTGGTGGCCAAGGCGGTGGACATCAAGGCGAAGAAGCCCGACCGCGAATACGACACCATCGAGACCGCGCCGCCGCGCGTGATCATCGCCGGCTTCGGCCGCGTCGGGCAGATCGTCGGCCGCGTGCTGCGCGCGCAGCGCATTCCGTTCGTGGCGCTGGAATCCTCGGTGGAGCAGATGGACACGCTGCGCCGCTTCAACAACACCTCGCTGTTCTTCGGCGACCCGGCGCGCCCCGACCTGCTGCGCGCCGCGCAGGCGGACCAGGCCGAAGTGTTCGTGCTGGCCACCGACGACCCGGAAGCGAACCTGCGCATCGCGCGCCTGGTGCGCCGGCAGTATCCGCACCTGAAGATCATCGCCCGCGCGCGCAATCGCCAGCACGTGTTCCGCCTGATGGACTTGGGCATCGAGGAACCGGTGCGCGAGACGTTTTCTTCCAGCCTGAAGATGACGCGCAAGACGCTGGAGGCGCTGGGGCTGTCCAGCGAACTGGCGGCCGACCGCGTGGAGCGCTTCCGCCAGCACGACATGAAGCTGCTGAAGGCGCAGTACCTGGTGTACGACGACGAGACGCGGCTGGTGCAGACCTCGAGGGAAGCGCTGAACGATCTGATGCATCTGTTCGATGCGGACGACGATCCGATCGCCAAGCGGGAGCGCGAGGAAGCGGCGGTGGCGCCGGTGCCGGCGCAGGACTCCAACTGACCCCTCAAGGCCGGCGTAGGTTGGGGTGAGCCGCAGGCGAACCCCAACGTGGCGAGGCGTATGAAGGTGCCGACGTTGGGGTTCGCCTGCGGCTCACCCCAACCTACGCCGTTACACCATCGCTCACTGAACGCCTGAACTTGCGCCCCCGCAGGCGCAACTCATTTCGACGCCGATCGGGAAAGATGCGCGGAGCCTGGAGCCGTGCCGCCGCGGGGCGGGCCGCGCCAGGCCGTGTTCCGAGGCCGCCGCCGCATGGCTTTGCCCGCCGCTTCACCGGTAGTGATCCGCTTCGGCCGCCTGGGCGATACCGTCCTGCTCGCGCCGCTGCTGCGCAAATTGCATCTGCGTTACGGCGCGCCATGCCGCCTCGTCTCGCTGGGCGAGTGCTCGCGCACGCTGTACGGCAGCAGCGAGGACGTCGCCGCAGTGCACTGGTTCGCCAGCCAGCATGGCTGGCTGTGGACCAATCCGCGCCGGCTTGCCGTGGCGCTGGCGCTGCGCGGAATGCGCGGGGCACCGTTCTATATCTGCGAGCCCGACGTGCGCACGCGCACCAAGGTGCGGCCGATGCTGGCGCTGGCGGGCATTCCCGCAGAGCAGTGCGTATTTATCGAAGACATTCCGCTGCGCGAGGGCGAGCACTGGATCGACTGGCTGCTGCGCTTCGGCGACCTGACGCCGGAGGCATTCGCCGGCACGCCCGCGCTCGATCCGTCGCGCCACCTCCACGCGCCGTCCTTGCGCGCCACGCCGGACGAACGTGCCGATGCCAGCGTGTGGCTGAGCGCGCACGGCGTGGAGCCGACGCAGCCG
Source organism: Dyella sp. SG562 (assembly GCF_011759495.1). Taxonomy (NCBI): domain Bacteria; kingdom Pseudomonadati; phylum Pseudomonadota; class Gammaproteobacteria; order Lysobacterales; family Rhodanobacteraceae; genus Dyella; species Dyella sp. SG562. The sequence goes on from NZ_JAAOYS010000002.1 coordinate 646,686, forward strand.
CTGGTGCTGCTGCAGCCGGCGAACAAACGCACCATGCGCTGGAACGGCGTGCGCGACGCGGCGGACGACGACAAGTCCTGGCCGGTGGAGCACTGGGCGCAGCTGGCGCGCGCCATCCTGCAGTGGCAACCGGACGCGCACGTGCTGCTGTGCGGCTGCGCCGCCGAAGCGGGCTATCTCGCCGCGATCCGCGCCGAGGCGGGGCTGCCGCGCCTGATCGCCCCGGCCGGCGGCCTGCCGCTGGGCCTGCTGCGCGGCTTGATGGAGCGCGCGCACAGCATGGTGTCGGTGGATACGGGGCCGGCGCATCTGGCTGCGGCGGTCGGTTGTCCGCTGGTGGTGCTGTTCGGCCATCGCTGGCCGTCGATGTGGGCGCCGCGCAGTGCCGGCGGCAGCGCCGTCACCGTGCTGGGCGGCCTGCCGCATACGCCGCGGGTGGACGGGATCGGCGTGGAGGAAGCAGCGCAGGCGTGGTGGCGCTTGCCTGTGCGCGCAGAGCCGGCATTACCCGTCGCGGCGGCGCGACGGGTGCCGGCGCAGGCCGCTTACTCGGCCGGCTGAGCCGGCTGGCGCAGGGTCTGGCGCACGCTCGGCATGGCGCCGGCGCGCGCGGCCAGTTCGTGCGAGATATCGACCAGGCCCAATGCACGCGCCACATCGGCCGCGGTGCGGCCGAATGCATCCGCCGCGCTGCGGTCCGCGCCGCGCGCCAGCAGCACGCGCGCCGGCGGCAGCAGCGCATGCATCGCGCATGCATGCAACGCGGTGACGCCGCGCTGGTCGGCGTGCTCGATGCGCGCGCCGGCATCCAGCAGCACCGGCACCAGCGCACCGATATGCGTGGCATCGCAGGGGCTGCCCGGACGCAGGTGCGCGCCCAGCAGCAATTGCAGCGGCGCCATGCCTTCCTTGTCGGCCAGGTTGACGTCCGCGTTGCGCTTGAGCAGCGCGTCGAACAGCCGGCGCGCGCGCAGGCTGTCGTTGTGTTCGAAGCCGAACTGCGCGGCGGCGTGCAGGGCGCCGTGGCCGCGTGCGTCGACCGCGTTGATGTCGGCGCCGCCGTCGAGCAGCTGCTCGGCGATTTCCGGATAACCCATCGCCGCGGCCACCATCAGCGCGGTGGCCTCGCCCGGCAGGCGTGCGTCCACCTTCGCCTCGTGTTCCAGCAGCAAGGCCACCAGCGCATCGCGCCGCGCGGCGACGGCCGCCGCGAGCGGGGTCATGCCGTTGGCGGCGGCCAGCGAGCTGTCGGCGCCGGCATCGAGCAGGCGCGCGGCGACGTCGCGATGGCCCATGCCGCAGGCGTGCAGCAGGGCGGTGGCGCCCTGGCGGTCCTGCGTGTTCACCGGGAAGCCGAGATCGAGCAGGCGTTCCACCGCGGCCAGCGCACCGGCCGCGGCGGCGGCCGGCAGGTCGTCGGCGCGCAGCGGGCGGCGCGGACGCGCCCACTCGCCCCAGTCCAGCCAGCGTTCGATCTCGGGATGATCGAAAGCCAGGCCCAGCGGCGTCTCGCCGTTGGCGTCGGTGGCTTCGGCGTCGGCGCCGTGGGCGACCAGCACGCGCACCAGCGGCAGCGCCTTCTCGCCATGTTCCAGCGCGGCGAACAGCGGCGTGCGGCCCTGCGTGTCGCGCGTATTCGGATCGCTGCCGCGCGCCAGCAGCGCCTGCAGCACCGGCAGCTGGCCTTGCGCGGCGGCCAGGTGCACCGGCGTGCGCTCGCGCGCATCGACGCCGAACGGATCGGCGCCGCGCTCGAGCAGGCCCAGCGCGAACGCGGAAGCCGCGGCGCTGTCGTCCAGCCGCTGCAGCGCCTGCGCGAGCAGGCCGGCGCCGGCCGGACTGGCGCCAGCGGCTAGCAGGTCTTCGATGGCTTCCGCCGCGGCCGGCAGCTGCGGCAGCAGTGCGTCGAACAGGCGGCGGCCCAGCGGCGGCAGCGCGGCTTCGATGCCCTCGGCCACTTCGGCATCGTCCACCAGCTGCGGCTGCAGGCGCGCTTCCGGCGCCAGCGCATGTTCCAGCAGCCAGCGGCGGGCCGAGCCCAGGCCGGGACCGGCCAGATCCAGATAAAGCTGGGCGAGCTGCGCGGCCGGCCATTCCTTCACGCGCTGGGTGAAGGTGGACACGATGGCCCAGTGGCCGAAGCGCAGCGCGTCCAGCAGATGCGCCGGCGTGTCCGCGCCTTCGGCCAGCGCTTCGTCGAAGCGCAGGTTGGTGGGCAGCGGGGTGTCGGGGTCGAGCAGGGCGACCAGGTCCCAGCGGCCGGCGGCGGCGGCGTGGTCCAGCGCGCTGCGGCCGTCGGCGCCCGGCGTCTTCGCCTCGGCGCCGAGTGCGAGCAGGGCGCGCACGGTTTCGGCATGCGCCTGCGGCGACTGGCAGGCGAGGGTGAGCGCGTCGCGGCCGTGCACGTCGCGCACGCGCGCATCCGGCTGCGCCTCGGCCAGCAGCTGCACGATGCCGACCTTGCCGGCGCGCGCCGCTTCCATCAGGGCGGTGCGGCCGTGGCGGTCGGCCAGGGTGACGTCGGCGCCGGCGCTGCGCAGCGCGCGGCAGATCTGTTCATGGCCTTCGCCGGCCGCTTCCATCAGCGCGCTGCGATGGCGCGAATCCACCGCGTTCACCGCGGCGCGATGCTTGAGCAGCAGGCGCACGCCCTCGGCGTCGTCCTCGGCAATGCCGGACGCCGCCACCAGCGCCGGCTCGCCATCCGGCGGCGTGGGCTTGGCGCCGTGCTCCAGCAGGAACTTCACCAGCGGCCAGTTCGCCGCGCGGCAGGCGGTGGCCAGTGCGCTGACGCGGGCGCGGTTGAGCGCGTTCACCGGCGCGCCGGCATCCAGCAGCATGGCGGCCACGATGGGCTCGCCGCTGTGCACGGCGCCGTGCAGCGCGGTGTTGCCTTCCGCGTCGGTAGCCAGCGGGCTGGCGCCGTTGGCCAGCAGGGTCATCACCGCATCGGGGCGGCCGTGCCAGCTGTCGCGCGTGGCGGCCAGCAAGGGCGTGAGGCCGCCGCTGGCGCGGTTGACGTCGGCGCCCTTGGCGATGAGCGCGCGCAGCAGGCGCGTATCGGGCAGCAGCGCGGCGAGCATCAGCACGGGGCGCTGGTCGCGGTCGCCGGTGGGCGGCGCGGTGTTCGGATCGGCGCCGGCTTCGATCAGCGCCAGCGCGCGTTCGATATCGCCGTCGCGCGTGGCGGCCAGCAGCGCCTGCGCCTGTTCGGGCGTACCGGCGGTACGTTCCTGTTCGTTGAGCACCGGCGCGGGCTTCGGCGCCGGAGCTTGGGCCGGTTCGCTGCGGGCGGGTGCGGACGCGCGCGCCGGGCGGCGGCCTTCGCACAGCAGCGCGCGCAAGGTGCGGTTGGCGATGACCAGGCAACCCAGCGGCAGCAGCACCACGCCGTAGATGGCCAGCGCCGCGATGCGCAGCTCCGGCGGCAGCACGCCGTACAGGCCGGCCAGCGCGATCGCCGCGAAGGCCAGCGCCAGCAGCGCGATGGCGGCCGGCAAGTAATGAGTGAAGAAGCGCTCTTCGCGCGACAAGTGCCGGCCGAACGCGATGCTGCGCGCGGTGGCGGTGAAGATCCACGAGCCGTCACTCTGCGGTGGGTACGCGTCGTCCCACACGTAGACCAGGCCGAACGCCGGCCACATCCGCCACAGCGCCGCCAGCGCCACCACCAGCGCGCCGGCCAGCAGCAGGGCCGCGCTCAGGCTGTGCGCCTGGTTCAGCCGCAGCATCGGCCACGCCACCAGCAGGAACACCAGCACCACATAGCCGGTGAACATCACCAGATGCGCCGCGCCGCGGCGCAGCACCGTGCGCAGGAACCGCGGCTCCGGATCGAAACCGATCGCATGGCAGACCGCGGCCATGGTCAGCGCGTTGGCGAGCAGCAGGGGGATCAGCGAGAGCGGGCTGGCGCTCAGCGCCGCGACGGCGACCGCGAGCAGGCCGGGCACGAACCAGAGCAGACCCTGCAGGAAAGGCGGCGGGCGGCGCGTTTTGGAATAGGACATGGGCGCGGAGTATAGGAATCGTCTGAATGAGAGAAGGTAATCAGGCGTTAACGCCCAAGGCGTGCGCACTCACTCGCCGTGTTCGTCCAGCGGCGTTTCCTTCAGCACCGGCTGCGGCGCCGCGATGCTGTTGGCCGGCGGCAGCTGCAGATGCCAGCCCTGGGCCTGCAGGTTCGCCAGCACCGCGGCGGCATCTTCCTTGGGCAGCTTGCGCTGGGCATCGAGTTCGACTTCGAGCACGAAGCGCAGTTCGCCGAGCATCTGGGTGAGCGAAGCCGGCAGCACGCTGAAGTCGCCCTGGCGCGCGAGCCAGACATAGGTATCGGCCTTGCGCAGGCTGGCGTAAACGAAACAGTGCATAGGAGTGCCCCGAAAGCGGCGGCGCGTCGAGGCGACGGGCCGGTGATGACAATCCGCCATGGTCCGCGCCTGGACCGCGATGGTCAACGCGCGCGGCGACGATCTCCCGCAATACGTGGCCGAACAGCCGTGATCGACACCGGAACAGCCCCTCGGCTTGGCTGAACCTTTCATTGCTGCGACCGCACTTGCAAGGCTTTCGTTAAGACGGCACAGTGCCGCCCGGGGATGTCAAACGCGCGTATGAATTTTCTTACCGGTCAGCCCCTTACTGTGTGCCCCGATCCGGACTAACGATAAGCAGGAGCTTCCGATGCCGAATTCTCTCTTCTTCAAGCGCGCGGCCCGCCCGCTCGCCTTCGCCGCCCTGAGCCTGGCCGTGGCCGGCGCCCTGGTCGCGCCGCAGCGCGCCGAAGCCAGCGCCTTCCAGCTCAAGGAAAACAGCGCCAAGTCGATGGGCCGCGCCTACGCCGGTTCGGCGACCGCCGGCGGCGACGTCTCCGTAGTGGTCAACAATCCTGCCGCGATGACCGACCTGAAGGGCACCTACTTCCAGGCCGACGTCACCGCGATCAACTTCGGCACCAAGTTCAGCGGCAGCGCCCACGACGCCCTGGGCCGCCCGATCAGCGGCGGCAACGGCGGCGACGCCGGCACCACCATGCCGGTGCCCGCGCTGTTCTTCGCCACCCAGGTGAGCGACCGCGTGCACATCGGCGCCGGCTTCTCGGTGCCGTTCGGCTTCCTCACCGAATACGACCGCAACTGGGTCGGCCGCTACAACGGCATCAAGTCGAAGTTCGAGTCTCTGGACGGCACGCTGTCCGCCTCGTTCGACGTGACCGACAACTTCGCCGTGGGCGCCAGCTTCATCGCCCAGCGCACCAGCGCCGAGCTGACCAGCGCGATCAACTTCAACAGCGTGGGCCTGGGCCTGGTGCAGCAGGCCGCGCAGGCCGGCGCCATCTCGCCGGCGCAGGCGGCGGCGCTGGGCCAGCAGGTCGGCCTGGTGGTGCCCCCGGGCAGCGACGGCCTGGCCCGCATCAAGGGCGACGACTGGGGCTACGGCTGGCAGCTGGGCGGCTACTGGAAGCTGACCCCGAACGACCGCATCGCCTTCAACTACCGCGCCAAGATCGACCACAAGCTGGAAGGCACGGGCAACTTCACCGTCCCGACCAACGTGCAGGCACTGCTGGCCAACCCGACCGTGGCCGCGCTGCTGGCCGGCGCCGGCGGCGTGCCGTTCACCCACACCACCGGCACCGCCGACTTCACCACCCCGGCCACCGCCACCGCCAGCGTGTGGCACCAGGACGAGAAGTTCGGCATCGGCTTCGACCTGGCCTGGACCAAGTGGGACGTGTTCAAGCAGCTGCGCGTCAACTACGGCAACCCGGCGCAGCCGCCGAGCGTGGAAAACTACAGCTGGCGCAACACCTGGTACGCCGCCGTCGGTGGTGACTACTACGTCAACGACAAGCTGACCCTGCGCGCCGGCGTCTCGGTGGACACCACCCCGACCTACGCCGCCACCCGCAGCCCGCGCGTGCCGGACTCGACCCGCAAGTTCCTCTCGTTCGGCGTGGGCTACAAGGCCAGCGAGCACTTCGAGATCAACGCCGGCTACACGCACATCTTCGTCAACGAAGCGCACATGAACGGCGCCATCAGCGCGACCAACGACGTGCTGACCGGCAGCTCCGACGACTACGGCAACCTGCTGAGCTTGTCGGCGCAGTACAAGTTCTAAGTATTGCGGCAAGCGGAACGATAAAAACCTCCCCGTGCGAGCGGGGAGGTTTTTTTATGGGCACGGAGCAAGGCATTACTGATAAAGATGGTCAGCTCGTTGCTGGCGGATTTGCTGGGCGCGTAATCCTCGGACTCATAAAGGTCGGTCTCACCATAATCCTGCTTGTAACTGACGCGGAACGGGCCGCCGGCACGTAGGTCGTAATCCTGGGAGAGATCGAACTCGTTCTGAAGCGTCTGCCCCGGTTGGATAGCTACGTAGAAATAATGCTTCGCCTCGAACACCAGAGTGACAAAGCGCCCGATGAACTTCGCTTGCTTGCCGTTGGCATCGAGCACCGTCATGAAGTTATTCATCAGGTGATCGTCGGGATTGAAAAGCGGTGTCTTGACCCTCGGCAGGAGCAGGACTCTTGGGCTCTTGTTGGTGATCGAGACGATCACCCGGCCAGATTCCCTGGCGCTCAGGGAATCCGGGCTGCGGAGTCTGACGACGAGATCGTTCTGGGCCGCCAGGGCATGCAGTGGAAGCATGCACAGCAGCGTGAGCAAGGCGAGGAAGAGTCTGTGCGGGGACATGAGTCGATAAACTCCGTGTCGGCATGAAGCCTGGCTATGGGGCTTCGGATACTCCGAACAGGGGTCCTCGTACTCAATAAGCTTTCGCCTTAAAAGCGAAGGACAGAAGCAGATTCCGACGATTCTTAGGTGGCATGCGTTGTTGGGGTTCGCCTTCGGCTCACCCCAACCTACGTCAGCCGCGCTTGAGCATCAGCGCCAGCATCTTCCGGAAGCGTTCGCCATACGGCGGATTGAGCAGGCCCGCGCCATTGACCCGCGCTTGCCGGAACACCGACTTCATATGCGAGAACGTGCGGAAGCCCGCTTCGCCGTGATAGCCGCCGCTGCCGGAAGGGCCCACGCCGCCGAACGGCAGCTCATGCTGAGCGATGTGGTAGAGCGTGTCGTTGATGGTTACGCCGCCGGCCGTGGTGCGCGCGAGTACGCGGTCGACCAGGGCGCCGTCTTCCTCGAACAGGTAGAGCGCCAGCGGGTGCGGATGGGCGGCGACGTAGGCGATGGCCTGGTCGATGTCGTCGTAGGGAACCAGGGGCAGCAGCGGGCCGAAGATCTCCTCCTGCATCACCGCCATGCTTTCGCTGACGCCGGTGAGCAAGGCCGGCGTCATGCGCCGCCGCGGTACGTCGTCGGCGTCGCCGCCCATCAAGGTGACCGTGGCGCCATCGCGTTTCGCGTCATCGCGCAAGGCGGCAAGGCGTCGATACTGGCGTTCCGAAATGATGCTGGCGTACTGCTCGTTGCGCACCGGCTCGGGATACAGACGCGCCGCCACCTCGCGCGCGGCAGCGACAAACGCGTCGACGCGACCGCGCGGCAGCAACACGTAATCCGGCGCAATGCAGGTCTGCCCTGCATTGAACAGCTTGCCGACCAGGATACGTTCCACTGCATTTTCGAAGCGCGCACCCGGCCCGACGATCGCCGGCGACTTGCCGCCCAGCTCCAGCGTTACCGGCGTGAGATTGGCGGAAGCCGCGCGCATCACATGGCGCCCCACCGCGGTGGAACCGGTAAACAACAGATGATCGAACGGCAACGCGGAGAACGCCTGCGCGACATCCGCGTCGCCCGTCACCACGCACACGTCCTCCGGCTTGAAATACCGCGCCGCCAATTGCGCGAACAAGGCCGAGAAATGCGGCGTGTACTCGCTCATCTTCACCATCACCCGGTTGCCGGCCGCCAGCGCATCCACCATCGGGCCGGCAGCGAGAAACAACGGGTAATTCCACGGCACGATGATGCCCACCACGCCCAAGGGCTGCGGCCGGATCTCGTTGCGCGCCGGCAGAAACAGCAGGCCCGGCCAACTGCGCTTCGGCTTCATCCAGCGCCGGCCATGCGCCAGCGCGTGGCGGATCGCCGACAGGCTGGGAAACACCTCCAGCAGATCGGTCTCCTGCGCCGGCCGGCCGCCGAAGTCCTGGTGGATGGCCTCCGCGATATCGCCCCGGTGCTGCGTGATCAGATCGCTCAAGGCACGCAGGCGCGCGGCGCGCCCGGACCAGCCCGGCGCGGGCTCGCGTGCGTGGGCTTCGCGCATGCGCTGGAGTTGAAGCTTCAGGTCGAGCGGTTCGATGGTCATCGGTCTAGAACTTGGCGCGGAATTCCACGCCCCACATGCGCGGCGGCGTGATGTTGGCGTACGGGGTGCCGAATACGGTGGCGGTGATGTTGTCCACACCGGTCACGTAGCGGTCGTTGAACAGGTTGCTTGCATACAGCGCGACGCCCCAGCGGTCGCCCGGCGCATGCCAGTCCAGGCGTGCGTCGGTGCGTTTCTGCGCTTCGCCCACCTTGAAGTTGGGGCTGATGATGCACTCGCCCTGCAGGCGCGAGTCGTCGTTGCAGCGGGACTTGCCGCGGTAAGCGTAGTTCAGATTGAACTCCAGCTGGCCGCTGGCGACGTTGTGCCACGTATAGGCCAGGCCCGCCGTGTAGGAGAAGCGCGGCTCGCCGGTGGGCTGGCCGGTCAGCACCGCGCCGGAATCGGCCACCGCCTTACGGTAGGTGGCATCGATGTACGCGCCGGTGAAGTTCAGCCGCAGGTCGCGCACCGGTTGCCATAGGGCTTCCAGTTCCAGGCCCTTGGCTTCCTGGTCGGTGCTGTTGACCAGGTAGCGCGGCACGCCGGAGCCGGCGCTGTTCGGGTCCAGGCTCAGCGATTGCTTGTTGTCGTAGCGGTAGTAGTACACCGAGCCGTTGAGCATCAGGTTGTGCTCGGGGAAGGTGGTCTTCAGGCCGGCTTCGTAATTGATCACCTTCTCCGGCGCGAAGCGCGAGCCTACCTGGACGCTGTTGTAGCCGCCGGCCTTGTAGCCCTTGGTCACCGAGGCGTAGCCCATCACGTCCGGCGCAAATTTGTAATCCAGCACCAGGCGCGGGCTGACGTTGTTCCAGGTGTTGTGGAAGCGCACCGGTACGCCCACGGCGTCGGTAAAGATCACGTTGTTGCCGAACGCCGCCAGCGCCATCTGCGCTTCCGGCGGCAGCATGGCCAGCACGCCGGCCTGGTCCAGCGCCTGCACGGTGCCGTCGAACTGCGGCGCGCTGCGCGGCATGTTGTACCAGGAGAAGGTTTTCTGGTCACGCGTGTAGCGGATGCCGCTGGTGATGTTGAAGCGGTCGCTGACGTGCCAGATCACGTCGCCGAACGCCGCATACGCCTTGAACTTGCCGACGTTGCTGATCGCCTCGTGCCACGGATCGCCCAGCAAGGTGTAAGGCAAGCCAAAACCCGCCAGCGCATTGCTGATGTCGGTGAGCGGCGTGCCCACGCCCATGATGTTGTTGGCAAGCGTGTCGAGGCTGTCGGTAAAGATATTGGTCTGGCTGGTCTGCCGCGCCTGCTCCTGGTAGTAGCTCACGCCGCCGACCCAGTCGGCAATGCCGGTGGTGCCGGACAGCTTGAACTCCTGGTACCAGCTGTTGTTGTGCTCGATATTGGTGGTATCGAGATAGCTGACGATATGGTTGGTGCCGTCGTAGTCGCCGCGGTTGAACGTGTCGAAGCCACGCCACGCGGTGGTGGACACCAGGCTGCCCCAGCTGAAGGAGTGGTCGAAGCTCAGCGTCACGCCGTCGAACGTGCGCGATTCGCGGCCGCCGACCGAGTCGTTGTACAGCGGCGCGTGCAGCGGGTTGAGATAGGTGGCGGGATCGGCCGGAAAGGGTGGGCGCTGGTTGGTATCGTTGGACAGCGGCACCAGGCCGAAGGCCGGATGCGGCGGCTGGTTGAGCTTCTCGTGATCCCAGGACAGCAGCATGCGCGTATCGGGCGTGAGGTTCCAGCGGAACACCGCGCGCGTGCCCCAGTCGTTGTCCTCGCCGTAGCGCTTGCCGGTGGCGGCATCCTTGACCCAGCCGTCGCTCTGGTTGTCGTACGCGCTGACGCGCAGCGCCATGTCCTTGTTGATGGGCAGGTTCAGCAGCGCGTCGCCATAGACCTTGCCGTAGTTGCCGACGCGCAGGCGCGCCTTGCCTTCGAAGCGATCAGTCGGCTCGTTGGTGACGATGGAGATGGCGCCGGCTGCCGCGTTGCGGCCGAACAGCGTGCCCTGCGGGCCCTTCAGCACCTCGATGCGCGCCAGGTCGTTGAAGGCCAGCAGCGCACCGCCGGAGCGTGCGGCGTACACGCCGTTGATATACACGCCCACCGCCGGCTCGGTGCCGACGCCGAAGTCGCTGGTGGCGATGCCGCGCAACTGGTAGCGCGGCTGCGTCGGCTGGTCGGCGCTGACCACCAGGCCCGGTACGAACATATCCATCTTGCTCAGGTCGGTCGCCGCCAGCGTATCCACCTGCTTGGCGGTGACGATCTGCAGCGGGATCGGCACCGACTGCATTTCCTGGCTGCGGCTCTGCGCCGTCACCGTGATGTTGTCCAGCAGCTTGGCCTTGTTCGGGTCGGCCTGGTCCTGCGCGGCGGGCGCGGCGTTCTGGTCGTCGGCATGGACGATCTGCGCGCATAGCAGCAAGGCGGTGCTTCCCAGCAGTTGGCGCAGCGCGGCGGACAGCGGACGTGGACGGATGCTCATCGGCGGTTCTCCCCTCGTGGACGGCGCCGCGTCCCCACGCGGTCGCCGTGCTGGTTCTTGTGTGTGTTCAGCGCACCGTGACGCAGCCCCCTTGCTGCGCCGCGATCCAGGCCTTGATCAGCGCCACGCCCTCGCGGTGCACGGTGCTGCGGCCCAGTTCCGGCATCATCTCGCCCGGGTCGGCCGAGGCCATGCGGTAGGCGATGATCGAGTCGTCCGGCTGGCCGGGCACGATGTCGAACAGGTGGTCGCCGGTGCCGCGGCCCGCGGCGACGGGCGGTTTGCAGATGCCGAGGTGGCGGTCTTCCGGCGCGCTGGCTTCCAGCGTCAGGCCGGTGGTGTTGGCCGCGCCCTTGGCGTTGTGGCAATGGCCGCAGTTGATGTCGAGATAGGCGCGTGCGCGGGCATCGAGCGCGGCGTGCTCGTCCATCCAGTTGGCATTGCGCGGCGCCTGCGCGCTGGCGGGTGCGCCGGTGAGATAGCCTGCTTTGATCAAATGTTCGAGCTGGTTCTGCGTGCCGTCCGCGTAGTGGTAGTCGCGGTTGAGATGGCGCGCCTTCGGGCCGATCGGATGGATCTTGCGCGACACCCAGTCCTGCGCATGGCAGCTGGAGCACTGGCTTTCGTCGGGCACCACGTAGTTGAAGTCTTCGCGCGACTTGTCATCCGCCACCAGGGTGAGCGGCAGCACCGCGCCGGTGCGGGCGAGGTCGGCTTCGGTCTGCGCGTCGTTCCATACATAAGGAATCGCCGCCCAGCCTTCCGCGCGATGCACCAGGATGCGCGTTTCCACCAGATGCACCTTGGACAGGTCCAGCCCTTCGCCGGCGAAGTCGTGCGCGCTGTCGTAAGTGCGCGCCACGTCGCCGGCCTTGCCGTCCGCCGTCCTCGGGTAATAGAAGGTCTTGCTGATCACCGTGCCGACCGGGAAGTCGAAGGTGTCGGTGGCGTCGTACTTCGCCGCCGTGCCCTTGGGCATCCAGATCGTGCGCAGCTTGTGCGCGTAGTCGGTGAACAGCGGCGTGTTGAGGTCGTACGGCACCACGCCCTGGTTGAGCACCAGCTTGCCGCCGCGTGCTTCCACCACATGCCAGTCGCTCAGCTTCGGCGGCCGGCCGTCGGCATGAAACGCCACCGGCGCCATGCCCTGCTGGCAACCGGCAAGCACAACCGCCGCCAGCAGCGCGAAGGCGCCTTGCAGAAACCGCTTGCGCATCGCCACCGCCTCAGGACTTGGCCGCGTCGAGCACGACCGGCGGCAGCTTCGGCAAGGTGCACTCGTACGGCTTGGTGTCGGTGCTGGGGTTCTTGTAGTCGTTCGGGCCGTCGGCATTGAGCACGCCGTTGGCGCCGGCGATGCAGATGCGGTCGTTGGCGCCGACCGGGCCGTGCTTGGTGTCGGCATAGCCGTCCCACAGCACGTCCGGGAAGCGGCCGCTCATACCGTACACGGCGCTCTTCAACACTTTCAGCTTCATGCCGTCCGGCGATTCACCGCCGCCCTTGAAGCGGTTGCCGTAGACGAAGATGCCCTTCGGATACGGGTTGTAATCGGCCGCCACGCCCTTGGTGTTGTAGTAGTTGGTGGAGAAGTAGCTGGAGATGATCACGTTCGCCGTGCGGTGGTCGGCGATGTCGTTGTCGAAGATCTCCACCTTGTCATTGGAGTTGACCACCACGCCGGAACCGGCCGGCACGCTCGCCACCGCCGCGCCCTTGGCGGCGAAGTTGTCGAGGTTGTTGGCATTGACCTGGTTCTTGAACACGCGCGTGGCCTTGCCGGCCTGCGACAGGTTGGGCATGTTGAAGACCAGGATGCCGCCGGTGTTGCCGGTGGCGACGTTGTCGTACACGTCCGCATCGATCGAGTTCTCGATTTCGATGCCGGCCACGTTCTGCTCGGCGCGGTTGCGCCGCACCACGATGTTCTTCGACTGGCCCACATAGATGCCGGCGTCCGACGCACCGGTGACCGAGGAGTCTTCGATCAGCACGTTCTCGGTCTTCACCGGATACAGGCCGTAGGCGCCGTTGGTGGTCTTGGGGCCATCGGTCCACGCCACGCGCACGCCGCGGATGGTGATGTTCTTGCCCTGGTTGATCTTCAGCGCGTCGCCCTTGGTGTCTTCCAGCGACAGGTTCTCGATGGTGAAGTCGCTGGCATTCACCAGCAGGCCTTCCGGCCCCACCACCTGGCCCTTGAACGACAGCACCGTCTTGTCCTTGCCCGCGCCGCGGATGGTCACGCCGTCCGTGCGCAGGCTGAGGCCGCGATTGAGGTGGTAATGCCCCGCCGGAATCTCGATCACGCTGCCCGCCTTGGCATCCAGCAGCTGCTGTTGCAGCTTGGCCTGGAAGGCGTCGCCGCCTTCGTTCTGGGCGGTGGACTGATCGTGGCCGCTGCACGCGGCGAGGGCCGCGCCGAGCGCGACCGTGAGTAGCAACTTGCGCATGTCCGGCGAGCCTCCCCAGGAAACCGAATCGACGGGGTACTGTTGCGCAAGGCTTACGGCGGGGGGAGGGGGGAACGGCCAGGGGGTGGGGGGCAAAGCGGCCAACGTGGGGATGCGGCCCGGGTGATATCTGGCCTCGGCGCGATCGCAGGGTGCAGAGGCCGGAAGCTGAGATCACCACCAATCCTTCACGCAGTCTTTGCAAACCTTCGACATTCTTGAGTAGGGTTCGCGAGCGTCCTTCCCCTGGTTGCACAAGGGGCGCCGCCAGCCCGGCCACATGCGATTGGAACGCTTGACCGTCAAAGGAGTGATGGGTGACCAGCCTTGTCCGCGCGCGCCTGCGCGCCATCTCGATGCGCTCGGTTCGCGAGCGCCTGTACCGCTTCTTCAAGCAGCCGGCGTTCGCGCTCGGTTGCATGGCCATGCTCGCCGTCTCCGCGGCGCATGCCCAGGACTACAGCGGAAGCCCCGCCGTGGCTCCGTGGCTGGCGCAGCGGCAGGCCGTTGCCAGCGCTGCCGCGACTGCGACAGTCAATGTGACCGGGCTGTGGCATGGCAACCTGCAGGCCCCTGGCGATGCAACCGCCGCGGCATGGGAAGAGGAGTACGACCTGCGGCAGGACGATAGCGGCAACGTCACCGGAACCCGGAAGACGACGCCGCAGGCGAACGGCGCAACCAACTGGTACACCTGGTCCGTCACCGGCACGGTGTCCGGCAGCACCTTGACCTTGAGCGATGCGTCGGTGGTTGCGCGGGGTTCCGGCACGAACACGCCTTGCCAGACCACGTCCACTCTCAATGTGACGGCGGACGGGGCCAGTTTCAGCGGCACCTGGACGGCGGTGACCGGTTGCAAGCCGGGCACGGTCAGCGCCGTTCGCTTCGGCGGCGACGTGGCCAGGAATCTCGGCAGCGGCGCGCCGTGCGATGGCGGCCTGGGTTCGCCGGGCGGCGGCAGCGGCAGCGGTTCCGGTGCGAGTGGCAATGCCAATGGTTCGTCCTGCGCCGAGGCCATGGGTTCGCCCAAGGTCGGCGATCCGATCGATGCCGGCACGGGCAGCTACTACCTGCAGGAAGACGACTACACCGCCAGCTACTGGCTGACCTTCCGCCGCTTCTACAACAGCAGCGGCGCGGTGGCGCCGGCCAATCTCGGTTTCCGCTGGCGCCATAGCTTCGACCGCTCGCTGCGCCTGATCGGCACGCCGGTGGCGACCATCATCATGCTGCGGCCGGACGGCAAGCAGGAGACGTTCACCAAGTCGGGCAGCGCCTGGGTGACGGATCTTCCGGTGGACCAGCTCGCGGAAATCCGCGACGGCCAGGGCGTGCTTGCCGGCTATTCGGTGTTTATCGGCGGCAGCCGCGAAACGGAAACCTATGACAGCACCGGCAAGCTGATCCAGGTGCTTGGACAGGATGGCCAGGGCATCACGCTGACCTACAGCACGACGACGTCGACGTACTACCCCCGCTTGGGGCTGCTCAAGACCGTCACCGATTCCAAAGGCCGGAAGCTGACTTTCTACTACGACAGCTCCGCGCGCCTGAACTCCATTACGTTGCCGGACAATAAAACGCTTAACTACTACTACGTCACGGCCAGCAGCAACCTGGCCCAGGTGACGTATCCCGACTCCAACTATCGTCTCTATGGTTTCAACGAAGCCGCCTATATCGGGCAGACCAGCCTGCCCAATGCGATGACCGGCATCCAGGACGAGAACGGCGCGCGTTACGAGACCATCACTTACGACGACGCAGGCCGGGCAACCTCGTCCACCTTCGCCGGCGGCGTGGGCGCCACCCGGATTGCCTATAACGCCGACGGTTCCGCTTCCGTCACCTATCCGCTGGGTAATACGGTGAAGATCGGCATGTCGGCGGTCGCAGGGTTGGCGCGCGTCAGCTCCATGGACGCACCGTGCAGCCCCGATTGCGGGCAGCGCTGGAAGAGCCGCACTTACGACAGCCGTGGTTTTCCGGCGACGTATGTGGACTTCAAGGGCGTCACCACGCAGGTCACTTACGACCAGTACGGCTTGCTGCTGCAGACCGTCGAGGCGGTGGGCACCAGCGACCAGCGCACCACGACTACGGTGTGGGACAACCAGCTCCGGCGCCCGTTGAGCCGGCGCGTGCTGGATAGCCAGGGCCACGCGGTTGCCTCAACTGGGTGGGCATACAGCACGATGGGCCAAGTGCTGGCCTATTGCGAGATCGACCCGGGCGCCGCCTCCGCCGCGGGTTACACCTGCTCGAACACCGGCACGGCGCCCGAAGGCGTACGCCGTACCACCTATACCTATTGCACGGCCGTGGATGCCGTGCAGTGTCCGCTGGTCGGCCTGATGCTCAGCGCCACTGGTCCGCGTACCGATATCGCGCAGACCACGACCTATCAGTACTACCTCACCGACGGCACGCAGTGGCAGCACGGTGACCTCAAGTCAGTGACGAATGCGCTCGGCCAGGTCATTACCTTTGCTGCCTATGACAAGAGTGGGCGGCCCACGCGGACGGTCGATCCGAATGGGGTCATCACTGACCTGACGTACAAGTCCCGCGGATGGCTGCTCAGCCGCACGGTGCGCGCCAATGCCAACGGGTCGGCGTCCGCGAAGGATGCCGTCACCCAGTACGGTTACAGCAACGCCGGAAACGTCACCACCGTGACCGACCCGGACAATGTCACCGCCACCTACGGCTATGACTCCGCGCACCGCCTGACGCAGATCCGCAACGGCAACGGCGAGTATGTGAACTTCACGCTGGACGCGGCGGGCAACCGCATCAAGGAACAGGTGGCGAATGCCAACAACGGCGTCGTGACGCGGAGCCTGACCCGCTCGTACAACACCTTGGGGCAGCTTACGGGCGTGCAGGACGCACTCAATCGCAGCGTCATGAGCGCGGCGTATACGGACAGCTACGACGCCAACGGCAATCTGGTGCATGCGGCCGACGGCTTGAATGTCCAGCTCAGGCGCGACTATGACGCTTTGAATCGCGTGGTGGGAGCGACCGAGGATTTCAACGGCAGCGATCAGGCGACGCGCAATGCGCAGACGGTGTATCAGTACGACGCGCTCGGCCGGATGGCGGGCGTTGGCGATCCGGATGCGCTCAATACGGTGTACGACCACAATGCCTTTGGCGATCAGGTGGGGCTGCATAGTCCGGATACGGGCAATTCCAGCGCCATCGTCGACAAGGCGGGTAACGCCATTTCGGTGACTGACGCGCGTGGCGTCCAGGTCACCCAGACGTTCGATGCCTTGAACCGGCGCACTTCGGCGACGTACCCGCAGACGGCTGACAATGTCGCCTGGTACTACGACGAGGCCGATAGCGTCACGGGCTGCACGGGTTCGTATCCCATTGGTCGCTTGACCCGGGTCGTGGAGGCCAATGTCACCACGATCTATTGCTACGACGTGCGCGGCAACGTGGTGCGCAAGAGTCAGACGCAGGGCACGCAGACGGATGTGGTGGCTTATACCTATACCCTCGCCGATCGGCTGGCGACGCTCACTTATCCCAGTGGCGTGGTGGTCACCTATACGCGGGATCTCGTAGGAAGGGTGCAGTCGGTGGCGCTGACGACCGCGGGTACGACGAACACGATCGTCGACTCAGTCAGCTATATGCCGCTCGGCCCCATAACGAGCTACATGCTGGGGAAGATTGGCTACAGCAAGCAGGTTACGCGCACCTACGATGCGAATTATGCGTTGACCGATGTTGTGAGCGCGCCGCTCAACCTGCATTTCGCCAGGGATGTGATGGGCAATATTACGGCGCTTGGCGATGTGGCGGGGGCCAGTCCGGCTACGGAGACGTATCGCTATGACGCGCTGTATCGGTTGAAATCCATCAATGATGCAACTGGCGCAGCGATTGAGTCCTACACCTATAACAAGACTGGCGACCGCTTGAGTAAGACTGCCAGTGGCCTAGCCACCGGCACTTACGGTTATCAGAGCGGCACGCATTGGCTCACCAGCATTGGCAGTAGTGCGCGCAGTTACGACGCAAACGGCAACACCACGGGGAGCTCCTCGGGTGGCGATGCGTTTGGTTATGGCTATAACGGGCGGAACCGGATGACGGTGGTGCAGCGGAATGGTCAGACCGTGGCTAACTATAGTTACAACGCGATGGGGCAGCGTGTGGCCAAGGCGGCGACGGCGCCGCAGGCGGTGAGCGAGCGTTTCACGTATGACGAGGGGAGTCAGCTGCTGAGTGAGTACGGCACGACGAATCGGGACTACATCTCGATGGACGGGCTGCCGGTAGCGGTTGTCGATGGTATTGGGGCGGCGGTGAAGGTGAATTATGTACTCGCGGACGGATTAGGCACGGCGCGGGTGGTGAGGGATGATTCGAGCGTGGTGCAGTGGCAGTGGGCCTACCAGAGCAACGCGTTCGGTGAAGCCCAGCCGGTGTCTGCAACAGGTTATACGTTCAATCCGCGATTCCCTGGGCAGTACTACGACGTAGAGACGGGATTGCGTGACAACGTTAATCGCACCTACGACCCCTCCGTTGGGCGATATATCCAGAGCGATCCAATCGGCCTGGATGGCGGTTTGACTACATACGGCTATGTAGGTGGCGCCCCATTGGGAGCGGTGGACTCACTGGGTCTACAGGTCAACCTAAATCTCTTTAAGCCTGGAACGCCCGAGTATGATCAAGCTCAGAATATTCAGCCTATCCCTGGAACGTACATCGTGGCTGCCCACGGCACTCCTGTTTGGGTATGGGGCCCAGACGGAAAGACAATAAATCCCACGAGATTGGCAGATATGGTCAAGCGAGATCCTGCTTATCACCAGGGCGATGACGTGCTGCTGCTCGCATGCAATACAGGGGCTCGTCCTGATGTGAATGCTCCAGATAGAACGCGATGGAGTCACGTTCCTTTTGCACAGTATTTCGCCAATAAGATTGGCGCGAACGTCAAGGCTCCTAACAATTTTGGGTGGCTCTGGTCACATGATGGGCGCGTTGACTTCTTCGTTTCGTCAGCCAACGATCCTTCTATAAATTGGCTCAACCAGTCGGGTGCCAATCTATCTGGACCCAAGTTGCCGCCGAATGGCGATCTAGTTCCATTTACCCCAAAGGATTGACGTATGAAGACGATCTTTTTTTTGTTTGTTTTATTCGTCGGATTCTCTGCTTTCGCGCAATCGCAGGGTCCTAAGAGTTCGGACAAGATTGTTTCGGCCGTATCAAGTCTGAACCTTCGTCCCGATGAGGTTATCAAGCTCTCAGAGGACGGCTGGAATGGAGCCGGCGAGGCTGCTCTCAGGCTTTCCATGTATTACGCCAGCGTGAAGCTTGACCTGGACAGATCAGATTATTGGATGACTATCGCTGCTGAGAATGGCAATGCGGTGGCGCAGTACAACGTCTGGGCTCGGCTGAGCGAAAGCAGCAATGCCGATGATAAGAAGAGAGCGATCTTTTGGCTTAGGAAGTCGGCGATGCAAGGTGATCCTGATGCAAGGCTAGAGCTGCAGAAGATCGAAAAGTCGATGTCACCGGGGTGAATTGGCCGGGCGCTAACGTCATAACGAATCGCCCATCAGCCGGGCGGTAATAGGGACGGGTGACGTTAAATCTCAATGGACACTAATAGCCCGGGAGCCATGGGGGATCCCATGACGCGGAAAAATCAAACTATCTCTCGAGTGTTGGCTGCCCTAATGCTCAGCTCTGTTGTGCTCATCGGGTGTGCAGCCCACGCCACACAGGAGACGGTGGCTCCAACGCCAGGCGAGCGCTTTTCAATCAGTCAATCCGAGCTTCCAAAGGTAAAAGACCAGGCAGCGAAAGGCGATGTGAGCGCCATCAATAAGCTGGCTGACTATTACATGCTCTATCTGGGAGACGAAGATCAGGGCATCTCGTGGCTTGAGCGCCTCGGCGACACTGGCGACCTTGAAGCAAGGAAGAACGTCTTGACCATCTATCAACGACACCCGTCGGCGAACAACACTAAGCATTTAGAGCTTCTGAAGTCGCGTTGGGGCATGTAAAGACAACAGGACTGCCACCTAGGAGAGCTATGAATGCGCTCTGTCGGAAGCAGATGCTGTGCGGCATCTATGCGTGGTACGAGCTGGCAATCAGGGATGACAAGTCTCTCTCCTCACTGGGATCGTGATGACCATCGAAGATGACCGCGTCGTCGACTCGCTTGGAATATCCAAGTTGGACCGAAAGGCAGTCCTTCTGATTTCCGATCACCTCGATTGGGAGGATGAGGAGGGGCATGTTCGCCTGTTCGAGCGCAAGATTTCCTGCTATCTCGATTTCATCCGATCCGGCCAGATCTTTGAGTCGCTTCCCGGCGCAGTGGGCTTGCCGATTCGTATCGAATTGGTGCAGCAGTACAAGCCTAGCGAGAGCGCGTTGCGCATTCTCAATGCCGCCAAGCAGCAGTTGGGCGAGATGGGATATGAATTCTCGTTTCATCCTCTTCCCGCCGGTTATCGCCGACCGTCTTGAGTGAGTGTCCTGGCCGGCATATATCGGGCAGAAATTTTTTTGGCCAACATCGAGCGATGCCGCTGCCTGCCCTGAGCGCAAAGTTCGCCAGACTCCTCAGCACCCTCCTCAAGGCGGCATCACTGCTGACGGTCCTGTTCGCCGATCTGTACGTGGCTTACCTGACACAAAAGATGAAAGCGCAAAGCGGCATCCCTTCAGGATTTCGTATCAACCCGGGAAGTAGGCAAGGCTGGGGGAACCCCAACATGCGATGGTCGTCGCATTGTTGGGGTTCGCTTTGCTCACCCCAACCTACGCTGGCGGTTGTGTGGTTTCGTGCTGTAACTGCAACCACTGCACCCGGCCATGCGCCAGCATCGCGCAACGCGTGCCCATGTCGATAAACGTGGCGATGCCTTCCAGCATTACCGGCAAATGCTCCGTGTCGACTTCGCCGCCTTCGCGCGCCATCCCGGCCAGTACTCGGATGGCGTTGTAGGCGTACTGCAGCCACTCCGTGGCGTCGTTCAACAAAGCGTCCGGCCCGGCGTCGGGGTCGGAGTAATAAGAGGTATGGCGGACCATCCACGGTTCGCCGAAAACGTCGTTCATAAGCAGCTCCTTGCTATACGCCGCTCCCGTTCCGAGAACGGCACGTCGCCAGAACAGCACGGCGTGCCGCGACCATACGGACTCGGGATTGACCGACAGCCCAAAGCATGGGCGCCGGGCGGCTTGATTGATGAAGTGGGTTGCGGCTTCGGTCGCTTTCGCCGTTGCACAAGGCAACGCGCCGGGTTTCGCGGCTAGGATTTATTACCTGCGAAAACTCTTAGACCGCGGTTCTTCAACCGTGCCCGCGGTAGAAGCGGACGGCCCGATTAGTCGGAGGGTGTGTCGCCCTGGGGATCGGCGAGCGTGCGAATCCCGTATGATCTGGGTTAGCCATGATCAATTCCTTAGACAATTGGTTGTGGTTAGCGGGTCAGGGGTGTCTCACCACCCTTGGCCCGCGCTCTCACGACATTGCTGCCATGGTTGCCCGCGACGCGCATCGAAACCACAGCGTGGGCAACGCAAACACGCTAGCAGAGCAATTTAGGGTTGTCTGTAGGGAGAATCCGATTTGTAGCGCCGTCATTCCGGCGTAGGCCGGACGAGCGCGCAGCGCGAAGAACGTCCGTAGGGCGGCCCCGAAGGGGTGAGCGAAGCGAATCATCCAGTGGCGACAGCGCTCGATTGTCGCGGTAGCGTCAACAGCGCGGCCTTGAAGCACGTCGCTCCATCTAGCGCCCCGTTACTGGATCCCGGCCTGCGCCGGGATGACGGTGTTGTGGGGCTGCGATAGCTGGGTGGGTTCTATCTTCGATACGCCGCCTCACGCGCCTGCTGCAACTGCTCACGTAGATACGCATCGCGACTCATGCCGCCAGGAATCACCGGCATCGCCATCACCGCCTCCACGATGCGCCGCTCATCCTGCTTGTAACGCTGAAACTGCGGATCGGCCGCCAGCTGCTGCAACCAGGCCTGGTTTGCCTGATCCGCCTGCGCGCGGAACTGCTCACCCAGCGCGTTGAGCGCATCGGCCTGCTCCTGCGGATCGTCCACCGTCACCCGCACCAGGGCGATCTGCAGGTTCATCGACTCGCCCGCGCTGATCGAACGATCCGCCTCGCGCTGGCGCAACTCCTCACGCAAGGCGTCCGCCTGGCGCTGACGTGCCACCGGATCCAGCGAACGTGCGCGAGCGAAGAAGTCGTGCACGTCGTCGCCAAAACGCTCGCGTTCCCGATACTCGCGTACCACCGCACTGTCCGCCATCGCCGCCACCGGTGGCGGCGCAGCTACCGTTGCAGCGGCACGCACCGGTGCCGCCGGATGCGGCCCCGGCCAGGCAAGCCAAAGCCCGCCCAGGCCGAGGCCACACACAGCCACCACGGCAACCACAGGTTTCATCCGTCTCACCTCACAACCCGTTACTGAGCAACTGATTCACCAGCACATACAGCGGATTCACCGGCTTCGCCCGGTCCGCCGCATCGCTGGCCTCCGAGGCGTGCAGTACGCGCCCCTGTCCATCCAGCACGTTGTTGATAAAGTCGATCAGCTCCAGATGCTGATCCTGGATATCGCCATTGCGCAGATCCACGATGGTGGTGCAGTGGCTCTCGTTGAGCGAGCGGTACTGCGGGAAATAACCGCCGAAGTTATTCAAGCCATCGGTGGTCTGGCGCAGCCGGCTGGTGTCGATCGCCCACAGCTGGTGAATCAGCCGCTCCTTGGTTGCCTCGTCCGGCGCATTGGCGATCTCCGGATAGAAGCGCTCATACGAATAGCTGGAGTAATTGAGGTCCTGCCAGAAATGCGTATGGCCCAGGCGGTCGTTCGGAAACTCCGCCGACAGTGCAGGATAGATGCTGCCCATGTCGCTGCGATCGAACGTGGGCAGGTAATGCTGCAGCGTATTCAGCGGCCCGTTCGCTGCATCCAGGCCCCAGGCCTGGCGGATCTGCGCGAACAGCGGTGCGGATGGATAATCCGCCGAACTGCCGCCCGTCGGTGCGGAGAAGATCGGCCCGGAATCATCGAGCAGGAACGAACGCGGCGAACCCATATCCTTGCGGCGTGCCGCATAGTTGGTAAGGCTGCCGGTGCCGCCAGCGCTGCAACCGGTGGAAAGCATCTGGCCGGGCCGCGGCAAATGATCCTTCAGCCACGCCAGCATCGCGCGCTCATTGCGCAGGCCGTTGTGATGCCAGATCAACGGCTCATGCTGCCCGCTCGGATCCGGATACACCGCCACCCGGTCGCCCGAATAGATGTCGCCGGTGCAATACGGCGCATAGACGATATTCCACTGCTGCGTCTTCAATGGCTGCAATTGCGGCAACTCGCCATTGAGCAGGTTCACCAGGTCCAGCAGATTGAGCCGCCCCACGAACGGGCTGACCAGCAGCGCGCCCGGGTTGTTGATGGTCATGTAGTTATCGGGAATGCCATTAGGGTTGCGCGCACCGCGAATACCCGACTGGCCGGTGCAACTGCCGTAATCCCAGCAGGCGCCGCCGCCTTCCATATAGACCACGGTATTGGTGGTCTGCGCGCTGCGCAGCAGGAAGAATTTATACGGCGAACCATTGCCGCAGATCGCCCCGGTTTCCGGCGCCAGTTGAATGGTCTGCCATTGATCGTAAGCACCGGGCTTGAAGCCATCGGCAAAACCCGCCGGGTTGCTCAATAACGGGTAAGGCCCCAATCGCTGATCCGGCGTCACCGGATGATCGGCCTTCGGCGGGCTGATCAGGTTGAGCAGCACCTGCAGCGGCGTGTAATCGCCTTCTTCGGCGTGCAGCACGGGCGCGGCATTGCAAAGCAGAAAGCCGCCCAGCAGGGCAGCCAAGGATGTGCGGCGTAGGGACATGTCGGCTCCTCCGAATCCAATCGGCACGAGATACGTGGGTCACGATCGCGTAATGCCCGGTGGTTCACCGGTACGGGCCATGCTCCCCTGGCCCGATCGACGGAGCAGACGCCTTGCGGCGGCACGCCACAAGCAAGATTGCGTGAAAACCGGGCAGGTCGGCTGCATTGCCCCCCGCACTTGTCCGGCTTGCCCCCCGCGCAGCTCAGTCGCCGGCGTGGCGTGCGTTCTGCGGCGGCATGCCGGTCCAGCGTTTAAACGCACGCCTGAATTCGCGCGGGTCGCTGAAGCCGATTTCCGAACCGATCTCCGCCACGCTCAACTGGCCGGCGCGCAGCAGTTCCAGTGCGCGTTCGGCGCGCACGCGGTCGTGGATCTCGCGGAAGATGCGGCCGCTCTCGGCCAGCTTGCGGCGCAGCGAGCGTTCGCTGAGGTTGAGCGTGCGCGCCACGTCCAGCAGGCGCGGCTGCTGGCGCAGGCGGCTGCGCAGCAGGCGTTCCACCGCGGCGACGATCTCCTGGTGCGGCTCGCCGCCATCGGGCGTCAGCTGCTGCGCGCACAGCGCGAGCGCCTGCTTCGCGGTGAGCGGATTGTGGCCGGGCAGCGGGCGCGCCAACCACGGCGTGCCGATCAGCAGGCGGCATTGCGGCGTGCCGAAGCGCACTTCGCATTCGAACAGTTCTTCGTAGGCGCGCGCGTACGCCGGGCGCGGATAGCCGAACTCCGCGCGCACCGGGCGCAGCTCGGGGCCGACCAGTTCGCGCGCAATCATCAGGCAGCTGGCGAACAGTTCCTCGCAGAAGAACGGCAGCAATTCGGTGTCGCCGAAGCGCGGCCACGCCACCAGCGCCACTTCGCGCTCGCTGAGCTGCTCGAAGTTGAGTTCCAGCAGGCAGCCGCAGATCTTGTGGTGGGCGATGCCGGCGAGCATGGCGTCGCCCAGCGTGCGCGAGGTCATCATGGCCAGGCCGAGCAGGCCGAAGCCGCCGATGGTGCCTTCGCGGCCGATGCGCAGGCCGGCGTCGGGCACGTCCAGCGCCTGCAGCGCGCGCCGCGCGAACAGGCTGGCCTGGCGGTAGGAAACGCGCAGCGCGGGGTCGGCGATCTGGGTGCGGCTGAGCGCCAGGCCGGCGAACCAGGGACGGCTGTCCACGCCCAGGGCGTCGGCCATCTGCGCCAGGTAAAGCAGCTTGTTCGGCGGGAACTCGGCGGCCGTGTAGCGCGGGTCGTCCGCCAGCAGCGGATGCGCCGCGGACGGCGCCAGGCCGGCCAGGGTGGCGGGACGTGCCATCGTGCCTCGTGCTCCCCACGGTTGCCGGCGGCGGCCGGCGCGGAAGGCGTTTCTATAGCACGCACGGCAGGCCGGTGCTTGCGCGATGCACAAACCTTTGGCCCGCCTGCCTATTGTGATGGGACAAGAACCGCTGTGTGATGGGCGCTTGCCCCTGCCGGAGCCGAGCATGCGCCCGTCCCACTTCCATGCCCGCCACGCCGCGTGGCTGTTCGCCGCCGCGCTGGCCGGTTGCGCCGCGCCCGCCGCGAAGACCCCCATGCCTGCCGCGCAAGCAGCAAAGGGCTATCTCGCCGACCCTGCCGCCCTGCACATGGCCGAGGTGCTGCCCGCCGCGCCGAAAGCCGGCTCCGCGCGCTACGAGGCGGACCGCCAGGTATTCCGCGACACCCGCAAGCTGGAAGGCACGCCGCGCTGGGCGCTGGCCACCAGCGACGTCAACCTCGAAGTGCCCGACATGCTGCGCGACTTCAGCTGCGCGATGGGCGTGACGATGGATCCCGCGCGCCTGCCGCGCCTGGCGGCCCTGCTCAAGCGGGTGGACGAGGATGGCGTCCGCGTCACCGATCCGGCCAAGCAAGCCAACCAGCGCCAGCGCCCGTTCCTGATCGACGAGGGCGCCGTCTGCCAATCAAAGGACCGCCTGCGCCGCAGCTTCGACTATCCGTCCGGGCATGCCACCTGGGGCTGGACGGTGGGCCTGATCCTCACCGAGCTGGCGCCGGACCGCGCCAACGACGTGCTGCTGCGCGCCCGCTCCTTCGCGGACAGCCGCGTGGTGTGCGGGGCGCATAACTTGAGCGCGATCCAGGCCGGCCAGATCAATGGCTCGGCGATCGTGGCGCGGCTGCATGCGGAGCCGGCGTTCCAGGCGGATATGGCGGCGGCGCGGGAAGAACTGGCGGCGTTGCGCGCGGCGGGCACGCCGGTGGACGGCGGGCAGTGCGCGGCGGAGCATGCGTTGATCGAGCAGGCGCCGTACTAGCAGCGCTCATGGTGAATCCCTTCTCCCCGTCGGGGAGAAGGTGGCGGCAGCCGGATGAGGGGCGGGGCTCGCGGAAAGGGATCGACAGGGCGTCGCTCGCTTTCTGCTCCCGCTTCTACGCTTCGGCCGGCCCCTCACCCCAACCCTCTCCCCGGAGGGGAGAGGGGGCCAGGTGGTGGCAAGACGTGCGGGCTTACTCGCCGATCGTCAGCAGCGACGCATTGCCGCCCGCCGCCGTGGTGTTGATGGTGAGCGTGCGCTCGCCCGCGAAGCGGAACAGGTAGTGCGGGCCGCCGGCCTTCGGGCCGGTGCCGGACAGGCCTTCGCCGCCGAAGGGCTGCACGCCGACCACCGCGCCGATCTGGTTGCGGTTGACGTAGCAGTTGCCGACGCGGGCGCGGCTCTGGATGAATTCCACGGTGTCGTCGATGCGGCTGTGGATGCCCAGGGTGAGGCCGTAGCCGGTGGCGTTGATCTGGTCGACCACCTTGTCCAGCTCGCTGCCCTTCCAGCGGATCACGTGCAGCACGGGGCCGAAGATTTCGCGGGTGAGCGTGGCCAGGCCGGGGATTTCATAGGCGCGCGGGGCGAAGAAGGTGCCGTTGGCGGTGGCGGCGGGGTCGAGCGCGACTTCGCCGATCTTCTTCGCTTCCTTGTCCATGCGCGCGGCGTGGTCGACCAGGATCTTCTTCGCGTCCTCGTCGATCACCGGGCCCACGTCGGTGGACAGCTGCGAGGGGTCGCCCACCTTCAGCTCGGCCATGGCGCCGGCCAGCATGGCGCAGACCTTGTCGGCGATGTCTTCCTGCACGTACAGCACGCGCGCGGCGGAGCAGCGCTGGCCGGCAGACTGGAAGGCGGAGGAGATGGCGTCCTTGACGATCTGCTCGGGCAGGGCGGAGGAGTCGGCGATCATCGCGTTCTGGCCGCCGGTCTCGGCGATCAGCGCGGCGATCGGCGCGTTGCGCGCGGCCAGGGCGCGGTTGATCGCCCAGGCGGTTTCGGTGGAGCCGGTGAAGGCCACGCCGGCCACGCGCGGGTCGCGGGTGAGCGCGGCGCCGACGGTGGCGCCGTCGCCCGGCAGGTACTGCAGCACGTCGGCCGGCACGCCGGCTTCGTGCAGCAGCTGCACGGCGGCATGGCCGATCAGGCTGGTCTGCTCGGCGGGCTTGGCGATCACGCTGTTGCCGGCGGCGAGCGCGGCGGCGACCTGGCCCAGGAAGATGGCCAGCGGGAAGTTCCACGGGCTGATGCAGACGAACACGCCACGGCCGTTCAAGAACAGCTGGTTGCTCTCGCCGGTGGGGCCGGGCAGCTGCTCGGGCTGGCCGAAGTAGCGGCGCGCCATGGTGGCGTAGTAGCGCAGGAAGTCGGCCGCCTCGCGGATTTCGGCGATGGCGTCGGGCAGGCCCTTGCCGGCTTCGCGCACGCACAGGGCGATGAACTCGCCGCGGCGCGCCTCGAGCTGCTCGGCGGCGTGCTCCAGGATGGCGGCGCGGCTGGCGGCCGGCAGGCGGTCCCAGCCGTGCTGCGCGGCGACGGCGTTGGCCAGGGCCTTCTCCACCGTGGCGCTGTCGGCGCTGACGTAGCTGCCCACCACCTGGCGGCGGTCGGCGGGATTGGTCACCTGCACGGTGGGGCCGGCGCTGGTGGCGCCCGGGACCAGCGGCGCGGCGGTCCACGGGCCCGACTTGGCGTTGACCGTCTCGGCCAGGGCCTTCAGTTCGTTGTCGTTGGAGAAATTGACGCCCATGGAATTCTTCCGAAGTTCACCGTAAAGATTCACCGGCAGCGGAATGCGCGGGTGGGGAATGGATGCGAACGAGCGCACCGTTTCGCAGGGATCGGCCACCAGCTCGCGCACCGGCAGGCTTTCGTCCACCACGCGGTTGACGAAGCTGGTGTTGGCGCCGTTCTCCAGCAGGCGGCGCACCAGGTAGGGCAGCAGGTCCTCGTGGGTGCCGACCGGCGCGTAGACGCGGCAGGGCACGTTGAGGTTCTGTGCACCGATCACTTCGGCATACAGATCGGTACCCATGCCGTGCAGGCGCTGGTACTCGTACGGGCGGCCCTTGGACAGGTGATGGATGGCGGCGATGCTGTGCGCGTTGTGCGTGGCGAACTGCGGATAGATCAGTTCCACGCCGGCATCGAACAGCTTGCGCGCGCAGGCCAGGTACGACACGTCCGTATTGGGCTTGCGCGTATACACCGGATAGCCCGGCAGGCCGTTCTCCTGCGCGCGCTTCACCTCGGCGTCCCAGTAGGCGCCCTTGACCAGGCGCACGTACCAGCGGCGGCCGGAGCCGCGGGCGGTCTCGATCAGCCAGTCGATCACGAACGGGGTGCGCTTGGAGTAGGCCTGCACCACGATGCCGAGACCGTTCCAGCCGGCCAGCGAGGGATGCGCGAAGACGTCGCCGAGGATGTCCAGCGACAGTTCCAGGCGGTCGGCTTCTTCCGCGTCCACCGACAGCGCGATGCCGTGCTTCATGGCCAGCTGGGAGAGTTCCAGCAGCTTGGCGGTGAGGTCGCGGCGGGCCAGCTCGCGCTTGGCCACTTCGTAGCGCGGATGCAGGGCCGAGAGCTTGACCGAGATCGACGGCGCGTCGGTGTGGTTGGCAAACGGGCCGCGCGCGCCGATGGCGGCGATGGCGTTGCGGTAGTCCTGCTGATAGCGCTCGGCGGTCTCGCTGGTGAGCGCCGATTCGCCGAGCATGTCGTAGGAATAGCGGTAGACCGCGTATTCCTTCTGCGCGCAGCGGTCCAGCGCCTCGTTGATGGTGCGGCCCATCACGAACTGGTGGCCCATGATGCGCATGGCCTGGCGCACGGCCAGGCGGATCGCCGGCTCGCCCGCGCGGCCGACCAGGCGGCGCAGGGCGCCGGTGAAGTCGTGGCGGGTGTCCTCGGCCAGGTTGACCAGCTTGCCGGTGAGCATCAGGCCCCAGGTGGAGGCGTTGACGAACAGCGACTCGCTCTGGCCCAGGTGCTTCTTCCAGTTGGCGTCGCCCAGCTTGTCGCGGATCAGCTTGTCGGCGGTGGCCTTGTCGGGGATGCGCAGCAGGGCCTCGGCCACGCACATCAGCAGCACGCCTTCCTCGCTGGAGAGGTCGTACTGGCGCATGAAGGATTCGACCGCGCTCTGGTCCTTGGCGCGGGCGCGCACACGGGTGACCAGGTCGGCGGCGAGGTCGATGACTTTTTCGCGCTCGGTGGGCGGCAGGCTGGCCTGCACGAGCAGGTCGTTGACCGCTTCGGTCTCGTCGCGCAGCCAGGCGGCGGTGATGCGCGCGCGGGCCGGTTCCGCGCCGGTCGGGAGTTCGGGGCTGAGGATGGGCTGGATCACGGGAGGTCGATGGGCCGGGGAAGCGCAGGGAATTCCGCAATTGTACGTGGTGGAAGGGAACGGACGCATCCGTACGCCCTCAAGCTTCAAGGGCGAACCCTTCTCCCTCCGGGAGCACGCGGGGAGGGCACAGGGATGTGCCCGGCTTTGAGGAGCGAGGAAGGTGGAGGCAGCCGGATGAGGGTCCGGCCGGAGCGAAGCACATCACTCTTGCGCTCCGCCCGCACCCTCACCCCAACCCCTCTCCCACTGGGAGAAGGGCTTCAATTCGGCGCACCGCATCGCGAAGCCCGCGTCAAGCCCCTGCGTCATTCTTGCCCGTGCGGACGCCGCGGCCTATGATTCGCGGGTTCCAGGCACGCCGGTTATTCCATGATCGTGCTTCGACCAGCTGCCGCCGGCCTGCCGTGCGCGACGATTTGGCTCAAGCCTAATCGCGCCCTCAGCCGGCGCGATCTGCGTCGATGGATTGGGGTACTGGCGGCTTTGGCGCTGACGACGGCCGGACTCGGCGCATGGCAGGGCAACGTATTCGCTCCGCTGTTCGCGCTGGTCGAATCCTCCGCGGTGGCTCTCGCCCTGGGCGTAGCCTGGCGGGCCGGCGACCGCAGCGAGCGCATCACCCTCGACGCCACGTCGCTGGAGGTGCAATCCCTGCCGGGCCGGCGCAGTGCGCGCTTCCAGTCCTACTGGGTGCGCGTGCGGCTGGGGGAGGGGGCGGGACGCCATCGTCTGCTGCTGACGTCGCACGGGCGCGAGCTGGAGATCGGGGCATTCCTCACCGACGAGGAGCGCGCCGAGCTGTCGAGGAAACTCATGGTGCTGCTGGCGGACCTTCATCCCCAGCCGCGCAGGTAGGTTCAACAAGGGTGCAAGACATGACATCTGGCGGCATCAGGATCAAGGCATGGGTGGCAACGATCTGCGCGCTGTTTGCTGGCGCGGCGTGGTCCAACCCGGAACCCGGTCAGCTGAACATGACGCGCGGCGTGACCGAATGGTCCTCCGAGCCTTACTTCCTCAATAACGTCGCCCTGGGTGTCTGCGTCGTCATCGGCATCGTGGTGTTCGGCGCGATGTTCGTGGCGATGTTCCGCTTCCGCAAATCGCGCGGCGCGGTGGCCGAGAAGTGGTCGCACAACACCACGCTGGAAGTGGTCTGGACCACCATCCCGGTGCTGATCCTGATCGTGCTGGCCTACCTGGCCACCGGCGGCCTGAAGACCTTCGCCGACACCACCGGCTCGCAGATGACCGTGAAGATCACCGGTTACCAGTGGAAGTGGCGCTACGACTACGTCGACTACCAGGGCAAGCCGGTCGAGAAGGTCGGCTTCATGTCCAAGCTGGACCGCGAGAGCGACGAGACCCGCCAGCTGAAGTCCGGCCTGGACCCGAACGCGGTCAAGGTGGACGGCTACAACACCTATCTCATCAACGTGGACGAGCCGCTGGTGGTGCCGGTCGGCACCAAGATCCGCTTCGTGATCACCGCCGGCGACGTGATCCACTCCTGGTGGGTGCCGGCGCTGGGCTGGAAGATCGACGCCATCCCCGGAATCGTCAACGCGGCCTGGACCAACATCAAGGAACCGGGCGTGTACCGCGGCCAGTGCGCCGAGCTGTGCGGCCAGGACCACGGCTTCATGCCGATCGTGGTGAAGGCCGTGCCCAAGGCCGAGTTCGAGCAGTGGCTGGCGCAGAAGCAGCAGGCGGCGCAGCCGCAGCCTGCCGCGCAGCCGGCCGCTCCGGCTCCGGCTTCCAGCGCCGCCGCGCCGAGCACCGCGCAGGCGGCCGCTCCGGCGAACAGCCACCAGGGTTGATCCTTCGGCCACACGCCGTCCCACAGAATTCCGTTTAGGTAGAGGTGCAAGGCCATGGCCCACGCAGCCACCCACGATCACCACGACGACCATCACGGCGCGCCGAAGAACTTCTTCGTGCGCTGGTGCATGTCCACCAACCACAAGGACATCGGCACGCTGTACCTCGTGTTCTCGCTGCTGATGTTCTTCATCGGCGGCAGCTTCGCGATGGTGATCCGCGCCGAGCTGTTCAAGCCCGGCATGCAGCTGGTGCAGCCGTACTTCTTCAATGAAATGACCACGATGCATGCGCTGGTCATGATCTTCGGCGCGGTGATGCCGGCCTTCGTGGGCCTCGGCAACTGGATGATCCCGCTGATGATCGGTGCGCCGGACATGGCGCTGCCGCGCATGAACAACCTGTCGTTCTGGATCCTGCCGTTCGCCTTCGCGCTGCTGCTGTCCACCCTGTTCATGGCGGGCGGCGGCCCGGCCGGCGGCTGGACCCTGTACCCGCCGCTGTCGCTGCAGACCGACTCGCTGGCCTACGTGGTGTTCGCCGTCCACCTGATGGGCATCAGCTCGATCATGGGCGCGATCAACATCATCGCGACCATCCTCAACATGCGCGCCCCGGGCATGGACCTGCTGAAGATGCCGGTGTTCGTGTGGAGCTGGCTGATCACGGCGTTCCTGCTGATCGCGGTGATGCCGGTGCTGGCCGGCGCGGTGACCATGCTGCTCACCGACAAGTACTTCGGCACCAGCTTCTTCAATGCCGGCGGCGGCGGCGACCCGGTGCTGTTCCAGCACATCTTCTGGTTCTTCGGGCACCCCGAGGTCTACATCATGATCCTGCCGGCGTTCGGGATCATCTCGGAAATCATCCCGACCTTCTCGCGCAAGCCGATCTTCGGCTACAAGGCGATGGTGTTCGCGATCGCCTCGATCGCCTTCCTGTCGTTCATCGTGTGGGCGCACCACATGTTCGCGGTCGGCCTGCCGCTGGGCGCCGAGATCTTCTTCATGTACGCCACGATGCTGATCGCGGTGCCCACCGGCGTGAAGGTGTTCAACTGGGTCAGCACCATGTGGGGCGGCTCGATGACCTTCGAGACCCCGATGCTGTTCGCGGTCGCCTTCGTGATCCTGTTCACCATCGGCGGCTTCTCCGGCCTGATGCTGGCCCTGGTGCCAGCCGACTTCCAGTACCACGACTCCTACTTCGTGGTGGCGCACTTCCACTACGTGCTGGTGACCGGCGCGATCTTCGCCATCATCGCGGCGACGTACTACTGGCTGCCGAAGTGGACCGGCCACATGTACAGCGAGTTCTGGGGCAAGGTGCACTTCTGGAACAGCGTGATCTGGGTGAACGTGCTGTTCTTCCCGCAGCACTTCCTGGGCCTGGCCGGCATGCCGCGCCGCATCCCGGACTACAACGTCGCGTTCGCCAACTTCAACATGATCAGCTCGATCGGCGGTTTCCTGTTCGGCGCCTCGCAGCTGATCTTCCTGGGCGTGATCGTGCATGCCGTGTGGTTCTCCAGGAAGAAGGCCACCGACCGCGTGTGGGAAGGCGCCAAGGGCCTGGAGTGGACCGTGCCGTCGCCGGCGCCGTACCACACCTTCGAGCTGCCGCCGGTGATCCACGACGAAGAGCTCGCCCACGGCCACGTGGAAGACTGACGATGAAAGGCGCCTGCCGCGGCAGCGTGGCGGGCGCCGGCAACATTCGATGAAAGACGGCGTTCCGATGAACCAGCAACTGACGGAAACCGAACAGGCGGCGCGGCTCAAGCGCGCCAGGCGCACCGCTTACGCGGTCGCGGCGATCGCGGTGGCGGTCTTCCTGTTCTCGATCCTGCAGATGCTGTGGATCTCGAAGTAACGCGGTACCGGTTTCGCAACCCCGTGCAGTCCGGCGGGTGGAAGTAAACGAAGAAATCCACGGGAACCTCACCATGGGTCAGCAGCAAGGCGCTTATTTCGTACCGTCCAAGAGCTCGTGGCCGATCGTGGCCGCGGTCGTCATGTTCGTCACCGTGCTCGGTGCCGCGCACTGGCTGAACGCGCAACCCGGCGAGGCCAGCTTCGGCAAGACGCTGCTGACGGTTGGCTTCGTCGGCATCCTGGCCATGTTCTTCGGCTGGTTCCGCTCGGTGATCCGCGAATCGCTGGCCGGCAGCTACAACGCCCAGGTGGACACCTCGTTCCGCATGGGCATGATGTGGTTCATCTTCTCCGAAGTGATGTTCTTCGGCGCCTTCTTCGGCGCGCTGTTCTATGCCCGCATGTTCTCGGTGCCGTGGCTGGGCGGCGACGGCCACGGCGTGCTGACCCACCAGTTCCTGTGGAGCGACTACGCGGCCGCGTGGGGCGCCAATGGCGGCGGCGGTCCGGCGCGCATCGGCGGCGACTTCCAGACGGTGGCGCCGTGGGGCCTGCCGCTGCTGAACACGCTGATCCTGCTCACCTCCAGCATCACCGTCACCATCGCGCACCATGCGCTGAAGGCCGGCCACCGCGGCAAGCTGCTGGTGTTCCTGGGCCTGACCGTGCTGCTCGGCGCCACCTTCCTGTACTTCCAGGCGCACGAGTACATGGAGGCCTACAAGGAGCTCAACCTGACGCTGCAGAGCGGCGTGTACGGTTCGACCTTCTTCATGCTCACCGGCTTCCACGGCATGCACGTGACCCTGGGCACGATCATGCTGGCGATCATCTTCTTCCGCTGCGCCAAGGGCCATTTCAGCAAGGACCACCACTTCGGCTTCGAAGCCGTGGCCTGGTACTGGCACTTCGTGGACGTGGTGTGGCTCGGCCTGTTCATGTTCGTCTACATTCTTTGATGGCTCGTCTCCGAGGCCGCCGCGCCCGGAAACGAAAAAGCCCGCCGGAAGGCGGGCTTTTTCTTTGGGCCGGGTTTGGTCCGGGAAGGGGCCTGGCCGGAATGTCGCGGGAGCGGCGCGGTCCCCGGCGGGCCGCTACAATTGCTTCTTTAATTCAGCGACCTACGCCGTGCGGATGCAGCCAGCCCATCCAGATGCCCAGCACCACCATCAGGATGAGCAGCACCGAGAGTCCGATACGGCGGGTCAACGCCCACACCGTGCGCTTGCTGCCGTCCTTGTCGGTCATCATGAAGAACAGCGCCTGGCCGAGGTTGAACAGCACCACCAGCAGCAGGATCACCAGCGCATATTTGTAGATGGTTTCCACGTGATTGGCCCGAAGCACGATGACATCCGCAGTATAGCCTCGCCCCGTGGCGGCTCCGTATGAGCCTGCTGCGGCGTCCGCGCTGGTGGGCGGTGGTGCTGACCGTGGCCGGAGTGCTGCTTTTCGTACACCTGGGCCAGTGGCAGCTGCATCGCGCCGACGAGAAGGAAGCACTTCTGCGTCGCTATGCCGCAGCGGCGCAGGAGCCCGTGCGCGAATTTGCCGCGGTGGCCGAAGCGCCGCCGGCGGATGCGTTTCCGCGCGTGCGGGTGAGCGGCCGATACCTCGCCGACCGCGTCTATCTGCTGGATAACCCCAAGCACGACCAGCGCGGCGGCGTGGAAGTGTTCGTGCCGCTGCGGCCGCAGGGCAAGGAGCGCCTGCTGCTGGTGGATTTGGGCTTCCTGCCCGGCAACGGCACCGACCAGGCGCCGCAGCTGCCGCCGCTGCCGGACGGCACAGTCGAACTCAGCGGCTTCTATCAGCCGCCGCCCGGCGTGGGTTTCGAGATGGGCGGCAATGCGCTGGCCGGCCAGGCGCATTGGCCGAAGACCACGATCTATGTCGATCTCGCCCAGGTCGCCAAGGATCTCGGCGCCACCCTCTATCCGCGCGTGCTCGCGCTGGAAGCGGAGCCGGCCTCGATCTACATGCGCGAGCACACGCCCGACTTCAGCTCGATGCCGCCGGCGCGCCATCGTGCCTATGCCTTCCAGTGGTTCACCTTCGCCGTGGTGGCGGTGGTGATGTTCCTGTTCCTGCACCGCAAGCGCAAAGCCAGACAAGGGGACTTGCGATGAGCCAAACCCAGCATCCCGTGCCGCCCGCCCAGCGCGCCGGCCGCCTGAAACTGCTGCTGATCATGGCGATCTTCGCCGCGCCGATCGTCGCCGCGGGCCTGCTCACCGTCGGCGGCTACCAGCCCAGCGGCAAGGGCAACGGCCTGCCGATCAACCCGCAGCGCAACTTCGCGCAGGAAGCCCTGCGCGTGCAGCTGCCGGACGGCAAGGACTGGGCCTGGCGCGCGGACGAGCCGAAGCTCACCCTGGTCGCGCTGCCCGCGGCGGACTGCGCCGCGGCCTGCGTGGAAACGCTCAACAAGATCGCCGCCGCGCGCGTCACCTTGAACCGCAATGCGCCGCGCCTGCGCCTGCTGCTGCTGTCGGCGGCGCCGGCGGTGGGCAAGGTGGAGCAGGGCGTGTGGCAGCCCGATACCAATGCCGATTTCCGCTGGCAGCTCGGCAGCGACGCCGACGGCAAGCTGGCGCAATGGCGTGCCGCCACGCCGGGCGGGGTGGCCGCGCTGCTGGTCGAATCCAATGGCACCGCGCTGGCGCACTATCCGGAAGGCTTCAACCCGACCGGCCTGCGCAAGGACCTGCAGAAGGTGATCCGCTGATGTCCTCGCGTTCCGTGAAAATCCTGCGCGGCCTGGCACTGCTGGCCGCCGTGTTCGCCTTCGGCGTGGTGATGTTCGGCGCCTTCGTGCGGCTGTCCAATGCCGGCCTGTCCTGTCCGGACTGGCCGACCTGCTACGGCAAGGCCACCTGGCCGGAACACCAGCACGAGATCGCGCAGGCCAACCAGGCCTTCCCCGACCGCCCCTTCGAAACGCACAAGGCCTGGCGCGAACAGGTGCACCGCTTCCTGGCCGGCACGCTGGGCATGCTGGTGTTCGCGCTGGCCCTGATCGCGAGCTGGCGGCGGCCGTGGGCGCGCTATGCGGTGATCGTGTCGGCGATCCTCGCCGCGGTCGGCGTCACCATGTACATGCGCGGCGAGCACAGCATCTCCTCGATCGTCTCGGCCTTCGCCATCGGCCTGCCGCTGCTGGCGGCGCTGGCGCTGGATCGCCCCGGCGCATGGCGCATCAGCGTGCTGGCCTTCGGCGTCATCATCTTCCAGGCCATGCTGGGCATGTGGACGGTGACCCTGCTGCTGAAGCCCATCGTGGTAATGGGCCATCTGCTCGGCGGCATCACCACCTTCGCCCTGCTGGCCTATGCGGCGCTGCGCTTTGCCGGCGTCGGCGCGCGCGACGGCAGCTATGCGCCGCTGCGCCGGCTGGTGGCGATCGGTATCGTGCTGCTGCTGGCGCAGATCGCGCTGGGCGGCTGGACCTCCGCCAATTACGCGGCGCTCGCCTGCGGCACGGATTTCCCCAAGTGCCTGGGCCAGTGGGCGCCGCCGACCGATTTCCCGCAGGGCTTCGTGCTGTGGCGCGGCGTCGGCGTGAACTACGAAGGCGGCGTGCTGGACATGGCCGCGCGCAGCGCGATCCAGATCGCCCATCGCCTCGGCGCCCTGGTGGTGTTCTGCTACCTGGCCTGGCTGGCGCTGCGCGCCACCCGCCGCGGCCTGCGCGGGCACGGCCTGGCCATCGCGGTGGTGCTGGTGGCGCAGGTGCTGCTGGGCATCAGCAACGTGCACTTCGGCCTGCCGCTGCCGGTGGCCACCTTGCACAACGGCGTGGCGGCGCTGCTGCTGTTCGTGCTGCTGGCGACACTGGCGCGCACGCAGCGGCGGCAGGACGATGGCATCTTTCAGGGGCTGGGTTGAGCATGAGCCGCGTCAACGAATACATGGAACTGACCAAGCCGCGCGTCGTCGCGCTGCTGGTGTTCTGCGCCGTGATCGGCATGTTCCTGGCGGTGCCCGGCATCCCGCCGTGGCGCGCGCTGGTGTTCGGCACGCTGGGCATCTGGCTGGCCTCGGCCTCGGCCGCCGCGTTCAATCACCTGATCGACCAGCGCATCGACAAGCTGATGGCGCGCACCGCGCACCGCCCGCTGGCCACCGGCCATCTCACGCCGCGCCAGGTGGCGGTGTTCGCGCTGTCGCTGGGCGTGCTGTCGATGCTGGTGCTGGTGCTGCTGGTCAATCCGCTCACCGCGCTGCTCACTTTCGGCGGGCTGATCGGCTACGCGGTGGTGTACACGGCGTATCTGAAGCGCGCCACGCCGCAGAACATCGTGATCGGCGGCCTGGCCGGCGCGATCCCGCCGGTGCTGGGCTGGACCGCGGTCACCGGCGAGCTGCATGCGTTCGCGCTGCAGCTGTGCCTGATCATCTTCGTGTGGACGCCGCCGCATTTCTGGGCGCTGGCGATCTTCCGCCGCGACGACTATTCGCGCGCCCAGGTGCCGATGCTGCCGGTGACGCACGGCGTGGTGTACACGCGCTGGCACGTGCTGTTCTACACGGTGCTGCTGTTCCTGGTGACCTTGCTGCCTTCGCTGACCGGCTACAGCGGGCTGGTCTATCTCGGCGGCGCGGTGGTGCTGGGCGCGGGCTTCCTCTATTACGCGGTAAGGCTGCTCAATCCGCCGGATGAGTTCTTCGCGATGAAGGTGTTCAACTACTCCATCGTGTATCTCATGGCCCTGTTCGCCTTCCTGCTGGCCGACCACTGGCTGGTCGATCCGCTGCTGCAGCAGGGGCAGGGCTTCGTACTTCAACGCGCGGCGTAGCGGCGTAGGTTGGGGTGAGCCCCAGGCGAACCCCAACGCACCGCAACGTTGGGGTTCGCCTGGGGCTCACCCCAACCTACGGGCGCGCAAAAACTTTCGTTCGCGATTCAGCCATTTGTGGTTGACACTCCCGCACCGCAGCAAGACAATTCGCGCGCCCTCCGGCGCGCTGCGCCCGACGGCATCCCTGTCCGACCAACCAAGGCATATGGACGTTTACCCTAGTCGCAACGTCGACATCCGCGAGCATCGGGTGCCGGCGTCGCATAACAAGCTGATGATCTGCGGCGACCGCCTGCGGTCGGCCGGCGCTTTCCTCGACTAGGGAAGACCGGCCCACTCCTGACGGCCGCCCCAGGCCGTAACGAGGAGATGGGCTATGAAGCTCCTTCGCGATTTTTTCCGTCTGCCCGCCGCGGGCCGTTCCCTGCTGGGCCGCCGCGCCGTTCGCCGCACCTGGACCGTCACCGTGCCCGCGCCGCAGGCCGTGGCCGTGCGTGAACCGGTCACCGTCGCCATGCACAGCAAGCCTGAGTCCGCCCGCGCCCGTCCGGCCACGCGCCGCACCGCGCCGAAAGCACTCGGTCATCTTCAGCTGGTATCTCAGCGCTGAGGGCTTTGACGCCATGAAGCGCACCGTGCTCCGCAAAGGCTGGCCCCCGCCAGGCCGCGGGCGCTGGCCGCTGCAGCGGCCCTAGCGCGGGCATTCAGTGCACGCGGACTTCAGGTCCGCCGACTCGCTGGTTCGCCCTGTTACCACGCATCTCCCGGAAGCGAGTCATGATCAAGCATTCCACCCAAACCGTCGCCGGCAAGGCGTCCGGCAAGGGCGCCGGTGCGCCCGTGCGCGTCGCGGTCGCGCTCGAGGCGTTCCGCCACAACGAGGCGCTGTTCGCCGCGCT
Source organism: Dyella sp. SG562 (assembly GCF_011759495.1). Classification (NCBI taxonomy): domain Bacteria; kingdom Pseudomonadati; phylum Pseudomonadota; class Gammaproteobacteria; order Lysobacterales; family Rhodanobacteraceae; genus Dyella; species Dyella sp. SG562. The sequence continues at coordinate 684,841 of NZ_JAAOYS010000002.1, forward strand.
CGATACCAGCGCGGCCGGCCTGGACGCCGAGCAGATCGCCGAGCGGCTGGACCGCGACGGCATCAACGAGGTCTCGCACGAGAAGCCGCCGCACTGGTCGCACCAGCTGCTGCGCGCGTTCAAGAACCCCTTCATCATCGTGCTGCTGGTGCTGGCGGTGGTGCAGCTGGCGACCGACGGCGACGACCTGGCCGGGCCGATCATCATCGCGGTGATGGTGGGCATCAGCGTACTGCTGAGCTTCACCCAGGAATTCCGCTCGTCCAAGGCGGCCGAGAAGCTCAAGGCGATGGTGCGCAACACCGCCACCGTCACGCGGCGCGCCGAGGACGGCCACAGCGAGCGCATCGAAGTGCCGGTGGGCGAGCTGGTGGCGGGCGACATCGTGCATCTGGCCGCGGGCGACATGGTGCCGGCGGACCTGCGCCTGTTCAGCGCCAAGGATCTGTTCATCAGCCAGGCCATCCTCACCGGCGAATCGCTGCCGGTGGAGAAGTCCGCGCCGACGCCGGCGCAGGTGACCGAAGCTTCCACACAGGGCGACAACCCGCTGGACCTGCCCACCGTCTGCTACATGGGCACCAACGTGGTCAGCGGCAGCGCCAGCGCGGTGGTGGTGGCGACCGGTTCGCGCACCTACCTGGGTTCGCTCGCGCACACCATCGTGGGCCAGCGCGTGCGCACCAGCTTCGACCGCGGCGTGAACAGCGTCAGCTGGCTGCTGATCCGCTTCATGGCGGTGATGGTGCCGATCGTTTTCCTGATCAACGGCCTGGACAAGCACGACTGGCTGCAGGCCTTCCTGTTCGCGCTGTCGGTCGCGGTGGGCCTGACCCCGGAAATGCTGCCGCTGATCGTCACCGCCAACCTGGGCAAGGGCGCCCTGGCCATGTCCAAGCGCAAGGTGGTGGTGAAGCGCCTGAACGCGATCCAGAACTTCGGCGCGATGGACGTGCTGTGCACGGACAAGACCGGCACGCTGACCCTGGACAAGATCGTGCTGGAGCGCCACCTCGACCTGTACGGCGAGGAGTCGGACGAGGCGCTGGAATACGGCTATCTCAACAGCCGCTTCCAGACCGGCCTGAAGAACCTGATGGACAAGGCGGTGCTGGAGCACCGCGACCTGGAGACGGTGGCGCAGCAGTACCGCATCGTCGACGAGATCCCGTTCGACTTCCAGCGCCGCCGCATGTCGGTGGTGGTGCGCCACGGCGAGGGCGACGAGCTGCTGGTGTGCAAGGGCGCGGTGGAAGAGATGCTGTCGATCTGCGCCTATGCCAAGGTTGGCGACGAGATCCTGCCGGTGACCGACGAGATGCGCGCGGACATCAAGGCGATGACCCGCGGCCTCAACGAAGACGGCCTGCGCGTGCTGGTGGTGGCGGTGAAGCACCAGCCGCCGGCGGGCCGCGCCTATGGCGTGGCCGACGAAGCCGGCCTCACCGCGGTGGGCTGCCTGGCCTTCCTCGATCCGCCGAAGGATTCGGCCGCCACCGCCATCGCCGCGCTGCATACCCACGGCGTGGAAGTGAAGGTGATCACGGGCGACAACGAGGCGGTGACGCGCAAGATCTGCCGCGAGGTGGGCCTGGACGTGCAGCACTCCGCGCAGGGCAAGCACATCGAACCGCTCAACGACGAGGAGCTCGACGCGCTGGTCAAGCGCACCACCGTGTTCGCCAAGATGTCGCCGCTGCAGAAGGCGCGCGTGGTGAAGTCGCTGCAGCGCCAGGGCCACACCGTGGGCTTCCTCGGCGACGGCATCAACGACGCGCCGGCGCTGCGCGAGGCGGACGTGGGCATCTCGGTGGATACCGCCACCGACATCGCCAAGGAGTCGGCCGACATCATCCTGCTGGAAAAGAACCTGATGGTGCTGGAGGAGGGCGTGATCGAAGGACGCATCACCTTCGGCAACATCATCAAGTACATCAAGATGACCGCCAGCTCCAACTTCGGCAACATGTTCTCGGTGCTGGTGGCGAGCGCGTTCCTGCCGTTCCTGCCGATGCTGCCGCTGCAGATCCTGGTGCTGAACCTGCTGTACGACATCTCGCAGCTGTCGATCCCGTTCGACCGCATGGACGACGAATACCTGCGCAAGCCGCGCAAGTGGGACGCCAGCGATATCGGCCGCTTCATGGTGTGGATCGGGCCGGTCAGCTCGATCTTCGACATCACGACCTTCCTGCTGCTGTGGTACGTGTTCGGCGCCAACAGCGATGCGCACCAGTCGTTCTTCCAGTCCGGCTGGTTCGTGGAAAGCCTGCTGACGCAGACCCTGATCGTGCACATGATCCGCACCAAGCGCATTCCGTTCCTGCAGAGCGTGGCCGCGGCGCCGGTGCTGGGCCTGACCACGGCGATCATCGCGATCGGCCTGCTGGTGCCCTACACCGGCCTGGGCGCGAAGATCGGCATGGTGCCGCTGCCGCCGGTGTACTTCGGCTGGATCGCGCTGACGGTGCTGACCTATTGCGTGCTGACGCAGCTGGTGAAGCTGCTTTACATCCGGCGCTACGGCCGCTGGCTCTGATGTGAGGGGAACAGGGATCGGGGAACGGGGAGCCGCGGTTCTCCGCTTTGCCCGTTCCCCGATCCCCATTCCCTGATCCCCCGACGAAGGAGGACCAAGCCATGAAAGGCACCTTCGCCCTGCTCGATATCGCCGGCTACGTCGCCCTGCTGCTGTGGGGCACGCACATGGTCACCAGCGGCGTGCTGCGCGGCTACGGCAGCGCGCTGCGCCGTTGGCTGGGCCGCTATCTCGGCCACCGGCCCACGGCGTTCGCGTTCGGCATCTGCATCACCGCGCTGCTGCAGAGCAGTACCGCGGCCGGCCTGATGGCCACGTCGTTCGCCGCCAGCGGCTTCCTCGGCCTGGCGCCGGGGCTGGCGGTGATGCTCGGCGCCAACGTGGGCACCACGCTGATCGTGCAGGTGATGTCGTTCGACATCTCGCTGATCGCGCCGGTGCTGGTGCTGGCGGGTTTCACCATCCACCGGCGCAGCGACGACGCGCGCTACGAAAACCTCGGCCGCGTGTGCATCGGCTTAGGGTTGATGCTGCTGTCGCTGCACCTGCTGGTGCTGTCGCTGGCGCCGGTGGAGAACGCGCAGGCGCTGCGCGCCGTGCTGCAGAGCCTGGCCAGCGAGCCGGTGCTGGCGGTGCTGGTGGCCGCGCTGATGACCTGGCTGTTCCATTCCAGCGTGGCGATGGTGCTGCTGGTGGCCTCGCTGGCCAATGCCGGCGTGGTGGACGGACCGGGCGCGCTGGCCCTGGTGCTGGGCGCCAACCTGGGCGGCACCCTGCCGGCCCTGCTGGAAGCGCACACGCCGGTGGCGCGCCGGCTGCCGCTGGGCAATCTGCTGGTGCGCGCGTTCGGCTGCGTGCTGTGCCTGCCGCTGCTGCATCCGCTGGCCGCGTGGCTGGCGCCGCTGGGCGCGTCGCCGGCGCGCATCGCGGTGAACTTCCATACGGCGTTCAATCTCGGCCTGGCCGTGCTGTTCATCCTGCCGGTGGAGCGCATGGCGCAGCTGCTGGTGCGGATGCTGCCGGATCCGCCGCGGCCGGACGATCCGGGCGTGCCGCAGTACCTGGACGAGGGCGCGCTGGATTCGGCCAACGTGGCGCTGGCCAATGCCGCGCGCGAGTCCATGCGCATGGCCGACATGGTCGAGGGCATGCTCAAGGGCCTGGTCGAAGTGTTCGGCAAGGACGACAGCGTGCGCGCCGCCGCGATCGGCCGCATGGACCCGTGGCTGGACCGCCTGGGCGTGGCGATCCGCGAATACCTGGCGGACCTGGGCGGTGAAGCGCTGAACGAGGAAGACGGCGAGCGCAGCCAGGAGATCCTCGCCTTCGTGATCAATATCGAGCATATCGGCGACATCACCGCCAACAACCTGATGGAGTTCGCCGCCAAGAAAGCCCAGCGCGGACAGGACTTCAGCGCCGACGACATCCAGGACCTGGCCGCCATGCACGGCCAGGTGATGGAAAGCCTGCGCCTGGGGCTGGCGGTGTTCATGCGCGGCGACCTGCGCGCGGCGCAGCAGCTGGTGTCGCGCAAGGAGGCGATCTGGCGCCTGGAGAACGAAGCCTCCGAGCGGCATATCCGCGCGCTGCGCGAACGCCGCGACGGTGGGGGCGGCGGCGATGTGTACCTGCGCATCCTGCGCGATCTCAAGCGCATTCATTCGCACCTGGCGGCGCTGGCGTATCTGCCGCTGGAGCGCGCCGGGCTGCTGCAGGGCAGGCTGGTGCGAGATAAAGCCCCTCTCCCGTCGGGAGAGCGGGCGTAGGTTGGGGTGAGCCATAGGCGAACCCCAACATCGCAACATTCGGACGCATCGCACTGTTGGGGTTCGCCTGTGGCTCACCCCAACCTACGCCGATCTCTTTCGAAGTTTTGAATATCGGAGAGCCCCGCACTTGGACCCAGACCCGTCTAGTCACCTAACGCTGCACTGACGCCGTCTCCCGTCCACGCCTGAGCGCGTGGCCCGGACGCGGCGGACGGTGTTCCGACCGCGTCCGGGCTACCGGCAGCGCCACGCGCTGCCCGTTTCCCGCCGCCAGCCTGTCGTCATGGCCGCTTCGGCCAGGACGGCGCACGCCCATGCCTCGGGAAAACTCATGTCGTTCCGCATCAAGCATTCTTCCGTTGTCCTGCTGTTCGCTCTCGCTGCCTGTTCGCGTACGGAACAGGCGCCAGCCCCGGCGCCCGCCGTCGTCAACGACGCCGGCATCCTGCGCATCCCCGCCAACTCGCCGCTGCGCGAGCGCCTGAAAGTGCGCACCGTAGAACAGCGCGCGCTGCCGCATGCGCTGGTGGCGCCGGCCACGATCGAAGCCGATCCCAGCCATACGGTGAACGTGCTCGCGCCGGTCACCGGCCGCATCGCCGAGCTGCGCGTGAAGCTGGGTGACCGCGTCACGCGCGGCCAGGTGCTGGCGCTGATCGCGTCCGGCGACTACGCGCAGGCCGTGGCCGACCAGCGCAAGGCGGCGGATGCACAGGCGCTGGCGAAGCAGGCGCTGGAGCGCGCGCAAGCCGTGCAGCAGGCCGGCGGCGCCGCGCAGAAGGATCTGGAAGCGGCGCGCAGCGGCTATGCGCAGGCGCAGGCCGAACTGGCGCGCACGCAGGCTCGGCTGGCGGCGCTGGGCGAAGGCGACGCACGCGGTGTGGCGGTGCGTTCGCCTGCCGACGGCAGCGTGACCTCGCTGAGCGCGGCCGTGGGCGCCTTCGCCAACGACGCCAATGCCGCCTTGATGACCATCACCGACCTGGGCCATGTCTGGGTCACCGCCAACGTCGCGGAGGACGAAGCCGCGCAGGTGGCGCCAGGCCAGTCCGCCGAGGTGGTGTTGCCGGCCTGGCCGGGCCGGCATGTCGACGGCGTGGTGCAGTCGGTGAGCGACGTGCTCGATGCCGACTCGCGCCGGGTCAAGGCGCGCATCGTGGTGGCCAACGGGGACGGCGCGCTCAAGGCCAACATGTTCGCCACGGCGACGTTCCGCGTGCCGCAGCCGCGCACGCTGCTGGTGCCGCAGTCGGCGCTGCTGATGAACAACGACAGCGTCACCGTCTTCGTCGAAGTATCGCCGTGGGCCTTCGTGCGCCGCACGGTGGAGCTGGGCCAGGACGAAGGCGGCGACGCGCGCGTGCTCAAGGGCCTGGCGCCCGGCGAGCGCGTGGTGGTGGCGGGCGGAGTGCTGATCAATGATTGACAAGATCATCGCCTGGTGCCTGCACAAGCGCGGGCTCGTCTTCGGCATCGCGGTGCTGCTGGCGATCTACGGCCACTACGCGTGGACGCGGCTGTCGGTGGAGGCGTATCCGGAACTGAGCGACGTCACCGTGCAGGTGACCACCCAGGTGCCGGGCCTCGCCGCCGAGGAAATCGAACAGCAGATCACCACGCCGCTGGAGCGCGCGCTGGCCGGCACGCCGGGGCTGGCTTCGATGCGTTCGAGCAGCACCTTCGGCCTGTCGCTGATCACCCTGGTGTTCCGCGACGGCGCGGAAATCTACTGGTCGCGCCAGCGCGTGACCGAGCGTATCGCCGGCGTGACGCTGCCGCAGGGCGTGGCACCGGGCCTCGATCCCGTCTCCGGACCCGCCGGCGAAATCTATCGCTACACGCTGGAGTCGGACACGCGCAACCTGATGGAGCTGTCCGAGCTGCAGCGCTGGAAGGTGATCCCCGCGCTGCAGCAGGTGCCCGGCGTGGCCAACGTGGACAACTTCGGCGGCTTCACCAAGGAGTTCCAGCTCGAAGTCGATCCGCAGAAGCTGCTGCAGTTCGGCGTAGGCATGAACGACGTCATCACCGCGCTCAGCGCCAACAACACCAATGCCGGCGGCGGCCGGGTCACGCGCGGCGAGCAGTCGTATGTGATCCGCGGCGAAGGGCTGATGCGTTCGCTCAAGGACATGGGCGATATCGTGGTGGTCCAGCACGGCGGCAACCCGGTGCGCATCCGCGACCTGGGCAAGCTGCAGTACGGGCATCAGATCCGCGAGGGCATTCTCGGCAAGGACGGCAATCCCGACACCATCGAAGGCATCGTCGACCTGCTGCTGGGCGAGAATCCGTCGAAGGTGCTGCAAGGCATCCACGCCAAAGTCGACGAGCTCAATCGCCAGCTCGCGCCGATGGACGTGCGCATCGTGCCCTTCCTCGACCGCGACGAGCTGGTGCAGGCCACGGTGAGCAAGGTCGGACATACCGTGCTGGAGGGCGTGGCCCTGGTCTGCGTGGTGCTGATCCTGTTCCTGGGCAGTCCGCGCAGCGCGCTGGTGGCGGCGGTGGCGATTCCGTTCGCTTTGGTGACCACGTTTATCGCGATGCACTTCACCGGCATGCCGGCGAACCTGTTCTCGCTGGGCGCGATCGACTTCGGCGTGATCGTGGACGGGGCGATCGTGGTGACCGAGGCGATCCTGCGCAAGCGCGAGGCGCGGCCCGACGCCTACCTGCACGAAGCGGACGTGCTCGGTGCGACCAGGCAGGTGGCGCGGCCGATCTTCTTCGCCACCTTGATCATCATCACGGCCTACGCGCCGCTGCTGGCCTTCGAGCGCGCCGAGGGCAAGCTGTTTGCGCCGATGGCGCATACCGTCGGCTACGCGCTGCTGGGTGCGTTGCTGTGCGCGATCACCCTGGTGCCGGCGCTGGCCTGGCTGGCGCTGCGCAAGCCGCGCAAGATGTTCCACAACAAGCCGCTGGAGCGTCTGCAGAGCGGCTATCGCGGTCTGCTCGAACAGCTGCTGCGCCGTCCGCGCATCGCCTATGCGATCGCCGGCGCCGCGCTGGCCGCGGTGCTGGCGCTGGGCGCGAGCATCGGCCGCGAGTTCCTGCCCGACCTCGACGAAGGCTCGCTATGGGTGCAGGTGCAGCTGCCCAGCGGCCTGTCGCTGGAGAAGGCCAGCGAGATGGCCAGCGAGTACCGCCGCGTGGTGGGCGAGTTTCCCGAGGTGAGCTACGTGGTCACCCAGCTCGGCCGCAACGACACCGGCAGCGATCCGTGGACGCCTTCGCATATCGAATCCGGCGTGGGGCTGAAGCCATATGCGCAATGGCCGGGTGGCGAGACCAAGGCGCAGTTCGTCAACCGGCTCAATGCACGGCTGCAGCAGCTGCCAGGCATCAGTGTCGGCATCAGCCAGCCGATCATCGATGGCGAGAACGATATGGTCGGCGGCGCGCACAGCCCGCTGGTGCTGCGCATCTACGGCGAGGACTTCAAGGAGCTGCGCCGCATCGGCGGCGAGATCGTGGGCGTGCTCAAGGACGTGCGCGGCACCGCGGATGCGTCGATCTTCCAGGAGCCGCCGATTCCGCAGCTGACCGTGACGGTGGACCGCGATGCGGCCGCGCGCTACGGCATCAACGTGGCCGACATCAATACGCTGATCCAGACCGGCGTGGGCGGTGCGGCGATCACCCAAGCCTATGTGGAGGACCGCGTCTACAACGTCACCGCGCGGGTGCCGCACCAGGTGGCGGCCAGCCCCGCCGCGCTCGGCGGCCTGGTGCTGACCGCACCCTCCGGCGCGCGCGTACCGCTGGCGATGGTGACGCGCATCGTGCAGCAGACCGGCGAAAGCACCATTGCCCACGAGGGCACCGAGCGCCAGCTCACCGTGCGCATCGACAACCGCGACCGCGCGCTGTCGGACTATCTGGCCGAGGCGCAGGCGCGCATCGGCGACAAGGTGAAGTTCGATGCGCGCAAGTACCGCCTGGAATGGGCCGGCCAGTTCGAGAACCAGCAGCGCGCGCAGGCACGCCTGGTGGTGGTGATGCTGCTGGTGCTGGCGGTGATGGCGGTGCTTCTGTTCGCCGAGTTCGGCAATCTGCGCCAGGCCCTGCTGGTGCTGGCGGTGGTGCCGCTGGCCACGCTGGGCGGGCTGATCTCGCTGCACGTAAAGGGCGAGACCTTGAATATCGCCACGGCGGTGGGCTTTATCGCGCTGTTCGGCGTGGCCGTGCAGAACGGCATCATCATGGTCGCCAACTTCAACCGTATGCGCCGCGAAGGCCACGGCGTGCGCGACGCCGTGCTGCTGGGCGCCACCGAGCGCTTCCGCCCCGTGCTGATGACCGCCACGGTGGCCAGCGTCGGCATGCTGCCGGCCGCACTGGCCACCGGCATCGGCACCGACGTGCAGCGCGGGCTGGCCACGGTGGTGGTCGGCGGACTGGTGATCGCCACCCTGCTTACCTTGTTCATCCTGCCGGCGTTCTACGACGCGCTCGAACGTTTCGTCGAGCGCCGTGCGCGCCGCGTGCATCCGGCGAAGGAGATCTGATCATGCGCCAGCTCATTACCAGGTACGCGGGCTGCGCGCTCGCCCTAGGCCTCGCCGGTTGCGCCGTCGGGCCGGACTTCCATCGTCCCGAAGCGCCCAAGGCGCGGATCGAGGCTCCCTCGCTACCGGACGGCGATACGCAGAAGATCGTCGCCGCGATGGATATTCCCGGCCAATGGTGGACGCTGTTCCACTGCGCGCCGCTGGATGCATTGATCGCCGACGCGCTGCGCCGCAACGCCGATGCGCAAGCCGCGCACGCGGCGCTGCAGGCGGCGTGGGAGAACGTCTATGCGCAGCGCGGTGCGTACTTCCCGCAGGCGAACGCGGGCTACAGCCCGACGCGGCAGGACATCGCCAGGGACCTGGCCAGCCCGGCGCAGTCGGGCGCCAGCCTGTACAGCCTGACCACGGCGCAGGTCAGCGTTTCGTATGCGCCGGATCTGTGGGGCGGCACGCGGCGCCAGGTGGAATCGCTGGTGGCGACCGCGCATGCGCAGCGTTTCCAGCTGGAGGCGACCTATCTCACCCTCACCAGCAACCTGGTGAACGCGGCGATCACGGAAGCCTCGCTGCGCGCGCAGATCGACGCCACGCGGGAGATCGTCGAGGCGCAATCGACGATCCTCGCCACCCTGCAGCGCCAGCAGGCGCTGGGCGATGTCTCCGAAGCCGCGGTGGCGGCGCAGCAGGCCGCGCTGGAGCAGAGCCGTGCCGGCCTGCCGCCGCTGGAGAAGCAGCTGGCGCAGCAGCGCGATCTGCTGGCGGCGTTGAGCGGCCGGACGCCGGATGAAGAGCTCGGCGCGCAGTTCACCCTGGACAGCCTGCAGCTGCCTGCCGAACTGCCGCTGAGCCTGCCGGCGCAACTTGTCGAGCAACGCCCCGACGTGCGTGCCGCGGAAGAACAGCTGCACGCCGCCAGCGCGGCGGTCGGCGTCGCCATCGCCGGGCGCCTGCCCAATGTGCAGATCAATGCCAGCTTCGGCCGCACGGCCGGCAAGGCGGGCGCGCTGTTCGACGCGGGCAGCGGCTTCTGGAACCTCGGTGCCGGCATCACCCAGCCGTTGTTCGACGGCGGCACGCTCAAGCACAAGCAGCGTGCGGCCGAGGCGGGCTATCGGCAGGCAGCGGCGGAGTATCGCGGCACGGTGCTCGCGGCGTTGCAGAACGTGGCCGACGTGCTGCATGCCGTGGAAGCGGATGCGCGGGCGCTGCAGGCGGCGCAGCATGCGGAGCGGGCCGCCGCGCGCAGCCTGGACATTGCACGGAAGCAACTGGCGCTGGGCGATCTCAGCGAAAGCGCGCTGCTCAATGCGCAGCTGGCGTGGCAGCAGGCGCGCATCGCCCTGGTGCAGGCCCAGGCCGGACGCTACGCCGATACGGTGGCGCTGTTCCAGGCGGCGGGCGGCGGCTGGTGGCATCGCGACGATACCGTGGAGGCAGTCGGTGCGCGGTGATGGACTGGATGGATATGGACGTTTAGACGTCCATATCGACCACTCTTTCGCGTGGCTTACGCAATAACTTTCGATATCGCAGGGCCTTTTATGTGCGCTGTGTCACTCGCGACCATGCCATCGGTCATACCCTTGTCGTCTGGGACTGGATGATGTCCCGGCAGGGGAATCTCACAACCAAAGAGGGTGGGTAGACATGGAGTGGAAGAAGTTGCTCACTGGCAGTCTGATGACTGCCGGCATGGTGTTCGCGTTGCCTGTACTGGCCGGCACCCTGCCTGATCACGAGGAATTCGAAACCGGCTTGTACGTGCCCTTCCAGGGGACGGGTGCGCGTACGGCATTGCTGCATTTCTCTTATCCGGGCGCCGTGCAGGGCACGCCGGTGGCATGGTCGGTGGACCTGCTCGATGCGCAGGGCCGCGTGCTGCGCAACTGGCAGGGCCTGAGCGCGCTGCGTGCCGGCGGCACGCAGGCCAAGGTGACCTGGGACGGCCTGGGCGCCGCGGGCGCCACGCTGAGCCCGGGTTTCTACACGGTGCGCCTGCGCGCGATCGCGCTGGACAACGACACCGTACAGCGCATCGGCACCGGCCTGCCGTCCAGCGCGCTGGCGGCGGCGGGCGCCAAGGCGCCGCAGCTGGTGGAAGAGCAGCGCTACGACGTGCTGGTCGGCAGCGTGGCCAAGCCGCAGATGCCGGCCTTCACCGCGTTGCGCCACACCAGCCGCAGCAGCGCGCCGGCGACGATGTCCGCCGCGATCGTGCAGCCGCAGTCGGTGGGCGCGACGGGCAGCCTGCCGTACACCATCTACTACGGCAATCTGCATAGCCAGACCAACCACAGCGATGGCGGCGGCGACGTCTCCACCTGCGTGGACGCGCAGAATCCGCAGAGCGCGCCGTACGGCCCGGCCGACGCCTACCAGTACGCGCTGAACGACGGCCTGGACATCCTGATGACGTCCGAGCACAACCACATGTACGACGGCTCCACCGGCACCAATGCCTCGGCCAGCCCGGCCACCGCGCACAATCTGTATCAGTCCGGCCTGCAGGCGGCGAGCACGTTCAACGCCGCGCACTCCAACTTCCTGGCCATCTACGGCCTGGAGTGGGGCGTGATCAGCAACGGCGGCCATCTGAACATCTTCAATTCGCCCAGCCTGCTGGAGTGGGAATACAACAGCTCCAACCAGCTGATCGGCGACGTGTTCACCGCCAAGAGCGACTACGCCTCGCTGTACACGCTGATGAAGACCAACGGCTGGGTCGGCCAGTTCAACCATCCGGCCACCAGCGGCCAGTTCAATGCCGGCGGCCAGGATCTGGGCTATACCGCCGACGGCGACCAGGTGATGGTGCTGGCCGAAGTGCTCAACAGCTCGGCCTTCTCGCACAACACCACTGAGACCGAGACCAGCCGCACCAGCTACGAAAACGCGTTCAATATCTTCCTGGAGCGCGGCTACCACGTGGCGCCCAGCTCCGACCAGGACAACCACTGCGCCAACTGGGGCGCCAGCTACACCAACCGCACCGGCGTGCTGATTCCCAATGGCACCACGCTGAGCCTCAACGCCTTCCTCGATGCGATCCGTGCCCGCCACGTGTTCGCCACCGAGGACAAGACCGGCCAGATCGTGCTCACCGCGAACGGCCATCTGATGGGCGAGCGCTTCAGCAACAGCGGCGCGCTGACGCTCACGGTGAACTACGCCAGCACCGCCGGCCACACCGTGCAGCGCGTGCAGGTGTTCGAAGGCGTGCCGGGCAGCAACGGCACGGTGGCCACCACCTCCAGCACCGCCACCACCACCATCACGCCGGCCAATGGCGATCACTTCTACTACGCCAAGATCACCCAGGACGACGGCAAGCAGCTGTGGTCGGCGCCGGTATGGGTGACCCAGGGCGCAGGCAGCGGCGACACCACGCCGCCGACGGTGAGCGCGTCGGAAAGCGGCAGCTCCGGCACCATCACGCTGTCGGCCACGGCCAGCGACAACGTGGGCGTGAGCAAGGTGGAGTTCTATGTCGATGGCGCGCTGAAGGCCACCGACACCGCCACGCCGTACACGGCCACGGTGGACTCGACCACGCTCGCCAACGGCTCGCACAGCCTGGTGGCGAAGGCGTATGACGCGGCCGGCAATGTCGGCACCAGCTCGACGGTGAGCTTCAGCGTGTCCAACAGCAGCGGTGGCGACACCACGCCGCCGACGGTGAGCGCTTCGGAAAGCGGCACTTCCGGCACCATCACCTTGTCGGCCACGGCCAGCGACAACGTGGGCGTGAGCAAGGTGGAGTTCTATGTCGACGGCACGCTCAAGGCTACCGACACCGCTTCGCCGTACACGGCCTCGCTCGATTCCACCACGCTCGCCAACGGCAGCCACAGCCTGGTGGCCAAGGCCTACGACGCGGCCAACAACGTCGGCACCAGTGCGACGGTGAGCTTCAGCGTGTCCAATGGCGGCGGCACCGCCACCGAGCTGGTGAAGAACGGCGGCTTCGAGAGCGGCGCCACCTCGTGGACGCAGACCAGCGGCGTGATCAACAACACCAGCGGCGAAGCGGCCCACGCCGGCAGCTACAAGGCCTGGCTGGATGGCTACGGTTCCGCGCACACGGATTATGTGCGCCAGTCCATCACCATCCCGGCCACCGCCACCAAGGCCACGCTCGACTTCTTCATGCATATCGACACGGCCGAAAGCGGCAGCACCGCCTACGACACGCTGAGCGCGCAGGTGATCACCTCCGCCGGCAAGTACGTGACGCTGGCGACCTGGTCCAACGCCAACGCCGCGACGGGCTACCAGGAGCACACGGTGGACCTGTCGGCGTATATCGGCCAGACCATCCAGATCAACTTCTACGGGGTCGAGGACAGCTCGAACCAGACCTCGTTCGTGATCGACGATGTGAGTGTGAAGGCGCAGTAAGCCGTTAGGCCCGTCATCCCGGCGCAGGCCGGGATGACGGGTTCAGGGGGGCGTATCGGAGTCGGGTATCGAGCGGGCCGGTGGCGGACATGCGGGGACGTTCTCGCGTTGGCGATCGGGGTAGGTTGGGGTGAGCATGGCGAACCCCAACGTGGCGATCGTGCTGTCCGTCTCGTTGGGGTTCGCTGCGCTCACCCCAACCTACGTGATGGCCGTGCGCTCAATCGATGCGCGTATCGACCGACACCGCTTCCCACGTATCGATATCCACCAGCATCTTCTGCGCATGCCCGCGGATCGCATCCACCGCATCGCGTCCCAGCGCCAGGCGCAGCGGGGTGTCGTCGGCTTCCAGCGCCTTGGCGATGGCGGCGGCGGCCTTGAGCGGGTCGCCTTCCTGGGTCTGGTGCATGCCGTGCGCGAACTGGCGCGTGGCGCCCACGGTGTCGGCATAGGCCGGCAGTTCCGGCATGTAGCGCATGCCGGCGCCGGCCAGGTTGGTGCGGAATTGCCCGGGTTCCACGATCAGCACCTTGATGCCGAACGGCGCCACTTCGCCGGCCAGTGCCTCGGACAGGCCTTCCAGCGCGAACTTGCTGGCGGAGTAGGCGCTGAAGCCGGCGAACGAGAGCTGCCCGCCCAGGCTGGTGATATTGACGATGGCGCCGCTGCGCTGCGCGCGCAGCAGCGGCAGCGCGGCGCGGATCACGCCGGCGGCGCCGAAGAAATTGGTGTCCATCAGCGCGCGCAGTTCGGCGTCGGGGGTTTCCTCCACCGCGCCGACCACGCTGTAGCCGGCGTTGTTGATCACGATATCCAGGCGGCCGAAGCGCTCGACGCCGGCCATGATCGCGGGGTCGGCCTCGTCCGGCTGGGCCACGTCCAGGCGCTGCGCCAGCACGCGGTCCGGCGCCAGCTTTACCAGCGGGGCCAGGCGCGCGGTGTCGCGCGCGGTGGCGACGACGCTGTCGCCGCGGCCCAGCGCGTAGCGCGCGAAGGCATCGCCGAAACCGCTCGATGCGCCGGTGATGAACCAGACTTTGCCTGCCATGGAAGCCCCCGTAATCACGGTCAAGGAACGCACTCCGCGTTCCGGAGCGGCGATGCTAGCGGATCGCCGCGCGAGTTGTCGGGATGCCTTGTGGCACGTGAAGCGCGCGTCAGTGCGACAGCGCGCGCTCGATCGCTTTTTCCGCCAGCGGCGCCATGCGCGCGTAGCCGGCGGGCGTGGGATGCACGCCGTCGCCGGCCAGTTCCGCGTCGAGGCCGCCATCCTGGTTGGCCATGGCGCTGTAGTAGTCCAGATACACGGCGCCGTTGGCCGCGGCGTACTGCTTGATCCACGCATTCAGCGCGCGCACCTTGTCCGCCGGCTGCAGGCCGCGGCGCCACGGGTAGTCGCTGACGGGAAGAATGGAAGCGAGGATCACGCGGATATGGTGGGCGCGCGCCAGCTCCGCCATCGAGCGCAGGTTGTCCTCGATCATCTCCGGCGTGCTCACGCCGCTGTTGCCGGCGATGTCGTTGGTGCCGGCCAGGATCAGCACGGCCGCGGGCTTGAGGTCGATCACGTCCTGGCGGAAGCGCACCAGCATCTGCGGCGTGGTCTGGCCGGCGATGCCGCGGTTCACGTAGGGCTTGCCGGGAAAGAACGCGGTGTCCTGCTGGCGGCCCCAGTTGTCGGTGATGGAGTCGCCGTAGAACACCACGCGCCGCTCGCCGGGCTTGGGCGCTTCGAGGTGCGCATTGGCTTCGCGGTAGCGCGCGAGCTGCGGCCAGTCGGCCAGGCGCTGCTGCAGCGAGGCGATGTCGTCGGGTGCGAGCGAGGATGGCGCGGCGGTGTAGAGCGGGTCGATCGCTTCGGGCCTTGATTGATCGGGCCTTGATTGATCGGGCCTGGGTTGATCGGGCCTGGATTGATCGGGCGCGGCGTGGTCCTGGGCCGAGGCGATGGGTGCGATCAGGACAAGAGCGAGCAGCAGGGTACGGATACGGATGGCTGGCACGGCGTGGTTCCGTTTGGACGTCCGAACGACGGGAGCGTCCCTTGTAGCCGGTTCACCACGCCGATGCGAGCGGCGCGCGCACGCTTTCAGGGGTCGGGGTTCTGCTCGAACTTGCCCAGCACCTGCCACAGGTTGGCCAGCTCGCGCGCCACGTCGGCGCGGTCGCCGTCGCTGATATTGGTGATCAGCACGCGGCCGGTGCCGGTGGTGGGATTGAACGACATCTGCACGGTGACGCCGGCATCGCCGCCGTTATGGCCCAGCTCGCCGCCGGCGGTGCGCTGCCAGAACAGGCCCTGGTCCAGGCCGTCGCCCGCGCGCACGCCCTTGGGCTGCTCGCCCTTCGGCCAGGCGGGGCCGAACATGGTCTTGTACGAGGCTGCCGACAGCAGGCCGGCGCGGCCGCCGTAGCCGCTGATCATCTCGGCCAGGAACTTGCCCACGTCGTTGCACGAGGAGTACAGGCCGCTGGCCGCGTAGGACGGGAAGCTGTACGGCGCCAGCGGCTTCTTGTTCTTGTCGTACAGCGTGGCCTGCGGGCCCTGCGTGTCGGACGGCGTCCAGCCGGTGGCGTTCATGCCGAGCTTCTGGAAGATGCGTTCGCGCGTGACCATGCGGTACGGGCTGCCGGCCTTGTATTCCACCGCCAGCGCGACCAGGGCCGAGCCGAGGTTGCTGTAGCGGTAGGTGCTGCCGGGCGCGGTCCTGGCGAAGTTGGCCTCGTTGTAGCTGGCGCCCATCGGCTCGAGATAGGCCTTGAGCAGGCTGCGCGTGTCGAACGAGGCGGGCGTGCCCTTGCCGTAGCTCTGCGTGTAGAACGGCTCGCGGTCGACGATGCCGGAGCTGTGCGTGGCGAGCTGGCGCAGGGTGATGGCGCTGGAGGCGTAGTGCGGGTTGTGCACGTCGAACGGCAGCTGGCGGCTTACGTCGGTATCCAGCGACAGCGCGCCGATCTGCACCTGCTGCATCAGCGCCACCGCCAGCACCGGCTTGGCGATCGAGGCCACGGGCTGCACGGTGTCCGGCGTATACGGGCGCTTGCTGGCCAGGTCCGCATAGCCGAAGCCCTTGGCGTAGCGCACGCCGGCGCGGTCGACGACGGCCACGCAGTAGCCCGGCAGGGTGGACTTCGCCTGCAGTTCGTCCAGCGCCTTCTGCAGGGTGGACGGCGTGGTGGCGGCGGCCGCGCGCGGCAGCGCCTGCGCGGGCAGGCCGGCGGCCAGGCTCAGCGCGGCGGCGAGCGCGCAGGCGGAGAAGCGGGCCAAGGCATGGCCCGCGCTGCGACCCGGCAGGGTCGGCGGCGTGGTGTCGAGGTGCATGGGTTCCCTGTTCGTCCTGAAGCAATGGGGCTCCTGGGTCAGGCATTTTAGCCGGGGCGGGGACCCGGATGGGGCAATTTTCGTGCGGCGCAGCACGAAAGCCGAGGCAGGCGCCTGGCTGGGTCCGCTCAGAACAGCTTGCGGTAGACCACGAAGCCGGAGTGCTCGGCCACCTGGTCGTACAGCCGCATGGCCGTGGCGTTGGTGTGGTGGGTATGCCAGTACACCCGCGGCGAGCCGGCCTGGCGGGCCTGCGCGTAAACGGCCTCGATCAGCGCCTTGCCCACGCCGCGGCCGCGGGCGGCCTCGGCGGTGAACAGATCCTGCAGATAGCAGTTCAGGCCGATCGCGGTGGTGTTGCGGTGGAACAGGTAATGCGCCAGGCCCAGCAGTGCGCCATCGCTTTCGGCCACCAGGGCATGCACGGGTTCGGCCTCGTCGAAGAAGCGTTCCCAGGTGGTGCGGGTGATTTCCTCCGGCAGCGCGGTGGGGCCGGAGCGGCCGTAGAAGGCGTTGTAGCCGTCCCACAGCGGGGTCCAGGCGGCGAGGTCGCTGCGGCGGATGGGACGGACGATGACGGGGTGGGACACGAAGGATCCTCAGGCGGCCGCTGCGCTCGCCGGTGTCTTCAGGGGCCGGCGCTCTCGCGCGCCACGCGGCGGCGGTGCCGCCACCACAGCACCAGCACCACCGCCAGGACGATGCCGCCCAGCGCCCACAGGCTGCTCTGGCCGCGGCGGATCCACATCACCAGCCACTCGTGGTTGTTGGCGCCGAAATAGCCCAGGTAGACCCAGATCGGCACGCTGATCAGCGCGGCCAGGCCGTCCAGCAGGAAGAAGCGCATGAACGACACGCGGTGGGTGGTGCCGGCGGTGATGTACACCGCGGTGCGCATGCCGGGCAGGAAGCGCGCGATGAACATCAGGCGGTTGCCGTAGCGCTCGAATTTTTCCTGCACCTTGGCGTAGCGCTCCGGCGTGAGCACGCGCGCCACCACGCGCCATTGCAGGATGCGTGCGCCGTAATGATGGCCGAGCAGGAACATGCCCGCGTCGCCCAGCAGCACGCCGACCATCGACACCGCGAACATGATGTGCACGTTGCCGTAGCCCAGGCCCGTGATGACGCCGCCGGCGACCAGGGTGATGTCCTCCGGCAACGGCGCGCCGGCACCGCACAGCAGCAGTGCGATGAAGACGGCGGCGTAGCCGTTCTCGGCGAACAGCGTGACGAGTCGTTCAAGCAGATCCATCGACGTCCTTGCCTGGTCGAGCCCCGGCGGAAAGCGAGGGGCGATGATCCCACAGGCGAGCCATTCCATGGGCGCCGGCCGGCGGGGGCGAAGCGGGGGAGCATAACCGCATGGCGCTTCAGTTGGATGTGGCGGGAGGTGGGGCCACGCGCAAGGCCAGCAGCTCGCGCAGCTCCGCTTTCTCCGCGCCGTCGAGCGTGCCTTCGCGGCTGCGCGCGATGAGGAATTCG
Organism: Dyella sp. SG562; assembly: GCF_011759495.1. Taxonomy (NCBI): domain Bacteria; kingdom Pseudomonadati; phylum Pseudomonadota; class Gammaproteobacteria; order Lysobacterales; family Rhodanobacteraceae; genus Dyella; species Dyella sp. SG562. The sequence goes on from NZ_JAAOYS010000002.1 coordinate 702,880, forward strand.
CGGCGCTGCTCGGTGGCCTGGTGTTCCATGCGCTGCAGCGCGTCGAAGAACTCCACGCGTTGCAGCTCGGGCTCGCCGACCACGGTGGCGGCCATCAGTTTTTGCAGTGCGGGATACTCCGGGCGCTCGGCGAAGTGCTCCACCAGCACCACCGGGTTGATGCCAGGGCGCGCGCGGCACAGGTCGATCAGTTCGGCGAGCAGCTCGATGCCGGGCTTGTCCAGGCGCAGGAAACCGTACGGCCGCACGACCTCGTCGGCCATGCCCGGCTGGGTCAGCAGCAGCGCGATGGCGCTGCGCACCAGGCTGCGCTGCACCGCCACCGGTCGCTGCGCTGCGCGGCGCGGCGCGGCATCGGCCTGCAGCACGGCGCGGGCGCCGGTGCGGCGTTCCAGGTCCTGCGCCATCAGGTCGCGGAAGGCGCCGTCGGGCAGGCGGGCGATCAGCGGGCGGGCGCGTTCGGCCAGGCGGGCGCGGCCGTCGAGGCTGCCGATGTCCACTTCGTGGGCCAGTTCGCCGAAGAAATATTCCGATAGCGGGGTGGCGTTCTTCAGGCGCTGCTCGAAGCCCTGCTTGCCTTCCTTGCGAATCAACGTATCCGGGTCTTCGCCGTCGGGCAGGAACAGGAAATACGCCTGGCGGCCGTCGCGCAGGCGCGGCAGCGCGGCTTCCAGCGCCTTCCATGCGGCGGCGCGGCCGGCGCGGTCGCCGTCGAAGCAGAACACCACGTCGGGCGCGGCGCGGAACAGCACTTCGGTGTGGTCCGGCGTGGTGGCCGTGCCCAGGGTGGCCACCGCGATCGGCAGGCCGGCCTGGTGCATGGCGATCACGTCCATATAGCCCTCGACCACCACGATGCGCGCCAGGTTGCTGTTGGCCTGCTTTACCTGCCACAGCGCGAACAGCTCGCGGCCCTTGTGGAACAGCGCGGTCTCGGGCGAGTTGAGGTATTTCGGCCCCTGCTCGGACTGCAGCACCCGGCCGCCGAAGGCGATCACGCGGCCGCGGCGGTCGAGGATGGGGAACATCAGGCGTTCGCGGAAACGGTCGTATTTGTTGCCGCGCTCGTTGCTGGCGACCATGCCGGCGTCATTGAGCAGCTGCATGCGCTTGGCATCGGTGCCCAGCGCCTTCAGCACGCCGTCGAAACCGGCCGGCGCCCAGCCGATGCGGAAGCGCGCGATGGTGTCGGCGTCGAGGCCGCGCCTCTTGCAGTAGGCCTGCGCCTCGGGGCTGTGCGGCAGCTGGCCTTCGTACCAGCGGGCGGCGCTGTCGAGCAGGCTGTAGAGGTCGGACTTGTCTTCGCGCGGGGCGTTGTCGCGGCCGCCTTCGAAAGGCACTTTCAGGCCGACCGACTGCGCCAGTTCCTCCACCGCGTCGGGGAATTCCAGGCGGTCGTAGTCCATCAGGAACTTGATCGCGCTGCCATGCGCGCCGCAGCCGAAGCAGTGGAAGAACTGCTTGGCCGGGCTGACGTAGAACGAGGGCGAGCGCTCGTTGTGGAACGGGCAGCAGGCGGTCCATTCGCGCCCGGCCTTCTTCAACGGCACACGCCGCTCGATCACGTCGACGATGTCGACGCGGGAGAGCAGTTCGTCGATGAAGGTGTCGGGGATACGGCCGCGCATAAGCTCTCTAGTGTACGGGTGCGGTCAAGGGGCGGGGCCGGCTTATGCTGGTGGTCCATCGTCGGGGGAGGCGGGCATGGCGGCAAGTGCACAGGTGCGTTTCAGGCCGGCGGCGGCGGGGGATGTGGCGGCGGCGGTGCCGCTGATCCACAGTTCGGGGCCGGGGGCGTTCGAATACGTGTTCGCGGTACCGGGACGCAGCGATGCGCAGGCCTTCCTGCGCCACGCCTTTGTCGACGGCGCCGGCGAATTCGGCTGGCGCAACCACTGCGTGGGGGAGTTGCACGGGCGGGTGGTGGCGGTCGGCGCCGGCTACGGGGCGTCGGCGCAATGGGTGTTCACCTTGGCGGCGGCGCGGCAGATCCTGGGATTCTTCGGCTGGCGGCATGCGGTCGGGGTGATCGCGCGCGGCCTGCGGGTGGAGGCGGTGATCAGGCCGCCGTCGGGGCGGATGCATTACCTGGCCCACCTGGGCGTGGAGCCGGCCCTGCGCGGGCGCGGCATCGGCGTGGCGCTGATCGAGCATCTGGCCGCGCAGGCTGCCGCTTTGGGGCGCATGCCGCTGGCGCTGGATGTGGCGGTAACCAATCCGCGCGCGCAGGCGCTGTACGAGCGCTGCGGCTTTGCGGTGACCGGGGAGCGGCCCTCCGCCCTGGCCGATGCGCGGGGACAGGTGCCCCCGCATCGGCGCATGGAGCGGTGGGGCCAGGTGATGGGGAACTAGGCGATGTGGAAGATGCCGACCACGGCCAGCAGCGCGATCAGGAACAGGATCACGAAGATCGCGAACAGGACCTTGGCGATGGTGCCGGTGATGCCGGAGACCGAGTAGAAACCCAGCCAGCCGGTGACCAGCGAAACGATGGCGAAAATGATGGCCCACTTGAGCATGCGTCTCTCCTTGTCGTAGGCCGCGGCAGCGGCATCCGCGAGGGTGGCCGTGCCGGCGTGAAGGACTTGGCTGGATAATGCGTGGGCGGCGTCATGCCGCGACGCGGCTTTAACGCCGCGTTGGAAACGGTTTAGTTCGGAGATAACGCCATGTTGACGGCGATGATGTTGCGCGCGCAGCGCACGATCGTGCGGCGCTTCGAGGAAGCGGGCGCGACGAGTACGGAATCGGCGCGCGGCGCCGAGGAGCTGAAACTGACCCCGGGCATTGCCTGGTACCAGCTGGTGGAGCGCGGCGTGCTGCGCTGCCCGGGCGAGGGGCGCTATTTCCTGGACCGCGAGCGCTGGGAGCAGGTGAGCAGCCAGCGCCGCCACCACGCATGGGTGATGGTGGTGGCCGTAATCGCGCTGGTGCTGCTGCTGTTCTGGCTGCGTACGGCGGGCGGCCTGGGCCACTAGGGGTCTTAAGTGAGGCAGGCCTTAGGCGAGGCGGGCCTTCACGCGGGCCGAGACCACGGCCATGTCGGCGCGGCCGGCGGACTGCTGCTTCACCGCGGTGACCACCTTGCCCATGTCGCGGGCGGAGCTGGCGCCGGTGCTGGCGATGGCGGCGGTGATCAGCTCGTCGATCTCCGCTTCGCTGAGCTTGGCCGGCAGGTAGGTCTCGATCACGGCGACTTCGGCGCGCTCGGCGTCGGCCAGGTCCTGGCGCTGGGCGGCGTCGAACTGGGTGATCGAATCGCGGCGCTGCTTGAGCATCTTTTCCAGCACGGCCAGGGTCTGCACGTCGTCCAGCTCGATGCGCTCGTCCACTTCGCGCTGCTTGATCGAGGCCAGGATCAGGCGGATCACGGCGAGGCGGGCCTTGTCGCCGCCGCGCATGGCGTTCTTCATGTCTTCTTGGAGCTGTTGCCTGAGGGACATGTCACTCTCCGGGGAGGGGCTGTTGGCGTGAAGGAAACGCATAAAGCCGGCGTTGCCTGAGGCAACGCCGGCCGATGCTGGAGCGATAAGGCAGCGGCTGCGGATGCTCGCGCCGGCTGCCGTGGCATGAAAGGTGGCAGGCGGCGCCGCTGGCGCCAGGCCTCGACCTTTGCGTCCGCCGAAGGGCGGACGGCAGCCTCAGTACAGGCGCGTGCGACGCGAGGTGTCGCGCGAGAGGCGGCGCAGGTGACGCTTCACCGCGGCGGCGCGCTTGCGCTTACGCTCCTGGGTCGGCTTTTCGTAGAACTCGCGCTTGCGGGTCTCGGCCAGGACGCCGGCCTTTTCACAAGTACGCTTGAAGCGACGCAGGGCAAGCTCGAACGGCTCGTTCTCGCGGACTTTTACGCTGGGCATGGAAACTCCGAGTGGTAAACTTGCCCGTCTGATCGGGCGAGCCGCGAAGTATAGCGTGGACACGAAGCAATTTTCAAAGCCCGTGCTGGGCATCGAGACGTCCTGCGACGAGACCGGGGTGGCCCTGCTGCGCTGGGAGCCCGCCGCGCCGGGCCGCGGCCTGCTGTCCCATGCCCTGTACAGCCAGATCAAGCTGCATGCCGACTACGGCGGCGTGGTGCCGGAACTGGCCAGCCGCGACCACGTGCGCAAGCTGCTGCCGCTGGTGCGCGAGGCCCTGGCCGAGGCCGGCCTGACCCCGCAGGACGTGGGCGGGGTGGCCTATACCGCCGGCCCCGGCCTGGTCGGGGCCCTGCTGGTGGGCGCCTCCGCCGCCCGGGCCATGGCCTGGGCGCTGGGCGTGCCGGCCATCGGCGTGCACCACATGGAAGGCCACCTGCTGGCCCCGCTGCTGGAGGAGGACCCGCCGGAGCCGCCGTTCGTGGCCCTGCTGGTCTCGGGCGGGCATTCCATGCTGGTGGAAGTGCAGGGCATCGGCCGCTACAAGATCCTGGGCGACACCCTGGACGACGCCGCCGGCGAAGCCTTCGACAAGACCGCCAAGCTGATGGGCCTGCCGTATCCCGGCGGCCCGGCGCTGGCCGCGCTGGCCCAGCAGGGGCGGGCGGGCGTGTTCCGCTTCTCGCGGCCGATGACCGACCGGCCCGGGCTGGATTTCAGCTTTTCGGGCCTGAAGACCCAGGTGCTGCTGGCGTGGCAGCAGTCGGACCAGTCCGAGCAGACCCGCGCCGACATCGCCCGCGCCTTCGAGGAAGCCATCATCGACACCCTGGCGATCAAGTGCCGCCGCGCCCTGCAGGCCGCCGGCGCCCAGCGGCTGGTAATCGCCGGCGGCGTGGGCGCCAACAAGCGCCTGCGCGCGGAGCTGGCCGAGGCCGGCGCCAAGGAAGGTTTCCGCGTGTATTTCCCGCGCCTGGCCTTCTGTACCGACAACGGCGCGATGATCGCCCTGGCCGGCGCGATCCGCCTCGCCGCCGGCCAGCAGCAGGACGAAAGCGTGCAGGTCTTCCCGCGCTGGGACCTGGAAACCCTGCCGGCGGTTTAGGCGCGCGTGACGCGCGCCAGGGAATAGGGAATCGCCAATAGGGAATAGGAAAAGCGGCGCGCGACGAGACGAAGCGCTACGCTTTTCCTATTCCCTACTCTCTATTCCCTGTTCCCGCCCAAAGAGCCATGGACATCGTTTTCATCGAAGACCTGCGCATCGACACCGTCATCGGCATCTACGACTGGGAGCGCCGCGTGCGGCAGACGCTGTCGTTCGACCTGGAAATGGCCTTCGACAACACCCGGCCCGCGGCCAGCGACGACATCGCCGACACGCTCAACTACAAGGACGTGTCCAAGCGCCTGATCGAATACGTGGAAACCTCCAGCTTCGGCCTGGTCGAGACGCTGGCCGAGCGCTGCGCGGCGATCGTGCGCGAGGAATTCGGCGTGGCCTGGGTGCGGCTGAAGCTGTCCAAGCCCGGCGCGGTGCGCGGCGCCCGTTCGGTGGGCGTGCGCATCGAGCGCGGCGTGCGTCCGGGCTGAGCGGCGGCATGGCACGCGTTTACCTGAGCCTGGGTTCCAACCAGCAGCCGCGGCAGTATCTGCGCGCCGCGCTGGACGAACTGCGCGCGCGCTTCGGCGCCATCGAGGTATCGCCGGCCTACCGCAGCAAGGCGGTGGGCTTCGACGGGCCGGACTTCGTCAACCTGGCGGTGGGCCTGGATACCGAGCTGGCGCCGGAAGCGCTCAACGACTGGCTGCATGCGCTGGAAGACCGCCACGGGCGCCGCCGCGACGTGCCGCGTTATTCCGATCGCACGCTGGACGTGGACATCGTGCTGTACGGCGACCTGGTGCGGCGGGGCGAAGGGCACCTGGACATTCCGCGCAAGGAACTCAAGCACGCCTTCGTGCTGCGGCCGATCGCCGACATCGCGCCAGGCTTGCGCCACCCTGTCGACGGGCGAAGCATGGCCGAGCTGTGGGCGGCTTTTCCCGCGGCGAGCGAGCCGCTGACGGTCGAGCCGCTGTAAGGACGCACTGTCGCGTTTCCGGCGCAGATGCTAGAAATCGCGGCGCAACTTTCACCAAGGGACGAGGTAGGGGATATGGCAGGCAAGTTTGCGCGCAGTTGGAATCTGATGAAGGCGAGCGCGGCGGTGCTGCGTTCGGACAAGGCATTGATGATGTTCCCGCTGCTGTCGGGACTGTGCTGCCTGCTGGTGGCGGCAAGCTTCATCATCCCCATTGCCATTGCGGCGGCGGGCATGGAGCACGTGAGCCGCGACAAGCTGCCGCTCGGCTGGTACGTGGCGACGTTCGCGTTCTACCTGGTGCAGTACTTCGTGATCATCTTCTTCAATACCGCGCTCGCCGGCGCGGCGCTGCAGCGCCTGCGCGGCGAAGAGACCAGCCTGGCGGCCGGTTTCGCCATCGCCAAGTCGCGCGTCGGCGCGATCTTCGGCTATGCGCTGATCGCCGCCACGGTGGGCCTGTTCCTGCGCGCGCTGCAGGAGCGGCTGGGTTTCGTCGGCCGCATCGTGGCCGGCCTGCTCGGCCTGGCCTGGACGGTGGCCACCTTCCTGGTGGTGCCGGTGCTGGCCAGCGAGGAGATCGGCCCGATGGAAGCGGTGAAGCGCAGCGTGGAACTGCTCAAGCGCACCTGGGGCGAGAACCTGATCGGCAACGCCGGGATCGGCGTGGTGTTCGGGTTGCTGAGCTTCGTGTTGATCGTGGTCATGGGCGCCCTGGTGGTCGGTGCGCTGACGACGGAGTCGCTGCCGCTGATCGTGGCGGCCATCGCGGTGGCGGTGGTGAGCCTGATCGTGCTGGCGCTGGTGCAGGCTTCGCTGCAGGGCATCTATTCGGCGGCGCTGTACCAGTACGCCGAAGAGGGCAAGGTCGGAGGCGGTTTCGACCAGGCGCTGCTGGAGCAGGCGTTTCGCACCAAGAGCTGATGCGCGCGCCGGTGCGTATCCGGAAGGGCGGCAGCGATGCCGCCCTTTTTCATGGCATCAGATCGACAGCGAGCGGCCGCCGTCGATGCGGATGATCTGGCCGGTGACGAAGGGCGCGTCGCGCAGCAGCCACAGCACGGCGCCGGCCACGTCCTGCGGCGAACCGGCGCGCCGTAGCGGCGTGCGCGCGAGCATGGCCTGCTGGTCGTCGTAGGGCTTGCCGTCGCTGGGCCACATCACCGCGCCGGGGGCGATGCCGTTGACGCGGATGTCGGGGGCCAGATCCAGCGCCAGCGAGCGCGTCATCGCGGTGAGCGCGGCTTTGGCCATGCAATAGATGGGGTGGTTGGCGAGCGGGCGTTCGGCGTAGACGTCGACCAGGTTGACAATGGCGCCATGCGTTTCGCGTAGCGCCGGGGTGGCGGCCTGGGCGAGGAAGAACGGAGCCTGCGCGTTGGAGGCGAACAGTTCGTTCCATTGCGCGGTGGTGGCGCTGCCGACCGGGGTGGGAAAGAAGGCGGAGGCGTTGTTGACCAGGGCGTCGAGGCGGCCGTAGTGCTGCAGCGCCTGTTCGATCATCGCGGGCAGGCCGTCGAGGTCCGCCAGTTCGCCCTGGATGGCCAGCGTGCTGCCCGCGCGCTGGTGTTCCAGTTCGGCCGCAAGCGCGACGGCTTCGTTGACCGAGCTGCGGAAATGCAGGACGAGGTCGTAGCCCGCCGCATGCAGCGTGCGCGCAATCTGCGCGCCGACGCGCTTGACGCCGCCGGTGATCAAGGCGACGGGGCGTTCCTGACGTGGCGGCATGCGCGGCTCCTGCGGGCGAAACAGCCGGCAGCTTGCCGGAAAGCGTGCGGGAGGTCATCCCGCGCCGCGACGTTTTCTATTTCGGCGGATGGTGCTTGTCGCTGCGCGAGCGCGTCACGCGCGCCATCACGCGCGCGGCGCCGGTCGCGGTTTTCTCCACCACCGCATTGCGGGCGCGGCGCACGGCGCCGGGTTGGCGTTCGGCGGCAGCGGCGAGGCGCGCGTCTTCGCCGCCGCCTTCGAAGTCGAAATCTCCGCCGAACATCGAGATGGCGGTGCTCGCTACTTGTCCCGTGTCGTAATACGCGTAAGCGCCGACGCCGAGCGCACCCACCACCGGCAGCCAGCGCGACAGGCCCTTGCCTACCGTGCGCTGGGTGATCTTCACGCCGACGCGCTTGGCCACGCGCTCGGCCACCGCATACGACATGCGGCGGAACAGCAGGCGGTCGCCCATGCGCACCACCAGGTCGCGGAACGCCTGCGCGGCGGTGTGGCGGAACAGGCACCACAGCATCTGCTCGCGGCCCAGTTCCGCGTGGCGGCCGTAGGCGGCGGCGATATCGCTGACCATCTGCGCCTGGATCTTCCAGATCGCGATCAGTTCCGGCAGCACGGTAAGCCAGCCCAGCGGCCCCGGCGGCAGCGCCAGCGAGCCGGCGGTGAGCGCGGCGCGCTGCGCGGCACGGTTGGCGATGCGGCGCGCCTCGGTCTCCGGCTCGCCGCTGGGGCCGACCTTGCTGCCCGGGATGTCGCTGACGAAGTCGAGGATCGCGCGGGTCACGCGGCTGTGGTCTTCCGCGGTGATCACGGCGGGGAGTTGCTTGCGGTCGTCGCTCATGCGGGCCTCGGGGACTGGGGTGCCTGGTCGCGGGTGGAGTCTAGGCGTTGTCGATGAAGCCGTTGCGAACGCTGCGCCGTTATTGGCCGGTGCGGCCGCAACCGATTGTTCCCGCAAGATATTGCGCTCGAAAGCATGACTTTCGGGGCAGGTAAATGAAAGGTAGGACTGGCAACGTTATAACGTATCGAAACGCAGCCGCCCTCCACCTACTCCCCGAGTGACCCGATGAAGCACACCCTGCTCGCCCTCAGCCTTGCCGCCGCCTTGTTCGCCGCCGCCGCCCAGGCCGCCGACACCGATACCACCGGCACGGATACCAACAGCGGCGCACGCAACAAGCCGCCGGCCAAGGTGCAGCAGCTGGGGGCGATCGACGTGAGCGCCGCGCTGGATATCTCGCGCAACGCGCTGTCGCCGGATACCGGCAGCAGCCAGTACGTGATCGACCAGAAGGCCATCGCGCAGCTGCCGCTGGGCGACAGCACGCCGGTGAACCAGGTGCTGCTGCAGGCGCCTGGCGTGGTGCAGGACTCCTACGGCGGCCTGCACGTGCGCGGCGACCACGCCAACCTGCAATACCGCATCGACGGCGTGATCATTCCCGAATCGATCTCCGGCTTCGGCCAGACCCTCGACACCCGCACCATCAAGAACGTGAAGCTGCTCGACGGCGCGCTGCCCGCGCAGTACGGCCTGCGCACCGCCGCGGTGGTCGACATCAGCACCAAGAGCGGCCACGACCTGGGCAATGGCGGCAGCGTCGGCATCACCGGCGGCTCGTTCGGCACGCTCAATCCGAATGCCTCGTTGTGGGGCAGCACCGACCGCTGGAGCTACTTCCTCACCGCCAACTATCTGGAAAGCGACGTCGGCATCGAAAACCCCACGCCGAGCCGCAAGCCGATCCACGACCACACCAACCAGGTGAAGGCGTTCGGCGACATCTCGTACCTGATCGACAACCAGACCCGCCTGAGCTTCCTGTTCGGCATGGCCAACAGCCGCTTCCAGATCCCGAACAACCCGGGCCAGACGCCGACCTTCGGCTATCTGGACGTCACCGATTTCGATTCGGCCAAGCTCAACGAACAGCAGCGCGAAAACACCCGCTTCGGCGTACTCGCCCTGCAGGGCAAGCTCGGCGCCACCGACTACCAGGTGTCGATCGGCCAGCGCTATTCCAGCCTGACGTTCACGCCGGACATGATCGGCGACCTGATGTTCAACGGCGTGGCTTCCGGCATCAACCGCAGCAACCGCGCCAGCACTCTGCAGGCGGATTTCGCCACCCCGCTGGGCGATGCCCACACGCTGCGCTACGGCGTGTACGGCAGCTTCGAGCGCGCGCCCAGCAGCACCAGCGCCTGGGTGTTCCCGGTCGATGCCGACGGCAACCAGTCGAGCACTACGCCGATCAATATCCTCGACGGCAACCGCCTCACCGCCAAGACCTGGTCCGGCTACGTGCAGGACGAATGGAGCATCGGCGAAAAGCTCACCGTGAACTACGGCCTGCGCGGCGACGTGTACAAGGCCTTCCGCACCGAAAGCCAGCTGAGCCCGCGCCTGGGCGCGGTCTACCAGGCCAGCGACGACACCACCCTGCACGCCGGTTACTCGCGCTACTTCACGCCGCCGGCGACCGAGGCGATCACCACCACCAATATCCAGAAGTTCGACGGCACCACCAATGCGCTGCCGGACAACGGCAGCAACACGCCGCTGGCCGAGCGCAGCGATTATTTCGACGCCGGCATCCAGCAGCGCATCGGTTCCTCGCTGACCCTGGGCCTGGATGCGTACTACCGCAAGGTGCGCCGCCTGCAGGACGAAGGCCAGTTCGGCGCCGCGCTGGTGTACTCCACCTTCAACTACGCCAAGGGCCGCATCCGCGGCGTGGAATTCACCGCGGACTACGACAACGGCCCGTGGTCGGCCTACTTCAACGTCGCGCTGTCGCAGGCGATGGGCGAGCGGGTGATCACCAGCCAGTACAACTTCGCGCCGGACGATCTAGCCTACGTGGCCGACCATTACATCCACCTGGACCACGACCAGAAGATCGCCTCCTCCGGCGGCGTGAGCTACGCCATCGATCCGGCCACCCGCATCGGCGCCAACTACCTGTTCGGCAGCGGCCTGCGCCGCGACGGCACGGTGCCGAACGGCGCCTCGATGCCGGCCTACTTCCAGCTCAACCTCAGCCTGTCGCATGACTTCGAGTTCCAGAGCACCGGCAAGCTGCACACCCAGCTGGCCGTGATCAACGCGCTGGACCGCACCTACCAGCTGCGCGACGGCACCGGCATCGGCGTGGGCGCGCCGCAGTTCGGTCCGCGCCGCGGGCTGTACGCCACGGTGCAGAAGGACTTCTAAGCGGCTCGATGCACGAACGCCGCGCCCGCAAGGGCGCGGCGAGCGCTATCCTTGCGCGATGAATCCCAGCTTTTCCCGCCTTCCCGAACCCGGCGCCGACGAGCGCGCCCACTCCGACCATCTGCTGGCGCGCCTGCGCGAACACATTGCCGCGCACGGCCCCATGCCTTTCGCCGAATACATGGGCCGCTGCCTGTACGAGCCGGGCCTGGGCTACTACAGCGCCGGCGCCACCAAGTTCGGCGCGGCCGGCGACTTCATCACCGCGCCGGAACTGGGCGACCTGTTCGCGCGTTGCGTGGCGAAAGTCATCGGCCCGGTGCTGGAACTGCTTGGCGACGAAGCCGACGTGCTTGAACTCGGCGGCGGCAGCGGTGCTTTCGCCGAATCCGCGCTGCTGGCCTTCCACGCCAACGCGCAGCTGCCGCGCCGCTATCTGATCCTTGAACCCAGCGCCGACCTGCGCGAACGCCAGCGCGAGCGCCTGGCCGCGGCGTTGCCGCCGGCACTGTTCGCGCGCGTGCAATGGCTGGACCGCCCGCCGGAAGAATCATGGCGCGGTGCGCTGTTCGCCAACGAAGTGATCGACGCCCTGCCCACCACGCGCTTCACCTTGCGCGCGGGCGAGGTCTACGAGGAATACGTCGCGCTCGACGGCGAAGGCCGGCTGATGCGCGTCGATCGTCCCGCCGACGCGCTGGTCTCCGGCGCCGTGCGCCATCTGGAGCGCGATACCGAAAGCAGCTTCGCCGACGGCTACCGCTCCGAAGTGCTGCCGCAGCTGCCGTACTGGATGCAGGCCATCGCCGGCTCGCTCACTGCCGGCGTCATGTTGTTTATCGACTACGGCTACGTGCGCCGCGAGTACTACCAGCCCGGCCGCAGCGACGGCACATTGATGGCGCACTACCGCCACCACGCGCACGCCGATCCGCTGTTCCTGCCCGGCCTCAACGACCTCACCGCCTCGGTGGATTTCACCGCGCTGGCCGAAGCCGGCAACCAGGCCGGTTTCGGCGTGGCGGCGTACCTGCCGCAGGCGCAGTTCCTGATCGCCGCCGGCCTGCAGCAGGCCTTCGAAGACGCCTATGCCGAGGCGCCGGACGAAGCGGCGCGCTACCGCCTGGCCCAGCAGGTGAAGAAGCTCACCTTGCCGGACCAGATGGGCGAACGCTTCCAGGCGATGGTGCTGGCGCGCGGCATGGACGTGGTGCCGCTGCCGGCCCAGATGCTCGAAGCCGATCAGGGCGACCGGCTGTAAGGGAGCGCCGTCGCCGCTGCCGGCGACGGCAGTACGTCAATGCAGGACGGGCGCCGCGCCCGCCGATCCCTGCTGCGCCTGCAGCGGCTTCACCGGCGTGTTGTCGTCGGGCCGCTTGCCCAGTTGGCGCGCCTTGTACAGCTCCGCCGCCACCTGGTAGTACGCCGTTGCCTCGTCCACCTTGGTGCGGTCCACCGGCTGCACGGGCACGCCGTCGCCGGTGTCGTAGTCCGGGCGAAGCTGTTCGAGCTTGCGCTGCGGCTCCAGCACGGTCAGCACGTCGTCGCGCAGATAGCCCAGCTTCTCGTAGGTGGCGGGGAAGGCACGCTCGCGGCCGGGTTCCAGCTGGAACAGGTCGTAGCCGAAGAAGCGGCTGCGGTAGCTGAAATTCAGCATGCCCAGCACCGTGGGCATGATGTCGATCTGCGCCATCAGCCGGTGCACGCGCTGCGGCGGGATGTGCTTGGGCGCATAGATCCACAGCGGGATGTGATAGCGGTTGATCGGCACGCTGGTGCGGCCCGCGCTGGAGGCGCAGTGGTCCGCGGTGATCACGAAGATGGTGTCGTCGAAATACGGCTTGCTGGCGGCGCGCTTGAGGAAGTCGGCGATCGACCAGTCGGTGTAGGCCACCGCCGCCTCGCGCGTGCCGTTCTTTTCCTTCACGCGGCCGGCGGGCACGGTGAAGGGACGGTGGTTCGAGGTGGTCATGATGTGCAGGAAGAACGGCTTGCCTTCGGCGTGAATGCTGTCCATCTGGCGCATCGCCAGGGTGTACAGGTCTTCGTCCGCCACGCCCCACACGTTCTCGTGGTGGATCGGGTCGTCCTTGTTGATGTCGTTGCGGTCGACCGCCCGATACCCGTTGTGGTTGAAGAAGTAATTCATGTTGTCGAAGTAGCCGTAGCCGCCGTAGACGAAGTCCGACTGGTAGCCGCGCGCGTTGAACACGTTGGCCACCGAGAACAGGTCCTCGTTGTTGTGCGCCTTGATCAGCGAATCGCCCGGCGTCGGCGGAATGGCCAGCGACAGCGCCTCCAGGCCGCGCACGGTGCGCGTGCCGTTGGCGTAGAGGTTGTCGAAGAACAGGCTCTGGTCGACCAGCTTGTCGAGGTTCGGCGTGATGCCGCGGTCGTCGCCGAAGGTCTGCATGAAGTCGGCCGAGAAGCTCTCGATGCTGATCAGCACCACGTTCAGGCGCTTCTCGGGCCCTTCGTGGCGGATCTCGCGGGTGAGATCGCGCGGGTCGTTGCTGACAAACGTGGCCTCGGGCGTCTTCAGCATGGTGCGCACGTCGCGGAAGGCGCGCTCGTCCGGCAGGGTGGTGTAGAAGCGCGAGTATTCCAGGTGGCTGCTGCGGAAGGCGGCGAAGAACTCGTAGATGCCGTTGCCGGAGAGTTCGTTGACGAAGTTGTTGTCGGTGCGGTCCTTCAAGGTGCCCTTGAAGGCGACCACGGTCACCACGGTCAGCACCAGCCATACCAGCGCTACCTTGGCGCGCTGCCAGAAGCGCGTGCCGGCGTCGCGCGTGCGCAGCCCGCGGCGGCTCACCAGCAGGGCGATCAGCACGGTCAGCGCCAGCAGGCCCAGCCAGCGGCCCAGCGGATACGACTCGCGGATATTGCCGATCACCTCGGTGGTGTAGACCAGGTAATCCACCGCGATGAAGTTGAAGCGCGTGCCGAACTCGTTCCAGAACACCAGTTCCGACGCGCCCACGAACATCAGCCAGTACAGCATCAGCGCCGCCAGCAGATACAGCGCCCACTGGCCCGTGCGCGACACGTAGGCGCGCCGCGGCATCAGCCACAGGAACAGCACCATCGGCCACGCGATGTAGATGTAGGTGATCAGGTCGTACAGCAGGCCCACGCCGAAGGCGTAAGCCCAGTACAGCGGGCTGTGCGGCACGCCCTTGCCCGACATCACGAGCAGGGCCACGCGGGTGATCGCGCCGATCGCCACATAGGCGAAGGCCAGCCACCACAGGGGGCGGAAACGCTGGCGCAGGGGCGAAGCGGAGGAATCGGCGGCTGACAAGGGGCGGCTCCGGAAATCGTGTGGGGGCCCGTCGTTGCAGGACGGCAACAGGCATCCCGGGCGTTATACAACGGAATGGCTTAGCCGTAGCTTCCGCGCAGGGCCGCAATGGCGTCGATACGGGCCTTTTCCATCGCCGCGCCCACCGCCGGCCCCTGCAGCCCCTTGGCCACGAAGGCGCCGGCGCCGATCGCCGCCGCGGCGGCGCGCGCGGCGCGCAGATACGCGGCCTGCGGGTAATCGCTGTGTTCCAGGCCCAGGCGGCCGCGCTTGTCGGCCTCGCAGGCGGCCAGGAACACCTCCAGCCGTTCCGGGCGGCGCAGCGCGTCCAACGCGCCGAGCACGCGCAGCACGGTGGAGGGCTTGAGCTCGAAGGCGCGATGCGCGTTCAGGTGCTCGCGGCAGACCTGCTCGGCCAGCGCGGCGAATTCGGTGGGCACGCGCAGGCGCGCGCACAGCTGGCGCAGCGGTTCGATGCCGGCCTCCTCGTGGCCGAGATGGCGCGGCAGCACGTCGGCCGGCGTCAGTGCCTTGCCGAGGTCGTGCGTGAGCGCGCAGAAGCCGACCAGCTCGTTGCCCGGCGCGATGCGCGCGGCCATGTCCAGCACCATCTCGATATGGATGCCGGTGTCGACCTCCGGATGGTATTCGGCGCGCTGCGGCACGCCGTACAGCGCATCGATTTCCGGAAACAGCACGGCCAGCGCACCGCTGGCGCGCAGCACCTGCAGGAAGGCCGAGGGGCGCGGTTCGCCCAGCGCGCGGCGCGTTTCCTGCCATACGCGCTCGGGCACCAGATGGTCCACTTCGCCTTCGCGCACCATGCGGCGCATCAGCTCCATGGTTTCCTCGGCCACGGTAAAGCCCAGCGGCGCGAAGCGCGCGGCGAAGCGCGCCACGCGCAGCAGGCGCACCGGGTCTTCGACGAAGGCGGGCGAGACGTGGCGCAGCACGCGCTGCTCGATATCGCGCGCGCCGCCGAACGGATCGACCAGGCCCCCGGCTTCGTCCATGGCGATGGCATTGATGGTGAGGTCGCGCCGCTCCAGGTCCTGCTCCAGCGTCACCGCCGGGTCCGCATGCACGGCGAAGCCGTGATAGCCGCGGCCGGTCTTGCGCTCGGTGCGCGCCAGCGCGTACTCCTCGCCGGTGTCCGGATGCAGGAATACCGGGAAATCCTTGCCCACCGGCTTGTAGCCGAGCGCAAGCAGCTGCTCCGGCGTGGCGCCGACCACCACGTGGTCGTGGTCGCTGACGGGACGCTGCAGCAAGCGATCGCGGACGGCGCCGCCGACTAGATAGATACGCATGGCCGCGATTCTGCCATGCGCGGCGCCGCGGCTCAGCGCATGGCGCGATAGCGGTCCAGCCGCCGCTGGCGCGGCGAACCCCGCAGCAGCACCGGCAGCCAGGGCGTCAGCGGCTCGGCGCGGATGCCCAGCGCGGCGTAGCCGTCCTGCTTGCCCACCGAGTCGGTGCGCAGGGTCAGGAAGTTGTCGTAGGAGAACGGCTTGCCCGGCAGCAGCTCGGCCAGGCGCGCCTGGATCCGGCCCAGCGCATCGGGCAGGGGCAGGATGCGCGTGCGCAGGCCGAGCGTGTCGCGGATGCCATGCACGATCTCGCCCAGGGTCAGCACTTCGGGGCCGTACAGCTCGAACGTGCGGTCGATGCTGAGCCGGTCGTCGGCGATGCAGCGCGCGAAGGCTTCCGCCACGTCGCCCGCATAGGTCGGCGCCAGCCGCGATCCGGCGCGCGCCAGCGGCAGGACGGGCATCAGGCGCAGCAGCGCGGCGAAGCGGGAGACCAGGCCGTCGTTGGCGCCGAACATCACGCTGGACTGGTAGATGGTCCAGTCCAGGCCGGACTGGCGCACCACCGCCTCGGCTTCGCCGCGCGTCTTCAGATAGCGCGACAGGCCCTGGCCGGCCTTCAACGCGCTCATCAGATGCAGGCGTCCGACGCCAGCGGCCTGGCAGGCGCCGGTGACCCGGCGCGCCAGTTCCACATGGATTTCCTGCAGCGAACGGCCGCCGGCCGGATGCAGCGAGCCGATCATATGGATCACCGCATCGGCGCCTTCGAACTGCCGGCGCAGCGCATTGCCGTCGTAGACGTCGGTGCTGTGGATCTCCACACCCGGCACTACCGCCAGCGCGCGGCGCCGCTCGCGGTTGCGCGACAGCAGCACGATGCGGTGCCCGTCCATGGCCAGCCGCGGCACCAGATAGCTGCCGACGAAACCGGTACCGCCGAGAATGACCAGACGCTTGGCGCTCATGACGGAAACCTCACTGCGAAGGACTGTTCGTGGCATCGCCGGCCGGCGGTGCGGGCACCGTGGCGGCCTCCGCCGGCGCCACCGCCGCCGCGGGCGCCGGACAGCTCACCGGGCGGCGCGGCGTGTTGCGGTCGGGCAGCGCATAGGCCTGGCCGATCGCGGTCAGGCGCGACGCCAGCGGTGTGGCGTTGCCATTGAGGCGCCAGTCGTAGATCACCGCGAAGGACATCACGCGCGCCACGTACTCGCGGGTCTCCTTGAACGGCATGCTGGCCACGAACAGGTCCGGCGGCAGCGTGCCGCGCGCGGCCAGCCACTGGTCCAGGCGGGCGGGGCCGGCGTTGTAGGCGGCGCTGGCCAGCCATGGCGCGCCGTTGAAGCGTTCGGCCATCTGCGCGAGATAGCGCGTGCCCAGCACGATATTGGTCACCGGGTCGTACAGCGAATCGGCGCCGGCCCAGTTCAGCCCGTTGCGCCGCGCGACCATCGCCGCGGTATCCGGCAGCAGCTGCATCAGCCCGCGCGCATTCGCGCCGGAGCGCGCATCGGCGGCCCAGGCGCTTTCCGCGCGCAGGATCGCGTAGGCCCAGGACGGATCGATGCCGGCCTCTTCGGCCTGCGGCACCAGCCCGTCCTGGCTGGCCAGCGGAAAGCGCTGCTCGTAGTAGCGCAGCGCCTCGCCCTTGTTGAAGGTGAATACCGCGCGGTCGTACCAGCCGCGGCGATAGGCCAGGTCCACCGCGAGTTTCAGCGTGGCCATGTCGGCGCCGTCCAGCGCCTTGCCCCATTCGCGCCGCGCCTGCCGCGGCAGGCCCACCGCATACAGCTCGAATGCGCGCTGCAGGCCGGCATGGGCGAGCAGGGCCTGTTCGCGCGGCGGATCGGGCGGCAAGGTCAGCGGGCAGATCGAATACGGCACGTCGAGCTTGTCGGCGGCCATGAAGCCGAAGAAGGTCGGTTCTTCCGACAGCGGCGCCAGCAGCTTGCGCGCTTCGCCGTCGCGGCCCAGCGCGGTGAGCGCGCGCGCGCGGAACCAGCGCCATTCGCCGTCCTGTTTCTGTTCGGGCGTCAGCGCGTCGATCGCGCTCAGCGCGGCCTGCCAGTTCTGCTGTTCCAGCGCCACGCGCACGCGCCACTCGCGGGTGGCGTCGGTCTGCGCCTGCGGCGGCAGCGAGGCGAGGCGCTGCAGGGCGTCGTCGTTGAAGTCGGTGGCATGGAACAGCGCGAGCGCGGAAAGAATGCGGCGCTGCTGTTCCTGGGTGAACTTGAAATGGCCGCGCAGCTGTTCCCAGTGGCTGTCGGCGACACTGGACTGCCGCCGCGCCAGCCGTTCCAGCGCCAGCATCGCGGCCTGCCGGCTGCGCGGCGTGTCGGGCCAGGTGCCGGCTTTCGCCGCGGCGCCGCCCGGATCGCGCAGCGCCATGGCGATGCGCTGGCCGGCCTGTGCGTCGTCGCCCGGCAGCCACGCCGCAAGCGCGGCCACGGTGCCCGCCTGGCTGGCGTCGGCGGCGCGGTCGATGCGGTCCCACAGGCGCTGCGCGGTGAGCAGGCCCTGGTCGTGCGCCGCGGCGATCACCGGATCGCAGGCATTGGGCAGATTCGGCTTGTTCCACAGCGTGGCGAGGTCGCGCTGGAAATCCAGCGCGGCGCCCTGCGTGGACGGGCCCGACTGCGCCGACGCGGGCTGCGTCTGCGCCAGCCGCGCCTGCAGCGCGTCGCAGGTCAGCGCATCGCCCAGGCCCGGCTGGTACAGCGACTGGAAGGTGGTCCAGTCCTTGCGGCGCGCCAGCTCGAGCAGATAGTCGCGGCGCAGGTCGCTGGCGGGAATCAGGTCGGGATAGCGCTTGAGGTAAGCGTCGACCGGCGCGCGGTCGAGCTGGCGCAGGTCGTGCGTGAGCGCGGCGGCTTCCAGATACGGATACAGCGGATAGTCCGCGAGGTTTTGCGCCTGCGCGCGCCAGGCATCGCCGCCTTGCTGCGCGGTGGCATAGGCCTGCTTGAAGGCCGCGCGCTGCGCGTCGGTGGGCTCGGCGGCGTGCGCGAAGCCGGCCAGCAGCAGGCCGGCGGCAAGAGCGAGCAGGGAAGGGGCGAGACGCCGCGGCGCTGCGTGAACAGGCATGAAAACTCCTTGTGCGATGGCTTATCTGGACGAAGCAGCCGATCGATTGCGCAGTGTAGGCCGGACGATTCCTAGTCGCGGCCTCGGACCAGCCCGGCAGAATGTCAAAACTCGGCTGAGTCCTACGTTAAAGCGCGTCTTCACACCGTCGAGCAGCGCCATGCCCCTGCTAGACTTGCCCGCTTCCAAGGCGCCATGGCCGGCGCGATTCCACAGGTAGCGCATGTCGTCCACGCCGTCGCTTTCGCCCCGCGCGCGTCTTCTGCTCTGGCTGGTGCTGGCGTTCTGCGCCTTCGCCGGTGCGTTGTGGTGGTGGCTGCTGGGGCGGCCGGTGGCGCTGCCGGATGCACCGTCCGCGCGCATCGCCTGCGTGTCCTACGCGCCGTTCCGCGAACCGGGCGAGACACCGTACGACCTCAAGGCCTTCATCAGCCCCGAACGCATCGACGCGGATCTGCGCGCACTGTCGCAGCGCTTCGACTGCGTGCGCACCTACTCGCAGGGCCAGGGCCTGAGCGCGGTGCCGGAGATCGCCGGGCGCTACGGCATGAAGGTGATCATGGGCATCTGGCTGGGCCGCGATCCGGTCGCCAATGCCAGGCAGGTGGAGCTGGGCATCGCCGAGGCGAAGGCGCATCCGGACGTGCTGCGCGGCGTGGTGGTCGGCAACGAGGTGCTGCTGCGCGGCGAGCAGTCGCCGAAGGCGCTGGCCGAGTATGCGCGGCAGGTGCGCGCGGCGATTCCCACGTCGGTGCCGGTCACCTATGCGGATGTGTGGGAATTCTGGCTGCGCTATCCGGAGATGGCCAAGTCGGTGGACTACCTCACCATCCACATCCTGCCGTACTGGGAAGACGAACCCGTGCCGCCGGAACACGCCGTGCGCCACGTGGCCGAGGTGTATCAGCAGGTGAAGCGGGCCTTTCCCGGCCGCGAGGTGATGATCGGCGAGACCGGCTGGCCCAGCGCCGGCAAGCCGCGCCGCGCGGCGCGCGCCAGCGTGGTGAACGAGGCGCGCTATCTGCGCGAATTCCTCGACTACGCCGGCAGCGTGGCCATGCCCTACAACGTGATCGAAGCCTTCGACCAGCCGTGGAAGCGCGCGCAGGAAGGCACCACCGGCGGCTTCTGGGGCATCTACGACGTGCATGCGCGGCCGAAGTTCGCCATGCAGGGTCCGGTGGTCGAGGAGCCGCGCTGGTGGCTGGGTTGGCTGGCCGGCGGCGCGGGTGCGCTGCTGTTCGTCGTCGCTGGGGCGTTGCGTCGCGAATGGCGCGGCATGGCGGGCTGGGGCGTGCTGCTGCTCGCGGGTTTTGCCACCGGCACCGCGCTGGCGTGGCAGTACCGGCAGATGCTCTATGCCTGCCGCGACCTGCTCGAGTGGGCGCTGTCCTGGGCCGGGTGCGCGGGCGGGCTGGTCACCGCGATCGTGCTGGCGCGCTGGCTTGCCGCGCGTATCGGCGGCGTGGCGTCCACGGTGCTGCCTGGCGGCTGGCTGCGTTTCGCCTGGCTGTTCCTGCTTGCGCTCGAAGGCCTGCTGCTGGTGTTCGACGGCCGCTACCGCGACTTCCCGCTCGGCCTGGCGCTGCTGCCCTGCGTGGGCTACGGCCTGGCCGGCTGGCTCGGCGGCTGGACGCAGACCGCCGGCCTGCGCGTGGAAGAACGCTGCCTCGCCATCCTGGTGCCGCTGCTCGCGGCCGCGGTGGTGGCGCAGGACATCGGCCTCAATCCGGTGACCTGGCTATGGCTGGGCCTGAACCTGGCGATCGCCGTTCCCGTCCTCATCGGCTGGCGCCGCATCGGCCTGCAAGCGAATCAGCCGTAGGCAGCCCACCAGCAGCGCGAACGCGCCCGCCTCGAAGCAATACAGCTGCAATGCCAGCACACCGCCAGCGGCGGCCAGCCACGCGCTGGCCGGGTGCTTCCAGACCAGGGCCAAGGCGGCGAAGGCCAGCGCGGCCCAGCCGTAGCCATAGCTGAGAAAGCCCAGCACCAGCATCTGCCGCCCCTGGCACCAGGCCGGCGCGGTGGCGGCGGCTTCGCACAGGTGGCCGATCGCGGCCGGTTCGATCAGGCCGTAGCGGATCCACGCCGCGAGCGCGGCGATCAGGGCCAGCAGCAGCCAGGGCAGGGACAGGCGCAGGAAGTTCATCGGCGGAGTTTGTGAGGTCGCGGCGCGACATGCTGGGGGAGGCGGATTTCCGCCGCAACCGGCAAATGATCCGAAAACGCCTGCGGCAGCGCCCACAGCTTCTCCAGCCGCAGCGCCTCGGAAGTGAGGATATGGTCCAGCGCCTTGCGCGGCCGCCAGCTGGGAAAGGTAGGTGTGGCCTGCGCCGGCGGCACCAGGCTGCACTTGGCGAACAGGTGGCGCATCTCGGTGCTGTTGGCGTCGGTGTTGAGGTCGCCCATCAGCACCGCGTGCGGGAATTCCTGCAGCACCTCGGCGATAAAGCCCAGCTGCTTCGCGCGTGCCGTGGCGCTCAGCGAGAGATGGGCGATCATCACCGCCAGCGCGTCCTGGCCCTCGCCGAAGCGCGCCAGCAGCGCGCCGCGGCCGGGGATGCGGCTGGGCAGCTGGTAATCGAGCACGCTGTGCGGTTCCAGCCGGCTGATCAGGCCGTTGGCGGTATGCGCCAGCCGCGCCATCGGGCGGTTCGGCTGGTGGCTCCAGAACGGCATGCCGGAGGTCTCGGCCAGGTAGCGTGTCTGGTTGAGGAAGCCCGAGCGCAGGCTGCCGGCATCGGCTTCCTGCAGGCCGATGACGTCAAACTGCGGCAGCACCTCGGCCAGGCGGTCGAGGTTGTCCAGCTTGCTGCGGCCGGGCAGCACGGCGTTGAGGCTGCGCGTGAAGTATTCGCTGTAGCGCTGCACGCTGGCGCCCGCCAGGATATTGCAGCTCAGCAGCCGGAGGCGGCGTTCGGCGGGGGCGGGCGCGGCGGCAGTCATCGTGACGAGATGGGGACGGTGGCTCGGAAAAACCCGGCAAGCATGACCGCCCGGACGTGAACGCGGAGCCGCCGGGCGGCTCCGCGCGGCAGGCGCATCACTTGGCGCCGGACAGCTCGCGCTGGGCCAGCCACTGGGCCAGGGCCGAGAGCTGGTCCAGCGTCTTCACTTCGTTGCTGCGGTACTTGCCGTCGACCACGATGGTCGGCGTGCCGTCCACGCCCCACTTCTGGATCAGCTCCAGATCCTTCTTGATCTGCTGGGTCACCTCGGGCGAGGTGGCGATGGCCAGGAACTTGGCGCGGTCCACGCCCTGGGTGGCGTAGTAGTCGGCCAGCTCGTCCAGGGTGGAGATCGGATAGTGCTGGTCGAACTTCTTGGCGAACAGGTCCAGGTGGGTCTTGTCGGCCACGCCGAGCTTCTCGGCCGCGTAGTAGGCGCGGGCGTACGGCAGCCAGGCGTCGCTGAAGGCGGCCGGCAGCAGCTTGAACTTCACGCCCGGCGGCAGCTGCTTGCGCAGTTCCTCGGCCTTCGGCGCGAAATGCGCGCAGTGGACGCAGCCGTAGGAGAACACCTCGACCACTTCCACCTTGCCGTCGGCGCTGTAGCGCTGGGCGGGGGCGGCCAGGGCGACGTATTCCTTGCCTTCCGTATACGGCGCGGCGGCATTGGAATTGGACGCCGTGCAGGCGCTGGTCAGGACCAGGCCGGCCAGCAGGGCGGCGACGCGCAGACGGGCAATACGCTTGAACATGGGGTCTCTCCGCGAAACCGGCGGCCGTGGCCGCCGTGACGAATCGTGATGGCGGGCTGTTGTACCCGACCTTTGTAGCGCGCTTCTGTGACGGGTCTTACCTGGCCGGCGCTTACTTGCCCGCCGCTTCCTTGGCCACCAGCCACTTGGCGAGATCGATCGACTGGTCGTAGCCGCCGGCGCTCTGCGCGGTGAAGCGGTACTTGCCGTCGATCACCATGGTCGGCGTGGATTCGACGCCGTAGGTGCGCACGAGTTCATCGGCGCGCTTGATCTTGGTGTTGATGCTGAAGGAGTTGGCCACCGCGACGAATTCCTTCGGATCGGCGCCGAACTTGGCGTAGACCTTGGCGGCGTCGTCGATGGTCGGCAGGTCGCTGCTGGGGCGCAGGCCGGTGCCGGCGGCGTTGGAGGAAGTGAGCTCCCGGGTATCCCACACGGCTTTGAAGATCGCCTCGTGCGCCTTCGCGGCCACGCCCAGCGCCTCGGCGGCGTAGTAGGCGCGCTGGAACATCGGGAAGTTCTCCGCCGGATTGAACGACACCGGCAGGTAGGACACCTGCGTGCCGGCCGGCAGTTCCTGCACCAGCTTCTCCATGGTCGGACGGAACTGGTTGCAGGCAGGGCAGCCGTAGGAGAACACCTCGGTCACTTCGATCTTGTCGGTGTTGCTGACCTTCGGCTGCGCCGGCTCGATGCGGAAGTAGTTCTTGCCTTCCACCCACTTGCCGTCGTCGACGAAGGTCTGGGCCGCGCCTGCAGGTACCGGTGCCGCGGCCGGGGCGGGCGTCTCGGCCTTGGCGCTGTCGCCGGCGGTGCTGGCGGCGGCCGGGGCGGCTGCGGTGGCGGCAGGCGCCGGCTGCTGCGCGGGCGCGCTGGCGGCCGGGGCGGGCGCGGCCGTGGAAGCCGGTGCGGCGGGCTGCTGGGCGGCGGTGCCGTTGTCGCTGCCCTGGCTGCAGGCGGCGATCGCCAGCATCGAAACGAACAGGAACGGCAGGCGCTTGCGCATGGGAAAACCTCGGATAACGGGGAGGGGAGACAAGAACGCCGGCCAGTGGCCGGCGTCGTCGATCGGATCGATCAGGGCGTGGCGGGCTTGGCCGCCGCGCTTTCCGTGGCGTGCAGGCCTTCGACGTAGCTGGCCACCGCGGCGATGTCCTTCTCGTCGAGCTTCTGCGCAATGCTCGGCATGATCCTGGCGTGCGCGTCGTCGCCCCAGCTGGTGCCGTCGTGCATGGCCTTCAGCGTGGCCTGGATGTACTGCGCGTGCTGGCTCGTGAGCTGCGGATACATGGCGCCCGGATTGCCGCGGCCGTCGATGCTGTGGCAGGCCATGCAGGCCGGCACGCCCTTGGCGGCGTCGCCCTGGCGGTACAGCTGCTCGCCGCGCTCGACCAGGGCCTGGTCGGCCACGCCCGGCAGGGCGCTCTTGCCGGCGAAGTAGGCGCCGATGTCGTGCATGTCCTGCTCGGACAGCGGCGCGGCCATGCCCATCATGATCGGGTTCTGGCGCTTGCCGGACTTGAAGTTGGTCAGCTGCTGGACGATGTACTGCTCGCTCTGCCCGGCCAGCTTGGGGTACTGCGCGTCGCTGGAGTTGCCGTCCATGCCGTGGCAGGCGCCGCAGGCGGCGGCCTTGCCCTGGCCGGCGGCGGCGTCGCCGAGCTTCACGCCGCTGTGGGCGGCTTCGGCGGCGGCGGGCTTCTCGGCGGCGGCAGGCGCGGCGGCGGAGGCCGCGGCCGCCGGCTTGGCCGACGAGGCGGCGGCGGGCTTGGCGTCCTGTGCCGCAGCGATGCTGGCGGACAGCGCAAAGACCAGGGCTACGGCACAACCGAGTACAGCGGGCCGGGAACCAGCGGGCCGAAAACTCATACACTTGTCTCCAGAAGAACTGCTATGGCTGCACGGCGCGCATGGAATCGCACCCGTAACTGGCAGAAACCTTGGAATTATCCCTGCCCCACCGGGGTCGGTCAAACCATCAGAATCATCAAGTACATGGCCCCCAATCCGCTTCAGGGCGCCCGCTTCGTGCTGGCTGCTCACCGTATCGACCAACTTCCCATGGACAACGGCGCCGAGGTCGCGTTCGCCGGCCGCTCCAACGCCGGCAAGTCCAGCGCGCTCAACAAGCTCACCGGCCATCACGGCCTGGCGCGCACCTCCAAGACGCCGGGCCGCACCCAGCAGATGGTGGCGTTCGCGCTGCCGCCGCTGGCGCAGGGCGAGGGCGCCGCGCCGCTGGACGCGCGCCTGATCGACCTGCCCGGCTACGGCTACGCCAAGGTGCCCGAGCCGCTGCGCGAGCACTGGAAGCGCGAGATCGACGCCTACCTGCACCGCCGTCAGAGCCTGCGCGGGGTGGTGCTGATCGTGGACATCCGCCATCCGCTGAAGGAATTCGACCGGATGATGCTGGCCTTCTGCCAGGACACCGCGCTGCCCTGCCACGTGCTGCTGACCAAGGCCGACAAGCTCTCGCGCAACCAGGCCGCGCAGGCGCTGGCGGCGATGCGCAAGCAGTTCGAGGCTGAAGGGCTGCAGGCCGCCACGGCGCAGGTGTTTTCTTCCTCGGAAGGCACCGGCGTGGACGAGGGGCGGGCCGCGGTGATGGAACTGCTGCAGCGCGAGCGCAACAACCCGCCCGGCGCGTAGGCGCTCAGCGCGCGGCGCTGTCCACCGCTTCCATGAAGACCGCGCACAGCGCCTCCATGCCGGCGCGGTCTTCGTCGTCGAAGCGCGCGACCAGGGGGCTGTCCACGTCCCATACGCCGAGCAGGCTGCCGTCCTTGCGCACCAGCGGCACCACGATCTCGGAGTTCGACGCCGCATCGCAGGCGATATGCCCGGCGAATGCGTGCACGTCGCGCACCAGCTGCGTCTCGCGCGTCTGCGCCGCGGTGCCGCAGACGCCGCGGCCGATGGCGATGCGGATGCAGGCCGGCTTGCCCTGGAACGGACCGACCACCAGCTCGTTGCCGTCGTACAGATAGAAGCCGGCCCAGTTGAAGTCCGGCAGGCTGTGGAACACCAGAGCCGAGAAATTCGCCGCGTTGGCGATCAGATCCGGCTCGCCGGCGAGCATGCCGCGCATCTGTTCGCACAGGTCCGCATAGTGTTCCCGCTTGCTGGCGTAGGTGGCGGTGGCGACTTCGAACATGGCGGCGGATCCGGCGGCAAAGTCCGTATTATGCGCCCACTTCCCACAGGAACGCCGCATGAGCCTGCCCGCCGTATTCGTCGCCGGCACCGATACCGGCATCGGCAAGACCCACGCCGCCTGCGCGCTGCTGCATGCGCTGCGCGAAGCGGGCGAATCGGCCTGCGGCATGAAGCCGGTGGCGAGCGGCTGCGTGGACACGCCGGACGGCCGCCGCAACGAAGACGCCCTCGCCCTGCTCGCCGCGGGCAGCGTGCCGCTGCCGTACGAGCTGGTGAATCCCGTCGCGCTGCGCGAACCGCTGTCGCCGCACCTGGCCGCCGCGCACGAAGGCGTCACCATCTCGCTGCCGCCGCTGCGCGAAGCCTTCGACGCCTTGCAGGCCAGCCACGACCGCGTGGTGGTGGAAGGCGTCGGCGGCTGGCTGGTGCCGCTGGCGCCGGGCCTGTTCGCCTCGGATATCGCCAAGGCCTGGCAGCTGCCGGTGATCCTGGTGGTGGGCCTGCGCCTGGGTTGCCTCAGCCATGCGCTGCTGACCGCGCGCGCGGTGGTGGCCGATGGCTGCCGGCTGGTGGGCTGGATCGCCAACCGCATCGATCCGGCCATGGATGCGGCGGAGGAAAACCTCGCCACGCTGCGCACCCTGCTGCATGCACCCTGCCTGGGCGTGCTGCCGCACGGCGAAGTGGAACCGGCGCTCGCCGCGCGCCACTTGAACGTGAAGTCGATCATTGCTTGACGCACGCTGGGACATGCTTGCCCGCAGGTCCCGCACAAGGAGTTCCGCATGGCCAGCCGCAGCCACTTCTATCTCTCCATCGACGACCTGGGCCGCGCCCGCGGGCCCGAGCCCAGCCTGAGCTACCAAGGCGCCGGCCCCAACGACTTCGCTGCGGCGCTGCAGCAGGCACTGCGCGAACCGGGCCTGTTCGAGCGCTGGCGCGCGATGCAGGAAGAACCGGACGAAGTCGATCCCGCCCTGGGCAAGACCGACCCGTCGGCGCAAGTAAATGCGCAGGTCGCCGACCTGCATACGGAAGTGGATCTGATCACCGACCTGCCGATGAGCATCGTGCGGCATCGTCTGAATCTGCTGATCGGTCCGAGCTGGAAGCTGCGCGACATGCGCGCGGCGTAACGCCCTGGCGCGCCGCGGCGCCGCGGCGCGCTGACTTCCGGCCCTTGGACGCGTGCGCCGGCTGTGGTTACAGTCGGTTTTTTCATGCACCAAGGAAATTCCATGCCGCCTCTCCGCGCCCTGGCGATCGCCACCTCGCTCGCCCTCGCCGCCTGCTCGCAGCCGTCCAACGATGCGGCCAAAACCGCCGATCATCCGGCCGCCGCCGCGTCGGCGCCGGCTGCCGCCGAGGCGCCGTCGGCCAATCCGTTCTTCGCCGCCAGCACGCTGCCGTTCGGCGCGCCGCCGTTCGACAAGATCAAGGAGAGCGACTACCAGCCGGCGATCGAAGAGGGCATGAAGCAGCACCTCGCCGAGATCGAGCAGATCGCCAACAATCCGGAAGCGCCCACGTTCGACAACACCTACGTGGCGATGGAAAAGGCCGGCGCGCTGCTCACCCGCGTCAACCACGCCTTCGACGCCGTCACCGGCGCCAACACCAGCGACGCGCTGCAGAAGGTGCAGGAAGACGAAGCGCCCAAGCTCGCCGCGCACCAGGACGCGATCTACCTCAACGACAAGCTGTTCAAGCGCGTCGAAGCGGTGTACCAGCAGCGCGAGTCGCTGAAGCTCGATGACGAGTCGCAGCGCCTGGTCGAGGTGGTCTACAAGAACTTCGTGCACCACGGCGCCAAGCTGTCCGAGGCGGACAAGGCCAAGCTGAAGGAACTCAATAAAGAAGAGTCCACCCTCAGCACCCAGTTCACCAACAAGCTGCTCGCCGCCACCAAGGCCGGCGCGCTGGTGGTGGACGACAAGGCCAAGCTGGCCGGTCTTTCCGACGGCGACATCGCCGCCGCGGCGCAGGACGCCAAGGAACGCAAGCTGGATGGCAAGTGGGTGCTGCCGCTGCAGAACACCACGCAGCAGCCGCAGCTGCAGAGCCTGAGCGACCGCGCCACGCGCGAGGCGCTGTTCAAGGCCTCGTGGGACCGCGCCGAGCACGGCGACGACAACGACACCCGCGGCCAGATCGAGCGCATCGCCCAAGTGCGCGCCGAGCAGGCCAGGCTGCTGGGCTTCCCGAACTACGCCGCGTGGCAGCTGGAAGACCAGATGGCCAAGACGCCGGATGCGGCGCTGAGCTTCATGCACAACCTGGTGCAGCCGGCCACCGCGCGCGCGCAATCGGAAGCCAAGGACATCCAGGCGGTGATCGACCAGCAGAAGGGCGGCTTCAAGCTCGAAGCCTGGGACTGGAGCCGCTACGCCGAGCAGGTGCGCAAGGCCAGGTACGACCTGGACGAGAGCCAGATCAAGCCGTACTTCGAGCTGGACAACGTGCTGCAGAACGGCGTGTTCTACGCCGCCAACCAGCTCTACGGCCTGAGCTTCAAGGAGCGCAAGGACATCCCGGTCTACCAGCCGGACGTGCGCGTGTTCGAAGTGTTCGACAAGGACGGCACCTCGATGGCGCTGTTCTATTGCGACTACTTCAAGCGCGACAACAAGAACGGCGGCGCCTGGATGAGCAACTTCGTCGATCAGTCCAAATTGCTGGGCGCCAAGCCGGTGGTCTACAACGTCGCCAACTTCACCAAGCCCGCGCCGGGCCAGCCGGCCCTGCTGTCGTTCGACGACGTCACCACCATGTTCCACGAGTTCGGCCACGCGCTGCACGGCATGTTCGCCGACTCGCAGTACCCCACTCTCTCCGGCGCCAACACCGCGCGCGACTTCGTCGAATTCCCCTCGCAGTTCAACGAGCACTGGGGCACCGATCCGAAGATCTTCGCCCACTACGCCAAGCACTATCAGACCGGCGAGCCGATGCCGCAGGCGCTGGTGGACAAGATCAAGAAGGCCGGCAGCTTCAACAAGGGCTACGACATGACCGAGCTGGTCGCCGCCGCCTTGCTCGACATGAACTGGCACAGCCTGGGCGCCGACGCGCCGAAGCAGGACGCCGACAAGTTCGAGGCCGAGGCGCTGAAGAAGGACAAGATCGACCTCAGCTACGTGCCGCCGCGCTACCGCTCCAGCTATTTCCAGCACATCTGGGGCAACGGCTACGCTGCCGGCTACTACGCCTACCTGTGGACGCAGATGCTGGCGGACGACGGCTTCGAATGGTTCAAGGAGCACGGCGGCCTGACCCGCGAGAACGGCGACCGCTTCCGCGCCATGATCCTGTCGCGCGGCAACACGGTGGAGCTGGGCAAGCTGTATCGCGACTGGCGCGGCAAGGACCCCAGCGTAGAGCCGATGCTGATCGACCGCGGATTGAAGGCGGAGCCGGCGGCGAAGAAGTAATCCCGGTGTCGTGGCTTATCGGTGCACCAGATGGCGCACCGATAAGCCGGACGGCGTCCTGCCGGAAAGACGGGGCGCGCAGTGCAGCAATGGTTGTACGGAAAGGAAACGTTTTTCGCATTCACTTAAGGAGAAGGTCATGCAAAAACTGCCGTCCATGCTTGCATCCATCGTTCTGTCGGCCGCGTTCGGCCTGTCCGCCGCCGCACCCGCGGCGCACGCGCAATCCGCCGGCGTGGCCTTGTCGTGCGGCGTCAACGTCTGCGACGCCACCGCGACCAGCCCGGGCTCGCCCACGCCGTTCGTCTACAACTGGTCGTTCACCGGCACCGTGCATCTGTCCGCGCCGTTCCACTGCAACAACAGCGGGCCGCTGGGCCACAAAGCCGAATGCACGTTCCAGTGCCTGCAGCCGTACAACGACCACATCATCATGAAGGTCACGGTGCAGGACGCGACCGGCGCCTACATCGGCGATGCTTCGGCCGGTGCGGTCTGTAACGGTACGGCCGGCGACATCTGAGCCAGCGCAGGTTTTCGATCGGAAAGGGCCGGCCTGTGCCGGCCTTTTTCATGCCGCCAGCGCGTCCGCGCGCACCGCGCCCGGGCTGGTGCCGCTCACCCGCTTGAACAGCCGGCGGAACGCGGCTTCGCTGGCGTAGCCCAGGCGTTCGGCGATCGCCGCCACTGAGAGCTGGCGTTCGCGCAGCAGCTGCTCCGCCACGCTCACCCGCCACTGCGTGACGTATTGCATCGGCGGCATGTGCATCAGCTGGGTGAAGCGTTCGGCGAAGGCCGAGCGCGACATGCAGGCCAGCGCGGCCATCGAGGGCATGGTCCAGGGTTCGCCGGGTTTCTCGTGCACGGCATGCAGCACCTTGCAGATGCGCGCGTCGGCCAGCGCGGCGAACAGGCCCTGGCGTTCCGCGCTGCGGCTGGCGTAGTCGCACACGGCCAGCGCGAACAGCGTGTCGGCCAGCTTGTTGAGCAGCACCTGGCGGCCGGCCTGCCGGGACTGCGAGACCTGCACCATCATCTCGGCGAGCTGGCGGAACATGCTGCCGGCCTCGCTGGAACGCACCACGAAGCAGGGCGGCAGGGCGTGGCTCAAGGGATGCCGCGCATGCGCGGGGAAATGCAGCTCGCCGCAGATCAGGCTGGTGGCATCGTCGTCGTGGCCGGCGCCGCGCAGGCGGTGCGGATCGCCATGCGGCAGCACCACCAGGTCGCCCGCGGCCAGCTCCATGCGCAGGCCGATCGCCTTGCTTTCCACGCGGCAGTGGCCGGCGCCGACCAGGTGGAACAGGCCGCAGTGGTAGCGCGGTTCCTCCAGGAACCAGGAGCCGCAGTACTGCAGCTCGGCCACGATATCGACGCGCAGGTTCGACTGGAGCAGCAGGGCTTCCAGCGCCGGAGACACGGCGCAGGGTTGGGCTGGGCCGGTTTGACCTGGCACGGGCTGACCCGGAATAGAGCTGGGCAAGGCGGACATGGGCGTTCCTTTTGCAGCGGTTCGCCCAAAGCTTCGG
Source organism: Dyella sp. SG562 (assembly GCF_011759495.1). NCBI lineage: Bacteria > Pseudomonadati > Pseudomonadota > Gammaproteobacteria > Lysobacterales > Rhodanobacteraceae > Dyella > Dyella sp. SG562. Next base: position 733,292 of record NZ_JAAOYS010000002.1, read on the forward strand.
TGCGGAGGGGCCGGCGGTTACATGCCGCCGGCCTTGAGTTCGCGGAGCAGGCCGGCGTCGACCCACTGCCGCAGCAGGGTGGCGAGGCGGGCCACGGCCTGCCCCGGCGGTGCGTCCGCCGCGGCCAGCTCGCACAGCGCGGCGAATGGTTCGCCCCGCGTCGCCGCGGCCAGCAGGGCCGCTTCGGCCGGCTCCACCGCGCGGTAGCGCACGGTCAGTTCCTGGCGCCATACCAGCAGGCGCCGCGGCCGCGCGCGCCGGCGCAGATGCGGACGCGCCGCGGCGGCGTCCACCGCAGTGCGGAAGGCGTCGACATTGGTGGACAGCGCCAGCCACTGCAGGTGCTGCTGCGGCAGCAGGCGCAGCTCGGCCCAGTCCTGCGGCGCGACGGCGGCCAGCGCTTCGGCGCCGATGGCCGGTTCGTCCGCGGCGTCGAAACAGGTGGAGATCGCCCAATCCAGTTCGGCCGCCTCGGCGAAGGCCGGCCGGTCGCGCCAGGGCAGCGCGTAGCGCAGGAACGCGGCCAGCCCCGCGCCGTGCCAGCGCAGGTTGTAGTGCTCGGAGGGGCAGGCGTCGATATAGCGGTCGAGCAGGGCGCTGAAGCGGCGCCCGGCCACGCTGGCGAGGGTGGGGAATTCGTTGCCGAGCGCTTCGCGCAGGCGTGCGCGGTAGCCGTGGCGGTAGATGGCGAGCCGGCTCTTCGCATCGGCGATGCCGTCGCCGACCAGCTCGGCCAGCGGCGTTGCGGCCGATGCCATCACCGCCCGCTGCAGGCGCAGCTGCAAGGCCTGCAGCTCGCTCATGCGGCCGCCTTCGCCAGGGGAGCGGCCAGCCGGCGCGCGTGTTCCAGCTCGGCCAGCAGTTCGCTCAGGGGCGGCATGTGGTCGTCGCGCTCGATCATGGTCGACACGGCGCCGAAGCGGCGCACCGCGGCTTCGTACAGCGTCCACACCGGCGTGGGCACCGGTGCGTCGTGCGTGTCCACCAGCAGCGCCTCGCCGTGTTCGTGGCCGGCGAGATGGAACTGCTGCACGCGTTCGACCGGAATGCCGTCGAGATAGCGCAGCGCATCGAAGCCGTGATTGCGCGCGCTGACGTAGACGTTGTTGATGTCCAGCAGGATCAGGCAGTCCGCGCGCCGCGCCACTTCGGCGAGGAATTCCCATTCCTCCAGCTGCGCGTCGGCGAAACGGATATAGCTGGAGACGTTCTCCAGCAGGATGCGCCGCCGCAGCCGCTCCTGCACCTGGCGCACGCGCGCGACCACGTGGTCCAGCGCTTCCTCGGTATACGGCAGCGGCATCAGGTCGTGCAGGTTCACGCCCTGCACGCCGGTCCAGCACAGATGGTCGGACACCCAGGCCGGCTCGATGCGCCGGGCCAGCGCGTCCAGGCGCGCGAGATAGCCTTCGTCCAGCGGATCGGTACCGCCGACCGACAGCGACACGCCGTGCATCGCCAGCGGAAAGCGCGCGCGGAAACGTTCCAGCCATACCAGCGGCAAGCCGCCGGGGACCATGTAGTTCTCGGAGACGATCTCCAGCCAGTCGACACTGTGCGGGCGGTCGAGCAGTTCCTGGTAGTACTCCACGCGCAGGCCGAGGCCGTAGCCGAGGTAGGGCGGGCGCTCGTTATCGACATGGCTCATCGCGCGTTACCTCCTCAGTCTTCATGAGTGAAGCCTTCTCCCATCGGGAGAAGGTGGCGGCAGCCGGATGAGGGTACGGGCGAAGCGGTGCACATCACTCTTGCGCTCCGGCCGTACCCTCACCCCAACCCTTCTCCCAGCGGGAGAGGGGCTTTAAAGCATCAAGCCTTGTTCTCAGCCTGCGCCTTCTCGCAGTCCGCCTGGCTCTTCTGCATGGTGAAGCCCTGGCCCTTGCACGCATTCTGGCCTTTACAGGCATTGCTCGCCTGCTTGCATGCGCCGTGGCCCTTGCAGGCCGAGGAGTTCATGCACTTGACCGACGCCGTCGCGCCCTGGGCCTTGTCGCCCTTGGCGTTGTCGGCCATGGCGGCGGAGGCCGCGGTCAGGGCGAACAGGCCGGCGACCATCGCGGCCATCGCGCCGCTCTGCAGAGTCTTCTTCATGGTTCAACTCCCTCTCGAGGTGTGGGTGCCGCCCGGGGCGGCGGTAATGTCCAGTCCGTGCGCCGGTGGCGCGGGTCGGTCTCGACGGCGGGCATTCTGCGCGCCCCAGGGCGGGGGCGAATGTGTCCTGGTATCCGTGGTTCATGCCCGATCGTCCGGTCGCGCGGAACTTCGGCGATGCCGGACCCCGGGCAAGAAAGCGTGGACGCCCGGGCATGGCGGGGCTGCCGGGTGCGGCCGAAGATGCCGCCCACTCTCCTCGACCGGACCACTGCGATGCGTACTTTCCTTGCTGTCCAGGCCTCGCGCCTGCTCGATCTGCTGCATGCCGGACGCTGGCTGGGGCCCTTGGTCATGCGCCTGGGCTTCGGCTATTTCTGGCTGGAGACGGGCATCGCCAAGGTGCAGCACGTGGATGGCTTTGCCGAGCGCTTCGCCAGCTGGAACATTCCGTTTCCGCTGCTGAGCGCCACGGTGTCGGCCTGGACCGACCTGGTCGGCGGCGCCCTGCTGATGCTGGGCCTGTGCACGCGCCTGGTCAGCGTGCCGATGCTGATCAATATGATCGTCGCGCTGACGGTGGTGGTGTCGCGCGATATCTCGGGCCTGGACGAATACGTCGAGAGCTCCGAATTCACCTACATCCTGATTCTGTTCTGGCTGCTGATGGCCGGCCCAGACAAGGCGAGCCTGGATACCTTGCTGGCGCGCTGGCTGGGCATCCGCACGCGGGACTGAAACGCACGAGGCGCGGTGGATGCCGCGCCTCGCCGATGCTTCTGCGGTAAAGCGCAGCTCAGTAGGCGAATTCGCGGAACACCGGATCCACGCTGCCGTTCCACGCGCCATTGAACAGTTCGAGCTTGCGCTCGGCCGGCGTCTGGTTCGCTTCGACAATCTCCAGCAGCGGCTCCAGGAAGATGCTCTCGTCGGCGCCGTTGCGGTTGAGGCGGGCGCGGCGCTTGAGGCCGTGCGCGGCGATCTTCAGCGTTTCGGCGGCCAGCTCGCGTACCGAGTGGCCGCGGAACGGCAGCTTCAGCGCATGCTTGGGCACGCCGTCGCGCAGCGCGTGGCGTTCCTCGCGGCTGAAATCCTTGACCAGGTCCCAGGCCGCGCCCAGCGCCTCGTCGTCGTACAGCAGGCCGACCCACAGCGCCGGCAGCGCGCACAGGCGGTTCCACGGGCCGCCGTCGGCGCCGCGCATTTCCAGGTACTGCTTCAGGCGCACTTCCGGGAAGGCGGTGGTGAGATGGTCGGCCCAGTCCTTCATGGTGGCGTGCGTGCCGGGCAGGGCCGGCAGCTCGCCGCGCAGGAAGCGCTTGAAGTCCTGGCCGGCCAGGTCGATGTAGCGGCCGTCCTGGTAGCTGAAGTACATCGGCACGTCGAGGATGTAGTCGACGTAGCGCTCGTAGCCGAAGCCGTCCTCGAACACGAAATCCAGCATGCCGGTGCGGTGCGGGTCGGTATCCGTCCACACCTGCGAGCGGTACGAGAGGTATCCGTTCGGCCGGCCGTCGGTGAACGGCGAATCGGCGAACAGCGCGGTGGCGATCGGCTGCAGCGCGAGGCTGGTGCGGAACTTGCGCACCATGTCGGCTTCGGTTTCGAAGTCGAGGTTGACCTGCACGGTGCAGGTGCGCGTCATCATGTCCAGGCCGAGCGAGCCGACCTTGGGCATGTACTCGCGCATGATCTTGTAGCGGCCCTTGGGCATCCACGGCATTTCGTCGCGGCGCCACTTCGGCTGGAAGCCCATGCCGAGGAAGCCGATGCCGAGGTCGTCGGCGATCGAGCGCACTTCGTTCAAGTGCGTGTTCACTTCGCAACAGGTCTGGTGGATGTTCTCCAGCGGCGCGCCGGAGAGCTCCAGCTGGCCGGCCGGCTCCAGGGTCACCGAGGCCTTGTCGCGCGACAGCGCCACCGGCGTGTCGCCTTCGCGCGCGACGTCCCAGCCATAGCGTTCGGCCAGGCGCTCCAGCAGCACGCGGATGCCGCGTTCGCCTTCGAAGGTGGGCGGGCGCAGGTCGTCGGTGAGGAAGCCGAACTTCTCGTGCTCGGTGCCGATGCGCCAGGCTTCGCGCGGCTTCTCGCCGGCGGCGAGATAGTCGACCAGCTGCTGGCGGTCGCCAATGGGCGTGCTCTTGACGGCACTGGGTATGGACACGATCGGCTCCTTCGCGGGAATCGCAGCACTGTGGGGGTGATCGGGGGATTTTCAAAGTGCCGCGTTACATGAAGCCCCTCTCCCCTTGGGAGAGGGGTTGGGGTTGGGGTGAGGGTACGGGCGGAGCGCAAGAGTGTTATGCACCGCTCCCGGCCGGACCCTCATCCGGCTGCCGCCACCTTCTCTCCCACGGGGACTACCTTCGGGTCGCCGAGGGGAGAAGGATTCCACCCGAAGGGTTGAGGCTAGCGATCCGGCGACGAGGCGCGCACCGGGAAATCGATCCGCATCCGCGCGCCGCGCCCGCAGCTGCCATCGAGGATGCTGAAGCTGGCGCCGTGGGCGCGGGCCGATTCCTCGACGATGGCCAGGCCCAGGCCGCAGCTGTCGCCGTCGCTGTTGGGACCGCGGTAGAAGCGCTCCTTCACCTTTTCGCGGTCGGCCGGCGGGATGCCGCTGCCGGTGTCGTCCACTTCCAGGAACGGCCGCCCGCCCTCCACGCCGCAGCGCAGGGTGACGTGGCCGCCGGCCGGCGTATGGCGGATGGCGTTGTCGACCAGGTTGATCAGCAGCTCGTGCAGCACCCAGTACACGCCGGCCACGCGCGCCGGCTGGCAGTCGGCGCCCAGGTCGATGTCGTGGGCCAGGGCGCGGTCCAGCGAGGCGCTCACCACCTGGGCGATCAGCTTGCCCAGGTCCACCGGCAGGAAGCGGCTGGAGCCGTGCGCCGACGGCTCGGCGCGGGCCAGCGCCAGCAGCTGGTTGGCGGTATGCGCCAGGCGGTCGACGCCGCCATGCAGCAGGGCGATGCGCTCATGCAGCGGCGTGCCGGCGGTGTCGCGGGCCAGCACTTCCAACTGGGCCTTCACTCCGGTGAGCGGCGTGCGCAGCTGGTGCGCCGCGTTGGCGAGGAAATGCTGCTGCGACAGCGCGGAGTCGCGCACCGTGCCCAGCAGCGCATTGAGCGATTCGACCAGCGGCAGCACTTCGCTGGGCACGTTGTCGGTGGGCAGCGCGGTGAGATTGTGCGAGGGGCGGTTGGCGATCTGGTCGCGCAGCCGCTGCAGCGGGCGTAGCGCCACGCTGATGCCGAACAGGGCGATGCCGAACACCAGCAGCATCTGGATGCTGTCGTTGACGCCGAAGGACAGGTCCATCCGCTGCACCGCCATGTCGCGGCGCAGCGGCGTCTCGCCCACGGTAATGACCAGCGGCTCGCCGCCTTCGATCACGCGGTAGCTCACCAGGCGCAAACCCAGCCCCTGGTAGCTGGCGTCGGCGTAGGCGAATTCGTCGTCCTTCTCGGCCGGCACGATCGGCAGGTCTTCGGAGCCGGCGTAGGTCGAGCCCTGCGCATTGCTGACGCGATAGAAGAAGCGTTCTTCCGGCAGCGCGCGCAGCGGCGGCGGCGGATGGTCCGGCAGCATGATGTCGAACTGGCCGCCGGGCTGGCGGTGGATCTGCGTGGCGATCGCCAGTACCGCGCGCGCCAGCGAGCGGTCGAACGAGGCGTAGATCGGCGACACGATCGAGTGATGGTCGATCGCCACGCCGACCACCAGCATCACCGTCAGCGGGGCCAGCAGGTAGCCCAGCAGGCGGCGGCGGACGCTGGGGCGCCGCGGAGTGATGTCAGCCGTCCTCGAGCCGGTAGCCGAGGCCGCGGATGCCGCGGATCGAGGCCGAGTCGCCCAGCTTGCTGCGCAGGCGCGACACGTGCACTTCGATGGCGTTGCCGGAGATGTCCTCGCTCCAGCCGGCGATGGCCTGGGTCAGGCGCTCCTTGCTCACCACCTTGCCGCTGTGGTGCGCCAGGCATTCGAGGATGGACCATTCGCGGCGGGTCAGTTCCAGCGCCTCGCCCGCGGCATTGATGGCGCGGCGGCCGGCCAGGTCGATGCGCAGGCCGCCGACGGTGAGTTCGTTGGCGCTGGCGGCGCTGGCGCGGCGGATCAGGGCGCGGCAGCGCGCGGCCAGTTCCGGCAGGGCGAAGGGCTTCACCAGGTAGTCGTCGGCGCCCAGGTCGAGCGTGCTGACGCGGTCGTCCAGGCCGTCGCGCGCGGTGACGATCAGCAGCGGCAGGCCCTGGCCGGAGCGGCGCAGGCGGCGCACCAGGCTCAGGCCGTCCTCGCCGGGCAGGCCTAAGTCGATGATGGCCAGGTCGTAGTGGGCGCTGTCCATCATCCCGGAGACCGGCTCGGCGGTGCCCACGTGGTCGACCACATAGCCCTCGCCGGTAAGGCCACGAACGATGCCATCGGCCACCAGCGGATCGTCTTCGACTAGCAATATGCGCATAAGAGGCACGTTGAACGGAGTGCCCGGCATGCTAGCAGGCCCATGCCCGGGGGAAATAGCCGGTACCGGCTAAGAAAAAACTAAGGTCGCCGCGGACCGGTGCTTCGAATACGCCGCCATCACGCCTAAGCGTTTTCCACGGCGCAGGTTTCGATCGAGCAAGCCGCCAATTTCGTACAAATACTGGATGTGCGGGATGCGCTCTGAATCTCCCGCCCAAACCACACCGCGCCCACGGGGCGCCGGCAAAAATGATCGCCACGGAGACGCCCGCGGCGCTGCCCGGAACGGGCGATCGACCTTTCCGGCACGGCGGCGGCCACTCCGTGTTCCCCCTGCTTCGACCCCCGAAGCGCCATGGATCATCAATCAGGCGAGGATTTGCCATGTCATACATTTCGATTGGAAAAGAGGATTCCCGCTACGAGACCCTGAAGAAGGGTTTCAACCAGCGCTGGCCGTCTCCCGGCCAGGACGCGGGCTCGATCTACGTCTGCCGCACCGTGGAAGATGCCGAGCGCGCCTTGCAGAACGCCGTGAACCAGGGCTTGCGCCCCACCGTCCGCAGCGGCGGGCATTGCTACGAAGGCTTCGTATCCAACAATTCCGGCGGCGTCATCATCGACATCGGCCAGCTGACCGAGCTGAGCATCCACGACGACGCGGACAACCCCTTTTACCGCGTCGGCGCCGGTACGCAGAACTGGGACGGCTACGTCAACCTGTTCAAGCTCACCGGCAGCCTGCCGCCGGGCGGCTCGTGCTACTCGGTCGGCGTGGGCGGCCACGTGGTGGCCGGCGGCTACGGGCTGATGTCGCGCATGCACGGCCTGACCGTGGACTGGCTCAAGGCGGTGGAGCTGCTGACCGTGGGCAAGAACGGGGCGGTGGAGCGCCGCCTGGTCGATGCCACTAACGATCCGGACCTGTTCAAGCTCTGCCGCGGCGGTGGCGGCGGCAACGTCGGCATCATTACCAGCTATTACTTCGACCCGCTGCCCAAGGCACCCGCCAAGGTGGCGCTGTTGACGAAGCAGTATCCGTGGGCGCAGTTCGAGAACGACAAGCCCAGGTTCAAGGCTTTCCTGCAGGCCTATGCCAACTACATGAAGCGGGCCGACAGCGACCCCCGTACCTATGGCCTGTTCACCTTGTTCAAGCTCACGCATATCAGCGCGGGCAACATCGGCCTGGTGGTGCAGTACACGGACCAGAACGGACAGCTGGAAGACACCCAGCCGCTGCTCGACCTGATCAACGCCATGGACTCGGTGGCGGAGGGCGCGCCGCACACCGCCTATATGCCGGGCACGGGGCCGCTTCCGTTTGCGCGGCATCCTGTCTCGCGCCAGGCCGTCGGCGAGCTGCCGGAGGGCGCCATCGTGTACGACTGGCTGTATGCGACGCAGACGGTCAACGGTTCGGGCAACAACCAGCGCGGCAAGTACAAGTCCTCGTACATGAAGGACGTCTTCACCGACCACGAGATGGATGCGCTCTTCAAGTACCTGGTGCAGGAAGGCGATGGCGACTTCTCGCAGTCGCTGGTGCAGGTCGATTCCTACGGCGGCGCCATCAATCGCAAGGCCGCGGGAAACAACGGCTTCGATCCGGCTGCGAATCGAACGGCGGTGTTCCAGCGCAATTCGATCATGAAGCTGCAGTACCAGACCTACTGGACGGACAGCGCCAACGACGAGAAGCACATCCAGTGGCTGCGCGACTTCTACTACGAAGTGCACCGCTTCGACGGCTATAACGGCACGCCGTATCCGAAGTCGCTGGCCTTGCCGGCGTCGCGCTACGAGGGCTGCTATATCGGCTATCCGGACGTCGACATGCTGACCGGCGAGGACCCGTCCAAGCCCTACTACAACTGGGGTGAACTCTATTACGGGCCGCTGTACAAGGAGCTGGTCGCCACCAAGAACAAGTACGATCCAGGCCGGATCTTCCGCTTCTCGATGTCGCTGGGGGCCACGCCGCCGCCCGTTCACCGCGGCTGACGACCGAAGCCGCGCCGGCAGGCTCTGTGCGTTGCGGGGCCTTTCGGAGCATGCCACGCGGTGGCATGGGCTATGAGGCCGATCCGGGAGCATGCGTGCTCCCGGATCGTTCGAGCCCGTCAGCCAACGATCGCGGCCAGTCCCAGGGTAAGCAGCAGCGCGATGATCGAGATCAGCGTCTCCAGCACCGTCCAGGTCTTGAGCGTCTGCGTCACGGTCATGTTGAAGTACTGCTTCACGATCCAGAAACCGCCGTCGTTGACGTGGGACAGGATCAGCGAACCGGCACCCGTGGCCAGCACCATCAGTTCCGGATGCACCGCCTTGCTCGCCGCCGCGGCGATCGGGGCGACGATGCCGCAGGCCGTGCCCATGGCCACCGTGGCCGAGCCGGTGGCGATGCGCAGCAGGGCGGCGATCAGCCAGCCCAGCAGCAGCGGCGAAATCTGCGAGGACTGCGTCGCGGCGATGATGGCGTGGGAAACGCCCGAATCCAGCAGGATGCGGCCGAAGCCGCCGCCCGCGCCCACCACCAGGATGACGGTGGCCGTCGGCGCGAGGCAGTCGTTGGTGAAACCGAGGATGGTCTCGCGGCTGAAGCCACGGCGCTTGCCGAAGGTGTAGAAGCTCAGCAGCACCGCGACCAGCAGGGCCACCACCGGATTGCCGAGGAAGGCCAGCAACTGGTTGGCCGCGCCGCCCGGCGAGGTCAGCAGGTCGGCCCAGGTGCCGACCAGCATCAGCAGCACCGGCAGCAGCAGCGTGGCCAGCGCGATGCCGAAGCTCGGCAGCTCGCGCGCCCCGTCCATCTCGACGAATTCCTTCTCCAGCGGATTGTCGCCCTCGACGACGACGTAGCGCGTGATCCAGCGGGCGTACAAAGGCCCGGCGATGATCGCCGCGGGCAGGCCCACCAGCACCGCGTAGAGGATGGTCTTGCCGATGTCGGCCTTGTACGCGGTGACCGCCAGCAGGGCCGCCGGATGCGGCGGCACCAGCCCATGGACCACCGAAAGGCCGGCCGCCATCGACAGGCCGATCAGCAGCAGCGGCAGGCCGGCGCGCCGGGCGATATGGAAGGCCACCGGTATCAGCAGCACGAAGCCGACGTCGAAGAACACCGGCAGGCCGACGATAAAGGCCACGAACATCATGGCCCAGTGCGCGCGCCGCTCGCCGAACGCGGCGATCAGCGTATGCGCGATGCGTTCGGTGCCGCCGGACTCGGCCATCATCTTGCCGAGCATGGTGCCCAGCGCGATCAGCAGCGCGATATGGCCCAGCGTATTGCCGGCGCCGGTCTCGAACGCCTTGACGATGCCCTTCATCGGCATGCCGACCGCTGCACCCAAGCCGAGCGATACGGCCAGCAGGGCGACGAAGGGATTGAGCTTGAGCGCCGCGATCAGATAGATCAGGACGCCCACGGCCACGGTTGCCGCCAGCAGCAAGGCATCGCCTTGCAACAGAAAGTTGGTTTGTATGGGGTTCATTGCCTCACCGGTGCGCGATGGATACGGGACACCGGCTCAAGATGCCTGACAAAACGCTCCTGTCGGTTGGCAATCGCCTTTGTCCGCGTTGTTTTCAGCAGACTCCTATAGCTACGCATCGCAATGATGCGAAAGCTCTTACCCGAAGGCCTGAAATCTCGGGCGCGACCGCTGAGATTCCATGGGCTGATTACGCCGCCGTCGGTTTCTTGTAGGCCACGCAGTCGACCTCGACCTTGCAGTCCACCACCATGCTCGACACCACGCAGGCGCGCGCCGGCGGGTGCGCGCCGAAGTACTGCTTGAACACGCGGTTGAACGAAGGAAAGTCGCGTGGATCGTCCAGCCACACGCCGCAGCGCACGACGTGCTCGGTGCCGTAGCCGGCTTCTTCGAGAATGGCGATCAGGTTGCGGATGGTCTGGTGCGATTGCTCGATGATGCCGCCGTGGATCACCTCGCCGTCCACCATCGGCGTCTGCCCGGAGACGAACAGCCAGCCGTCGGCACCCGCGGCGCGCGCGAAGGGCAGATGCTGGCCGCCGGTGCCGGAGCCGCCTTCGACGCCGAATCGAACGATGGGATCGGTCATGCTTGAGTCCTCGGATGTTGGAGTGGATGGAAATCAGGCGGTAGCCGCGGCGGCATGCGCCGCCGCCTGCCGGGGAAGGTAACGCCCCGCGCGCTGCGGCAGGGCGCGGCCCTGGCGATAGGACAGCACGCCGTTCACCCATACGGCCTCGATCCCGGCCGCCTGCTGCCGCGGCTGGTCGAAGGTGGCCGTGTCGCGCACGGTGGCGGGGTCGAACAGCACCAGGTCGGCCCAATAACCCGGGCGGACGAAGCCGCGCCCGGCCAGGCCGAAGCGCTCCGCCGACTGCCCGGTCATCTTGCGCACGGCGGTGGCCAGGCCGAACAGGCCGCGTTCGCGGCTGTAGTAGCCCAGCACGCGCGGAAACGCGCCCCACAGGCGCGGATGCGGATGCACGTCGTGCGGCAGGCCGTCGGAACCGATGGTGGTGGCGGGATGCGCCAGGATGTCCGAGACGTCCGCATCGGACATGTTGTGATAGACGGCATTGGCCGGTTGCAGGCGGCGCGCGGTCTCCATCAGATCCATGCCCCAGAGTTCGGCGATCTGCCTGAGCGTGCGCCCGGCCATTTCCGGATGCGGCACCGATGCGGTGACGTCGATCTCGATGTCATCGGTGACCTGCTTCAGGTCGAGCGTGGACGAGCTGGCGATATAGGGATAGGCATCGCAGCCGACCGCATGATCGCGCTGCGCCGCCTCGATGGCGTCCAGTACCTCGCCCGCGCGGCCCCAGTTGGCGGCGCCGGCGCATTTCAGATGCGAAATCACCACCGGCGCCCGCGCCTGCCGGCCGATCCGGCAGGCTTCGTCGATGGCGCCGAGGATGCCGGTGAACTCGGTGCGCAGATGCGTCGCGTAGATGGCGCCGGCCGCCGCCAGCGGCTCGGCCAGCGCCATCACCTCCTCGGTGGTGGCGGCAAACGCATTGCCGTAGGCCAGTCCGGTGGACAGGCCCAGCGCGCCATGCGCCAGCGCCTCGCGCAGCTGGCCGCGCATGGCATCGATCTCCGCCGGCGTGGCGCAGCGGTCCAGCCGGTCCATATGGTTCTGGCGCAGCGAGGTATGGCCGACCAGGGCCGCCACGTTCACCGCCGGCTGCGCGCGCCCGATGGCTTCGACGTAGGCGGCGAAGGTGGGATAGGCAAACGCCTGCGCCGGACCGAGCAGGTTCATCGGGTCCGGCGGCTCGCCGCCCAGGGCGACGGGCGCGGCGCTGATGCCGCAGTTGCCGACTACCACAGTGGTCACGCCCTGCGACAGCTTGGGCAGCATCTGCGGCTCGCGGATCAGCTGCAGGTCGTCGTGCGTGTGCACGTCGATGAAGCCGGGAGCGAGCGTCAGGCCAGCGCCGTCGATTTCATCGATGCCGCGCCAGCGGCTGACCAGCGCGTGGCCGATCTCGGCGATGCGGCCGTCTTCGATGGCGACGTCGAACAAGGTGTCGTCCATGTCGGCGCCGCTGCCATCGACGATGCGGACGCGGCGGATAAGAGTGTGAAAGTGCTGCATGGCGATCCTCGGTCGGTAGGAAATATCTAGGCTGGTGCGTCGGTAGCTGCTGGTGGTGATGGAAAGATCTGACGGTTAATTCTGAAAATTGGATCGGTGCGATGGCGTCGGCGTTCGCGTGCGTTCAAGATCGATGACCGTTCGCCTATGATCAATTTTTTCCGTGACATCCCCCGGTATTTAGGACAATTCCCTATGCCCGACCGAAAGTCGCCGAGCGGCCTCATGGCCGCCACCGTCCATCCGCTCGACAAAGGCATCGGCGGGCTCGACGCGCCCTGTGCGCCGGAAGAGATCGCCGCGCGCGGCTGGAATCTGTTCGGGGAAGACCTCAGCCTGCCCGCGGCCGTGCTGTCGCAGCCGCGGCTCGAGCACAACCTGGCATGGATGCAGCGCTTCGCCGCCGAATACGGCGTGCAGCTCGCGCCGCACGGCAAGACCACCATGGCGCCGCGCCTGTTCGCGCGCCAGCTCGACGCCGGCGCCTGGGGCATCACGCTGGCGACGGCGCAGCAGGTGCGCGCGGCGTATGCGCATGGCGTGCGGCGCGTGCTGATGGCCAACCAGCTGGTGGGGCGGCGCAATATGGCGATCGTCGCCGAGCTGCTGGCCGATGCGTCGTTCGAGTTCTTCTGCCTGGTCGACAGCGTCGAACAGGTGCGGCAGCTGGCGGCGTTCTTCGGCGCGGCCGGGCAGCGCGTCCAGGTGCTGATCGAGCTCGGCGTGCAGGGTGGCCGCACCGGCGTGCGCGACGAGGCGCAATGGCAGGCGGTGCTCGAAGCGCTGGCGCAGGCGCAGGGCACGGTCAAGCTGGCCGGTGTGGAAGTCTACGAGGGCGTGCTGAAAGACGAGGCAGTGATCCGCGCCTTTCTGCAGCGTGCGGTCGAGGCCGTGCATGCCCTGGCGCGGGCGGGCCGCCTGGAACGCGCGCCGGCGGTGCTGAGCGGTGCCGGGTCGGCCTGGTACGACGTGGTGGCCGAAGAATTTTCCAAAGCCGATATCGGTGTGCCGCTCGATGTGGTGCTGCGCCCGGGCTGTTATCTCACGCACGATGTCGGTGCCTACCGCGCCGCGCAGACGCGCATCCAGGCGAGCAATCCCATCGCGCGACGCATGCAGTCCAGCCTGCTGCCCGCCCTGCAGGTGTGGGCCTACGTGCAATCCGTGCCGGAACCGGAGCTGGCCATCGTGGCGCTGGGCAAGCGCGATGCCGCCTTCGACGCGGGTTTCCCGCTGCCGGCCGCGCACTTCCGGCCCGGCAGCTCCGCCCCCGCGGCCGTGCCGGAGCACTGGGCGATCACCGGCATGATGGACCAGCACGCCTATCTGAAGATCGCCGCCGGCGACGATCTTCGCGTCGGCGACATGCTCGCCTTCGACATCTCCCATCCCTGCCTGACCTTCGACAAGTGGCGGCAGATTCCCGTGATCGACGATGCCGGCCAGGTGGTCGACATCGTGCAGACCTATTTCTGAGACGGCAGGACGAACAGCAATGACGCAGATCCTGGCCTTCGGCGAGCCGCTCGCCGAATTCAACCAGACCCGTCCGGACAGCGCCGCATGGCAGCTCGGCTACGGCGGCGACACCTCCAACTTCTGCATCGCCGCCGCGCGCCAAGGCGCCGAGGCGGGCTATATCGGCGCCGTCGGCGAAGACCGCTTCGGCGATGGCCTGCGCCAGCTATGGGAAGCGGAGCAGGTCGAGCACACCCATGTACTGACGGACGAACAGGCGCCGACCGGCGTGTACTTCGTGTCGCACGATGCGTCGGGACACCATTTCGACTACCTGCGCGCCGGTTCCGCCGCCAGCCGCTATGCGCCGGACCGGCTGCCGCGCCGGGCCATCGCCTCGGCGCGCGCGCTGCACCTGTCGGGCATCAGCCTGGCGATCAGCCAGAGCGCCTGCGATGCCGGCCTGGCCGCGATGGAAGAGGCGCGCGCGGCCGGCGTCATGGTCTCGTTCGACACCAACCTGCGGTTGCGCCTGTGGCCGCTGGCGCGGGCCCGCGCCGTCATGCGCGAAGCGCTGCGGATGTGCGAGGTGTGCCTGCCGAGCTGGGACGACGTCACCGCCTTGCTGGATTGCGACGACCGCGACTTCATCGTCGACACGCTGCTGGGCTACGGCGTCGAGCTGATCGCGCTGAAGATGGGCGCGCAGGGTTGCTACGTCGCCACGCTGCATCAACGCACCCTGGTGCCGGCGTACGCAGTGGAGGCGGTCGATGCCACCGGCGCGGGCGATTGCTTCGGCGGCGCCTTCGTCGCGCGGCTGGTGGCAGGCGACGATGCCGTGGCAGCGGCGCGCTATGCCAACGTGGCCGCGGCACTGTCGACCACCGGCTACGGCGCCGTCGCTTCCATTCCGCATGCCGCGGCGGTGTACGGGGCGCTGGAGAAATACGCCTGCGCTTCATGAGCGCAGGCCGGGCCCGATAAGCATCGCGCCATCGGCGTCATCCAGCGCGAGGGGCGCGGGTCACCGCGCCGGTCGCGGATGAACCGTCAGGATCGCCACCGCCGGCGAAGCCGGCACGACAGGCGCGGCATCGGGCAGGGTCGCGCCGGCCGTGGCGGCCACCGCCGGCCCGGTCTCCTGCAACAGCGACGACGCCTCCGCCTGCCTGTTCATCACGATGATGCTGATGCGCCGGTTGACCGGGTCGGCCGGATTGCTGCGGTCGAACGGCACTGAGGCGGCCAGGCCTACGACGCGGGCGATCTTGTCTTCGGTCAGGCCTCCGGCGAGCAGGGCGCGGCGTGCGGCGTTGGCGCGGTCGGCCGACAGTTCCCAATTGCTGTAGCGATGATCGCTGTTGTACGGCGCGTCGTCCGTATGCCCGGACAGGCTGATCCGGTTCGGCACGCGGTCGATGAAACCTGCCAGTTCCTCAAGAATCGTCATGGTGTACGGCCGCAGCTGGGCGCTGCCGATGTCGAACATGGGGCGGTTCTGCTTGTCGACGATCTGGATGCGCAGGCCTTCGGGCGTGATGTCCAGCAGCAGCTGGTCCTTGAACGGGGCCAGGGCCTGGCTGTTCTGGATCGCCGCCTGCAATTGCTGCATCAGGTCTTCCAGCCGCGCGCGTTCCTGCCGCCGCGCTTCTTTCTCGATCTCCTTCGGGTCCACGCTGGCCGCGATGCCGCCTTGGGCTTTGCCGCCGGGAGCGCGCGCCAGATCTTTCGCGCCACCGAGCTTGATCATGCTCGTGCTGGCGCCGCCCGGCCCGGTTTGTCCCGGTGGCGCCATGGTGGCGGTTCCCTGCGTCATGTTGGGATTCTTGAAATACTCGGAAATCGCCGCGCGCTGCTCGCGCGTGCCGGCGCCGATCAGCCACATCACCAGGAAGAACGCCATCATCGCCGTGACGAAGTCGGCGTAAGCCACCTTCCAGGCGCCGCCATGATGGCCGCCATGGCCGCGCCGCTTCACCCGCCGCACCACGATGGGCGGCAGCTGGCCCTGCTCGCTCATGCCGTGGCCTTGGCGCGCGGCGCCTTGAGGTGATCCTCCAGGTCCTGGAAGCCCGGGCGGGTGTTGGTGGAAAGCGACTTGCGCGCGAACTCCACGGCTACCTTGGGGTTATAGCCGCGCAGATTGGCCAGCAGGGCGATCTTCACGCACTCGAAGGCCTTGCCGTCCTCCTGCACCCGGTTCTCCATCGCCGCGCCGAGCGGACCGACAAAGCCGTAGCACAGCAGGATGCCGAGAAAGGTGCCGACCAGCGCGCCGGCGATATGCATGCCGATGCGCGAGGTATCGCCATCGAGCTGGGACATGGTGGTGACGATGCCGAGCACCGCCGCCACGATGCCGAAGCCCGGCAGGGCGTCGGCCAGCTTGGTCACCGCCAGCGCGGGCGCCACCGCCTCCTGGTGGTGCGCTTCGAGCTCCACCTCCAGCAACTGCTCCAGCTCATGCGGATTCATGCTGCCACCCACCATCAGCCGCAGGCAGTCGGTGGTGAATTCGATCAGGTGATGCTCGCGCAGCAGCCGCGGATAAGCCGAGAACAGCGGGCTGGACTGCGGGTCCTCCACGTGCTGCTCCAGGCTGAGCAGTCCTTCCTTGCGCATCAGGCTGAACAGGTCGTAGAGCATCGCCAGCAGATCCACATAATCCTGCTTGCGATACTTCGGCCCCTTCAGCAGCCCCAGCGCATCGCGCGCCGCCGCCTTCACCACCTTGGACGGATTGGCCGACAGAAACGCACCCAGCGCACCACCGCCGATGATCAGCAACTCATACGGCTGCCACAGCGCAAGCATCTGCCCATGCGACAACAGAAAACCGCCAAGCACGCATCCAAGCACCACGACGGCGCCGATCAGGACCAGCATATTCGCTCCGGGGGACGGAGCCTCTTGCTCCGTGTCCGGGTCTTATCGGCGCGGGGGTAAAAAAATTGAGCCGACCGGCGCCGTGATATGCGTGCTGGAAGAATGAGACGGGCGGTCAATCGCTCCCGTCCATGGCCCCCTAGACTCCGCCCATTCCAATCGCACAGGGGGGATTCATGGCTGACAAGCTGAGTTACGACCAGGCGCTGTATCAGGCCAGTGCTCTTATGGGTTGGATCGACAAGGTGGGGCGCGGACCCGGCATCGTGCGGGAGCGCGGCATGACCATTGCCGAGCTGGGACCTCCGGTGGCGCTGAAGCTGCAGACGTTGGACAGCGATATCGGTTCCTCGTGGGACCCGATGGATGGAGACAGGCAGTTGCGTGCGCGCGATCGCCTGGTGGACACGCTGAAGAGGATGCGGCTGCAGCCCGGGACGTCCTTCATGATCGATCCCTCGATGTGGAAAACCGATTGACCGGACAAAGCCAGGGGGAAGGACGGGGAAGCGAGGGAGGCATGGATGCCTCCATTTCCCCGCCCGCGTGGCGGCGGAGGCATCCATGCCCCGCGCGCAAGGATCAAAGCCTCTTGCGGAAACCCAGATAGACGTTGTGTTCGCGCAGATGTCCCTTCAGCTGTTCGTCGCGGGCGTGGGCGCGGTTGTCGAACAGATTCGGGTTCGTCGAAATGCGCCCCAGATCGACCTGTCGATAGCCGAGTTCCAGGTGCATGCCTGCCGCGATGCGTAGATCCGCACCGGCGCCCACGGCGTAAGCGGCGCGCACATTCCGGTGCGGTTCGAACGCCCGCTCCGGGCGGGTCTGCCAGCCGGACGCCGTCGTCACCGCCACACCCGCACCGAGCATGCCGTAGAGCGACAGGTTTCGCGTCAGCGGCCAGCTCGCGTAGCCGTTGAGCATGAGCCGTTGCGTGCGGGTATGCAGCACGTTGTCATTGGCGGTGAATGGCGCCCAGCGTCCGACATGGCGCGCGTCCGAAGGCAAGCTGTATTCCAGCTCGGTGCGGAAGGGCGACTGGTATTGATAGCCCAGGCCCAGGGAGCCATTGAGTGAGTGCGCCGACTTCGGATGCTGTGTGCGATGGGTGACGCGTGGGCTGGTGAGGGTCATGTCCGAGAGTTGCCGATCGGAGTCGAACAGCTTGATGGTTCCGTAAAGCCCCTGCTCCTGAGGGGCGGCCGTGGCCGCAACCGTTGCGGTCAGCAGCAAGCCGGCAATGATGCACTTCGTCATGCGTTACCTCGCTGTTAAAAGTGCGGGCAACGTATAGAAGAGGCTGTCATGCGCCCTACTCGAATTATCCAGAGATGGGTGTTGGTCCGGCGTTGCTTCGGCGGAGCCTCTCCGAAAAATCGCGTCACGCTTCCGGTAACGCAGAACTAGGGAACACCCTAGTAATAACCCCCGGGGATTAGTCCTACATTCGGCTCCATCGCGCATAGCCCCCGGCAAGGAGCGACTCCGATGACTTCGACCAGCGGCGTAGGCGGCAGCGACTCGCAGAACAACGCGCCATCGCTCGGCGATCAAGCAGCGAATCCCCATGGCGGCACGCCGCAGGCGGATGCCGTCGCGGGCACTACGCTGAGCATTCCCGCGGCGACAGTGGGCCTTGACTTCAGCCACACGGTGGCGCCTGGCGAAACGGTCGACGCACTGGCTGCGCGCTACAACGTGGACGCCAATGCCATCCGCGCCGCCAACCCGGATCTGCTGCAGCCGGCGGGCGGCAGCTTCGATTTCACCTCGTCGGTGCCCGAGCTGCAGGACGCGGTCAAGGACGTGCAGCCATGGGCCGGCGTCAGCCTTACCGTCCCGGCCGCCAATCCGCGCATGGTGATGGAACACACGGTGATGCCGGGCGAGACGATCGAATCGATCGCCAAGGACTACGACGTCAAAGCCACCGACCTGCGCCAGGCCAATCTCACGGCGCTGGCCTTGCAGAGCATGCTCACCGCGCCGCCGTCGATCGAATCCGGTCCGGGCAGGCTCGGCCTGATCGATACCTCCAAGCTCACGGGCGTGCAGCTCACCGTGGCGCAGACCTATAACAAGTACGGCGCCGCCATCGAAGGCCTGGCGGACGAGGCCGGCATCAAGGTCAAGGACGTGCTCGGCATCATCACGCAGGAAACGGGTGGCGCGATCGACCCCCATGCGCGCATGACCATCCGCTTCGAAGCGCACAAGTTCGACCAGGCGATCGATCCTTCCCTGCAGCCGGAATTCGATCTGCACTTCCAGTACAACCAGGCGAAGGGGCTGGGCTACAAAGGACAGAAGTTCAATGCCACGGGCGATCCGGACGATTGGCATGCGCTGCATCCGACCGGTACCGCCAAGGACCAGGACATCAACTGGTCGGCATTCAATTACGCCTATGGCATGAACCCGGAGGCCGCCGCGTCCTCCATCTCGATGGGGCCCGGCCAGGTGATGGGTTTCAACCATGCCACCGTGGGTTACGCCAGCGCGGACGCGATGTACCAGTCGCTGAAGGACAGCGCCTACAACCAGTTCGCCTCGATGACCGATTTTATCGGCGCCAACGCGTCGATGAAGAAAGACCTCAACGACGGCGATTACGACGCCTTCGCCAAGGCCTATAACGGCGGCATTGCCGGCTACGGCGACCACGTAAAGAGCTATGCGGACGCGTTCGACACCATTACCGCCGGCATGCAGCCGACGGGTGCGCCGGCCGCTACGGGTCCCGTTGCCGCGCCGTAAATAGAACGCCAAGGCCGATGGAGGCAGCCAGCCGTGCCGGCTGCCTCGCATGCACTGATTACTTCTTCGCCGCCTTGGCCGCGGCTTCCTCTTCCGCGTCGGCCTTCAGATAAGCGGCATAGCCCTTCGCCTCATCCGCCTGCGTGGTGATGTGCAGCGTCACCTCGTCGCTTACCTGCGGCACGAACTTGCCTAGGCCGAAGTCGGAGCGCTTCAGCGTCGCCATCGCCTCGAAGCCCACCGCCGGCAGTTTCAGCCGCGGGTTCTCGCCCACCTTGTTGATGGTGACATCCAGCGTTACCGGCCTGGTGATGCCGTGCACGGTGAGGTTGCCCGTCACCTTCAGCTGGTTGGCCATGGCGGTGGTCTCGACCTTGGTGCTCTTGAAGGTGGCGGTGGGGAAGCGGGCCAGGTCGAAGAAGGCGGGAGAGCGCAGGTTCTCGTCCAGGTCGGGGATGCCGCTGCTCAGGTTGGCCAGAGGAATGGTGACCATTACCGAAGCCATGCGCGGATTGGCGGGATCGAACTCCAGCGTGCCCTCGACGCGGGTGAACTGCGCCGTGGGGTTGGCGAAGTCCAGGTGGCTCCAGCGAAGGGTGCCCATGGAGTGGTTGGGCTCCAGCGTATAAGTGGCCGCCCAGAGCGGGCAGGCGGCGAGGGCGAGCGCAAGGGCGAAGGCGGTACGGCGGATCATGGGCAGGGCTCCAGGGCTGAGGTCGGCGCGGGGCCGATCGTGGGTCTCCAGCACGCATTGGCGTGCCTCGGCACCGTGCCGGCGGCGGCGCGGGAAGTCCTGAAAAAGCGTCTGAATTGGCCTGAAGAGTTCTGAAGCAAGGCCGGGTTGCCTTCGGTTGTGGCCCGCAAACGTTGATGCGACTATCCGGCGGCTTTCCCCAAGGTGGCGATAAACAGTGAGTTACGTGCCCTCCGACCCCGAGCGCTCGACGCGCGCAACCCTGCGCATCGGCGACTGGATCGTCGACCCGATGGCCGACCAGCTGTCGCGCGACGGCAACATGCTGCGCGTCGAAGCCCGCACCATGCGTCTGCTGCTGTGCCTGGCGGACCGCGCCGGCCAGGTGGTCAGCATCGACGAACTGCTCAACGAGGTCTGGGCGGGAGTGATCGTCACGCCGGATTCGGTCTACCAGGCGGTGACGTCGTTGCGGCGCTTGCTGGGCGACAATCCCAAGCAGCCGGCGTATATCGCCACCGTGCCGCGGCGGGGGTATCGGCTGATTGCGGCGGTGCAGGCCTTGCCGGACAAGGCGGGCGCGTCCGTTGAAACGCTCGCGACGAGCGCGGCGAAGCCGGAGCCGCCCAGGGTTCCCAGACAGGGGCGAGGCGCACTGGTCGGCTCAGCCCTGGCGCTCGCCGTGATCCTGCTGTCCTGCGGCGCCATCTCCGCCTACTGGCTGCTGCGCGACCATCCCGCCGCGCAGGCCGCTCGCGGCGCCCGCTCCATCGCCGTGCTGCCCTTCCTCGACCTCACCGACAAGATGAACGAGGAGCCGTTCGCCGACGGCATGACCGAGGAGCTGATCGACCAGCTCAGCAAGTTCCCCGGCATGCAGGTGTCCGCGCCGACCTCGTCGTTCTATTACAAGGACAAGCAGGTGCCGGTGGCGGATATCGCCAAGTCGCTCGGTGTCGCCTACGTGCTCGACGGCAGCGTGCGGAAGTCGGGGGATACCATGCGCGTGGCGGCGCGGCTGGTTCGCGCGGCGGATGGGTTCGTGGTGTGGTCGGCGACGTACGACCGGCCCTTGGGCGACAAGCTCAAGGTGCAGGATGAGATTGCCGGCGAGGCGGCGAAGGCGCTGACGCCGGCGATTCGATAATTAGGTCCGCACCTCTCACCTTCGTCATTCCGGCGCAGGCCGGAATCCAGTGGCGATATCGACTGGTTTTCGCGAGAAGCCATCCAGCTCTATCGCGAAAACCGCGCACTCCCGCCACTGGATTCCGGCCTGCGCCGGAATGACGGTATTAGGCTCCGTTGCCGGAGTCGGTTGCGCAGCGGCTCAATGAAGCTGTTTTTTGTGGCTTCGAACCGAACGTCACGAAGCTCGCCGCCGCCAGCACCCACGCGCCGATGCCGCCATACAGCATCACCCAGTGGAAGCCCTGGACCAGCGCGTCGTGCGCCGGCGCACCGTAGGAAGAGAGATTGCCGGCGGCGATCTGGTTGGCGATATCGCGCAATGCCGACGCATCCGCCGCGCCGGGCATGGCGCGCTTCAGGTGCGCAAGTATCCCTTCGATCAGCAGGAACCCCATCAGCGCGATATTGATCGCCAGGGTGATCAGCCGCGCGCTCATATCGATGCCCGATGCCATGCCGGCACGCGCCGTCGGCACCGAGCCCGTCGTGGTATTGGACACGGGCGTATTGGTCATTCCCAAGCCGATGCCCGCGAGCACGCAGCCGGTCAGCAAGGTGGCCAGCCCGTGCAGCGGCATGACGAAGAAGCCCAGGCCGATGGTGAACAGGCCGGCGGGAATGACGGCGCGCGGTTGATAGCGCACTGTCAGTTTTTCGGCGAGCGGCGGAATCACCAAGGTCGGCAGCGTGTACGCGAGCAAGGCCAGGCCCGAGGTGACGACGCCATAGCCCAACACCGACTGGAAATAGATCGGCAGATAGATCATGAAAGGCCAGAAGCTGAAGTTCATGCCCATCGAGCCGTACAGCGCACCGGAGAACGGACGGATCCGGAACACCGAAAAATCGAACATCGGATGCGCGTGGTTTTTCTCCACGTACAGGAATGCGGCGAAGCAGGCGGTGGCCCCGGACAGGGCGATCAGCACCAGCGGGTGGTGCAGTCCAAGCGACGGCCCCTGCGTGATGAAATAAGTCAGCCCGAATACCGCCAGCGACATCGACACGATGCCCGCCAGGTCCAGATGCCTGGCTTCCGGATCGCGCGATTCGTCGACGCTCCATGCAATCAAGGCCAGCGTGACCAGCGACAGCGGCACCTGGATGAGAAACACCCAGGTCCAGTCCAGCCAGACGGCAATCGCGCTGCCGATCATCGGCCCGAAGCCCAGCCCCACGCCGAAGATGATCCCCCACGCCGCAAACGCACGGCTGCGCGCCGGCCCCTCCTGGAACTGGTGCGACAGCGCGGCGATCTGGCAGATCACCATGGCGCCGCCGCTCATGCCCTGCAGGAAGCGGCTGGCGATCAGCACCGACGCATCGCGCGCCAGCCCGCAGGCCAGCGAAGTGAAGCCGAACGCCACCACGCTCAGCAGCAGCATGCGCTTGCGTCCATAGCGGTCGGCCAGCGTGCCGGAGGCCATCAGTACCGTGGTGCAGGCGATGGTGTAGGCATTCATGATCCACTGCGCGCCGCTGAAGCCGGTGTGCAGCAATTTTTCCACGGTCGGCAGCACGGCCGGCACGCTGGAGATCTCCAGGCCGAACATCAGGGCCGCGAGGCAGATCGCTACGGCGGCGACGGCGTTTCGATGGGTGGGGGAGGGCGCCACGGTGGACTCCGGGTCGAAAGGCAAACGCCGGCCGCACGCGGCTGGCCGCGCGGCTTGTGCATTGCCGAGGGAGGAGGGGAAGGCCTTTATTTTCGGCACGCGCCATCCATGATGGAAATGATTTATTTTTGTCGCCCCCATTAAGGCTGTTCATCAATCGCCCATGGACTTCGACCCCGCCCTGCTGCGCGCCTTCGTCGCCGTGAAAGAGGCTGGCGGCTTCACTCGTGCGGCGCAGCGCCTGAACCTGACCCAGTCCGCGATCAGCCATCAGATCCGGCGCCTGGAAGAACAGGTGGGCCGGCAGCTGCTCTACCGCACCACGCGCGCGCTGACCCTGACGGAGGACGGCGAGGAGTTTCTGCAGTACGCGCAGAAGATCCTCGACACGCTGGACAGCATGGCGCGCCGCTTCCGGCCGTCGCCGATTTCCGGCGTGGTGCGTTTCGGCGTGCTGGAGAATTTCCTCGGCGACCGCCTGCCCACTTTGCTGTGCCAGTTCGGCCGCGCGTTTCCGTCGGTGCGGCTGGATGTGAGCGTCGGCATGAACCTCGACCTGATGCCGATGATCAAGGCCGGCGAACTCGATCTGGCGGTGGTGATGACCGCGCCGGACGAGAAGGAAGGCACGCCGCTGCGCCGCACGCAGTTCGTATGGGTGGCCGCGGAGACCTTCGACGTGCCCGCGGGCGCATCGCTGCCGTTCGCGTTCTTTCCTTCGCCGTGCATCAACCGCCAGGTCGGCATCGCCTCGCTGGAGGGGATGGACGTGCCATGGCATGTCGTATTCACTTCGCAGAGCCAGCAGGGCATCCGTGCGGCGATACTCGCGGGGCTGGCGGTGACGGTGCTGGCGCGCGACGACGTGGAGCCGGGCATGAAGATCGTCGATGGGCAGTACGGGCTGCCGTCGCTGTCCAAGGTGGACTTCACCCTGGTCTGGAGCAGCGGCGGCAAGACGCCGGCGGCGGTGGAGTTCGGGCGGATGATCGAGCAGATGACGCGGGTTCCGCTCGCGGCCAGCCACGGCTGAGCGCAGGCCGGGCGGCCGGCGCCTGCGCTATGCTTTTAGAAGAACAGGGGAAATGCATTATCCATGCGTAAATGGGGCTTGCTGCTGGTCCTCGTGCTGCTCGGGCTGGTCGCACTGCACTGGTCGCGGCAGCGTCCATCCGTGCCGGCTGCCGGCGTGCTCGCTCCCGCTGCGCCCATCCAGGACGACATCGCCAACGGCACCGTCCTGCAGCGTGGCGACGTCAGCCTGCTCACGCGTGCTCATTTCGAGCTCACCGCGCGCGTGCTTTCCCGCGAGGATTACCGCTTCGATGCCGGCGCTTCGCTGGCGCCGGTGGATCTCGCGCTGGGCTGGGGCCCGATGTCCGACAGCGCGGTGCTGGCGAAGATCTCGATCAGCCAGTCCAACCGTTTCTACTACTGGCGCGTCGAGGAGTTCCCCATCCCGCAACGCGATATCGAAATCTCCAGCGCCAATATGCACATGATCCCCGCCGACGATGCGGTGCGCCGCGCGCTGGAGCGGGTGCAGCCGGGGCAGGTGATCCACCTGCAGGGCTTTCTCGTCGACGCCAGCCGGCCCGATGGCTGGCGCTGGTATACCTCGATGACGCGCGAAGACACCGGCAACGGTGCGTGCGAGCTGGTGTTCGTGGAAGACATCGGCACGGTCAGCCGCTGATCCCGCGGCAAAGGTTTTTGCCGTACCCTGCTGCCACCCCACTCCCACGGAGTACCCCCATGAAAGCGTTCTGCGCTGCTGTGCTGCTTTGTGGCTTGATCCAGGGAACGCCCGCGCTCGCCGCACCACCCGCGGCATCGCCTTTGCTCGGCACCTGGGCGGTGGACACCGCGCGCCTGCCCATGGCCGCCGCGGCGCGCCCGAAGAGCGTCACCTTCACGTTCGCCGAGGCGGGCGGCAACAAGCTCAAGACCGAGGTCGATATCGTCGATGCCGGCGATGTGCGGATCCATTCGACGTCCACCGTGGGTACCGATGGCGTCCCGGGTTCCATCACGGGCGGCATGGAGGCCGACACCGTGGCATTGACGCAGCCATCGCCGAATGTGCTGGTGATGGTGTTGAGCAAGGCCAGGACCCCGGGTTCGACGCGCATCTACGTCGCCGCCCCGGACGGCAAATCGATGGTGGAAACGGCCACCTATTTCGGCGACAACGGCACGCCGATCATCCGCACCAACTACTTCACGCGCGTGCGCTGACGCGGCGGCGCACGCGCACGGAGACCGCCGGCGCCCGCATCAAGGCGTCGGCAGCTGCGCATCCAGGAAGGCGTAGATATCCGCAAACTCCGTGGCCTCCGCGCCCAGCGACACCTGGATGCCATGCCCGCCGTTGGCATTGGTGCGGATCCAGATCGGCTTGCCGCTGGTATTGGCGGCACGGAGCGCGGCGGCGAACTTGCCCGTTTGCCACGGATCGACGCGGCTGTCGTTGAGGCTGACGTCCAGCATCACCGGCGGATAAGCCGTATGCGGCTTGACGTTCTGGTACGGGTCCGACGCCAGCATGTAGGGGAAGTCGGAAGCCTTGCCCGGGTCGCCGAATTCGCCGATCAGGTTGGCGCCGTTGTGCGCGTGCATCAGGCGGATCGGATTGACGAAGGCCACGCGCAATACCGCGGCGCCGAACGCCTTCGGCTCGCTCACCAGCGCGCCGCCGAGCAGCAGGCCGCCGCCGCTGCCGGAAATCAGGCCGGTGCGTTCCGGGCGGCTATAGCCCAGCTTGCTCAGCGCCTGCACGCCGGCAATGAAATCCTCCACGCCCTTGTGCTTGTTCGCGCCCTTGCCGTCCTGGTGCCAGGACTCGCCCTTCTCGCCGCCACCGCGCACGTGCGCATAGGCAAAGATATTGCCGTGCTTCACCCACTCCAGGCGCACGGGATTGAATACCGGCACCACCGACAATCCGAATGTGCCATAGCCCCACAGAATCGCGCGATGGCTGCCGTCCGCCACCGCATCCTTGCGGTGCAGGATGGTGAGCGGCACGTGGGTGCCGTCCTTGCTGACGTATTCGGTTTCGGTGGTCTCGATCATGCTGTAGTCGGCCGGGCTGGACTGGTCCTGGCCGAGCGTGTGCATAGCGCTGTCCTTGGGGTCGTAGCGCCAGGATTTCGGCGGCGTGGTCCAGCCGCGCAGTTCCAGCAGAAAACCGTCCTGGTTGTCGTCCGCATGGAACAGCGAGGCGGCGCCGGCCAGCGGCATCGGTACCGCGCTGGACTTGCCGCTGGCGTAATCGATGCGCCGCACGCTGTCGATGCCGTTGCGAGTGACCTTCACGTACAAGGCGTCGCGGGCCGGCGCCAGTTTCTGCGTGTCGGTCAGCACCAGGCCGACCACGATGTCGTCTTGCTCCAGCGGAAGCACGGAGCGCGCCTGCGCCAGCGTGGCATCGGCCTGCGAGAGATCGAGCGCCAGCACTTCGCCGTTGGAGCGCTTGTGCGCGGAGACGAGATAAAGCGTGTCGCCATGGACCACGGCTTCCTGCACCTGGTCCTCCTGCGCGGCGATGCAGCGCCAGTGGACGCCGGGCTTGATCGCCTCGGCCTGCGGGGCGACGCAGTAGCGCGTTTCCGGTTGCGCGCCCGTGACGGCGGCGACGGCCCAGCGCGAGCCGGTGGGAAATTTGATAGTGGGAAAACGGTTTGACGGAATCTCGAACGAGGCATTGACACCTTCGCCCTTGCCCGCGCGCAGCAGGATCGGATCCTGCGCCGCGGGCGCACCCAGGCGATGGAAGCGCAGGCGCATGTCCTGCAGCGGGTCGCCATTCGTGCGCTGGTCCGCCGGGGCCATCTGCGTATACGCGAAGCCGCTGCCGTCGGGCAGCCAGTCGGCCGCGAACTCGCCCCACAACGGTTCCACCGCATCGCCGGTGGGCTTGCCGGTGTTGACGTCGAACACTTCCAGCCGCGTGACTTCGGCGCCGCCGCGATCGGTATTCACCGCCACCTTGCTCCCGTCCGGCGACGGTGCGAACAGCGTGATCGAGGCATGGCCGCCTTCGCCGGCAAGCGTGGCCGGATCGAGCAGCACGCGTTCCTTGCCGTCGGCCTCGCGCAGCATCAGCGTGCCGCTGCCCTGGCCTTCCTGGCGGATAAAGAACAGGCGTCCGCCGACATAGCGCTGGGCGCGACGGACCACTTCGCTGCCGCTGGTCTTCTGCAGGGTTTCCTGCCAGGCCTTCAATGTCGGCAAAGCGTCGAGGTTCGCGCGCGTGTAGTCGCCTTGCGCGGTCAGCCACTTCTGGAATTCGGGATTCGGCTCGTTTTCCATCCAGCGGTACGGATCGCTGACCGTATGGCCGAAGATCTGCTCGGTCACGTTCACGCGGCGCGCTGGCGGCGGGCCATCGTTCTGCTTGGCGAAAGCCGCCGATGCAAGCATGCAGGCGATCAGGGCGAGGCCAAGGGAAGCGTGTCTGCGCGGCGAAGCGGACTTGCGGCTCATGCGATGTCCTTGCGAGCGAGGAAGCGCAGGAGCTTAGCTTCGTTCGCAGGAACCTGTCGTCATAACCGCCGTTAGTCATTACTGCCGGGCGGAATGTGATCGTCATCGCACTTCGCTGGCTCCTGTGCAGCACGCAAAGAACTGCATGGCCTCGCCAGCCCATATGCCATGCGGAATCACATTGCCTTCACGTCAACGGGCGGTTGATAAACATTCGGACATGAAAGGCGCGCCCTCCAGGGCGTTTCAAGGAAACGGCCGCGGCAGCTGGCCACCGACGCATGCAGGGGGCATCGCGTGAAAGGACAGGAAGGGACGTCGCCACGGATGACATCGCCCAGTACATCGCCTCTGCTTCCGCTTCGCCGCAACGCTTCGCCACGGCATGCCTGTCCCGCTCGTGCGCGGTCCGCCTGATCCCCATTCGCTTTCACCGCAGCCGCGCTCACTGCGGTAGACGCGTACGCGTCCCATCCGAGCGCACACCATCAAGGAGTACGACCCATGCAGATCGATCACATCGTGGAAGGCTGGCTGAAGGGCTCCGATAACGTGGACGGCTACGCCAATCCGGCGGGCTCGCTGTACACCGAAGGCCAGGCGGCCACCATCGCGGCCGTGACCAGCCCGGAAATCGCGCTGGATACCCGCTGCAGCGGCTGCACGGCTTCGCGCCCCGGCTTCTGCTGTTGATTTGATTCGCCGCAGCCGTGGCCGTGCCACGGCTGCGGACGAATTCCGTTCCTCACTACCGGGTGTTGAGCATGGGCGACGCGCCGTCGAACGATACGTTCCTGGGAATCATCGATCACCTCACCGCCGATGCCCGGCGTTCGCTGGCCGAACGCATCCGCGCCGTGCCGGGACTCGGCGACGGCGAAAGCGCGATCCTGATACGGCAGGCGCACCAGGCGCTGCGCGACAACGCCGAGCGCAAGCTCAATCGCGTGCTGCTGCTGGAGCTGCATGCGGCGAAGCTGTCCGGGCAGCTCACCGCACCCGACGAAAGCGGCAAGTTCGCGCAGTTTCTCGAACTGGCCAGGCAGGACGCCTTCAAGGACACCTTGCGCCGCCGCTATCCGGTGCTCGAAGAGCGCCTCGATCGCGCGCTCGGCCAGCAGAGCGAAGCCATTCTTACCCTTGCCCGGCGCATCGTCGCCGACCGCGCTGCCTTCGCCGCCTTGCTCGGCCAGCCCGCAGGCGCATTGCGCGCCGCCAGCCTGGGCCAGGGCGATGTGCACGACGGCGGCCAGTCCGTGGCGCAGCTGGAATTCGACGGCGGCCGGCTGATGTACAAGCCGCGTTCGGTGCGCGTCGACCAGGCGCTGGAAAGCTTTCTCCACGATCTGTTTCAAGGCGTGGCCGAGCGCATCCGCGTACCTGCGGTGCTCGATCGCGGCGCTTACGGCTGGACAGCTTTCGTCGAGCATCGCCACTGCGCCGACCAGGACGAACTGAAAACCTTCTACCGCCATATCGGGCATTGGCTCGCCGTGCTGCGCCTGCTGGGCGGCACCGACGTGCATCATGAAAACCTGATCGCCTGCGGCCCCGTGCCCTACGTGGTCGACGTGGAAAGCCTGTTCGTGCCGGAACCGCCGCCGCAGGTCACTGAGCTTGGACAGGCCGTGGATCTCGCCGACGCGATGATCCGCTCTTCGGTGCTGCGCACCGGCCTGGTGCCGTTCCGCGCGCCGGCGCTGGGCATGGATGGCGTCGATATCTCGGCCATCGGCGCCTTGCCGGGACAGCAGCCGAAGATCCGCGTGCCGGAGATCGTCAACCACGGCACCAGCGACGCGCGCGTGGGCCTGGTCAGCATCGACGTCGACATGGCGCGCAACCACCCGTGCGAGAACCCGGATATCTCGCGCTTCTGGCCGGATATCCTGGCGGGTTTCCAGCAGCTCACCGGCCGCTTCGCCGCGCTGCATCGCGACGGTGCGCTGGCGCCGAAGCTCAAGGTGTTCCTGGGCAGCCGTATCCGGCTGATCCTGCGGCCCACGCAGATCTACGTCGAGGTGATGCGCATGCTGTGGCATCCGGCCTCGCTGCACGACGAGCCGGCCGCGATCGAACGCGCGCGCGACCTGCTGGAAAAGAATTCGCAAGCCTCGCTGGTGGCGCCGCGCGACGCCGCGGCGATCCGCGCCGAGATCGACGACATGCGCTACGGCGACGTGCCCGTATTCGCCAACGAACTGGATCAGGCCCAGCTCGACGAGATCTTCGGCGCCTGGCAGGCGATGCGGCTGGACCTGGAAGAACTCACCATCCGCGGCGCGCTGGTGACGGCGCATCTCAACGGACGCCTCAACGACGACAAGCGCGCGCCCTACGATCTGCGTCCAAGCGATCCGAGCGCACGCGACCTCGACCGCCGCCGCCGCACCATGGCCGCGCTCACCGTGCAGGAACTGCTCGAACTCTCCGTGCGCGGCGAGGACGGCACCGTCACCTGGATCAGCCCCATCCTGGGCCGCGCCGGCTGGGCCATGCGCAGCCTGCAGCCGAATCTCTATGTCGGCCTGTGCGGCGTCGCCGTCACGCTGGCGGCGTATGTGCGCGAGATGCGTGCGGGGCGTGCCGATGAAGTGGCCGGCGTGCAGCAAGCGCTGGATGGCGTGCTGATGGTGATGCGCAGTACCGAGCGGGCGCGCCCCATCGAAGCGGTGGGCGGTTTTATCGGCGTGGGCTCGCAGATTCTGTCCTGGCTCATCTTGCACGCGTTCCAGCCGCAGTCGGATTTCCTCGCGATGGCGATTGCGCGCGCCGAGGCGATGGAGCGGCGATCCTTCGGCGAGGAGCGCAATTTCGACATCCTCGAAGGCGTCTCCGGCGCCATCGTGCCGCTGCTGCAACTGGCCGATGCCAGCGGCGATGCGCGCTGGCTGGCGCTTGCCGCAAAGGCGGCGCGGCGGCTGGAAGAGGCAGCGATCGTCGACGAGCGCGGGGCGCGCTGGCCGGCGGCGGTATACGACGAGCCGCTGGGCGGCTTCGCGCACGGGTCCACCGGCATCGGCTGGGTGCTGACGCGGCTGGGCTTGAGTGGAGCGGGCAGTGCCGAAGATCGCCGGCGCTGGCTGGCGCTCGGCGAGCGTGCCTTCGATTTCGAGGAATCGCTCTATCTGCCGGAGTTCGGCAACTGGCTCGACGTGCGCAAGCCGGACAGCCGCGAGTTTCCCAACACCTGGTGCCACGGCAGCGTGGGCATCGGCCTGGCCGCCTGCGACCTGTACCTGCGCACCGGCGAGGACCGCCACCTCGATACGCTGCGCCGCGCCGTGCAGGCCGCCAAACAGGGCGGCTGGGGCTACAGCCACACGCTATGCCATGGCGACCTGAGCATGTGGGAGCTGCTGCTGCGCGCCAGCCCGCTGGTGCCGGACCTGCTGCCGCCGCAGGCGATGCCGGGCAGCGCGGTGATTCTTTCGAGCATCGAGGAGCACGGCATCGTCGGCGGCCTGGCCAGGGATGCGTTCACGCCGGGCCTGATGAGCGGCATTTCCGGTTCGATCCACCAGCTGCTGCGCATGCATCCGGACTGCGATATCCCTTCGCCGCTATTGATGGAAACCCGCCTGGGCGAGTACGCGCGCAACCGCGCCTTCGAACAGGAAGGGCTGACCGCCTGAGCGGCGCACCTCCATGATCCTGCAGCGCTTCCTCCGCCGGCATTACCGTTCGCTCGCGGGCGCGGCGCTGCTGTCCTGCGCCAGCGCCGGCTGCACGGTGGCCTTGCTGTCGCATATCAACCGGCTGGCATCGGAAGGCCTGCACGGAGCGATGGCGCATCCGCTGGCGGCGGGCGTGTGCTGGCTGCTGGCGCTGCTGGCGGCCAATGCCTTGTCGCAGCTGCTGCTGGCGCGGCTGGGCGCCGCGCTGGTGGCGCAGTTGCGCACGGAGCTGGCGCGGCGCTTTATCGATCTCGAGTACGAAAAGCTGGCCGACCAGAAACACACCGTATTCGGCTCGCTGATCGACGACGTCGCCAACATCGCACCGCTCGCCCTGGTGGCGCCGCTGCTGGCCTACAACCTGTTGCTCGCGGTGTTGTATGCGGGCTATCTCGCCACGGTGTCGCCGCCGTTGCTGGGCATGCTCGGCTTGTTCCTCTGCGCGAGCTTCGCCGTTTCGCTGCTGCTGGCGCGGGTGATGCGCGGCAAGCTGGACGAGCTGCGGCGTGCCAACGAGAAGGTGTTCGAGTATTTCCGCTTCATCAGCGACGGCAAGAAGGAGATGACGCTGAACGAGGCGCGCGCCGGGCACTTCACGCGCGAGCTGATGAATCCGGCGATCGGCCGCGCGCGCGGCCTGATGCTGCGCGCGCATGCGGGGCTGGGGCTCAACGAAGCCTGGTCGATGGCGGTGCTGTACGGCTCGATCTTCCTGATCGTGTATCTGGGCTATGCCTCGCTGGGGCTGACGCAGAACACCATCATCCGCTTCGTCATTGGCGCGGTATTTCTCGGCGGTCCGGTGGGTTTTCTGGTGAGTGCGGGGCGGCAGCTGGCCGTCGGCGCGGCCAGCCTGCGGCATCTGGAGCGGGTGGGACTGGATCCGGGCGGAGCGTTCGATGAACCGCCGTCGCGCGCGCCAGCATCGGCCGCGCTGGAGAGCTGGCGCGAGATCCGCCTGGAGAATGTCTGCTATCGGTATCCGGGTCACACCGGCACCCGACCGACGGTCGGTCCGATCGATCTCACGCTGGCTCGCGGCGAGATGGTGTTTATCGTGGGCGGCAACGGCAGCGGCAAGTCCACGCTGCTGCTCCTGCTCAGCTCCCTGATCGCACCGGGCGAGGGCCGCGTCAGCATCGACGGTGCACCGGTCGGGCAGGATCCGCGCGCCTATCGCGAACGCTTTACCGGCGTGTTCGGCGATTTCTTCCTGTTTCCCCACGTGCTGGATGCACAGGGCCATCCATTGTCGGATGCGCGCATCGGGCAACTGCTCGACGTGCTGGACCTGGGCGAACACGTACAGACGCGCGATGGCGAGCTGTCCCGCCTGGCTCTGTCCACCGGCCAGCGCAAGCGCCTGGCCCTGCTGCAGTGCTATGCCGAAGACCGCGATATTTTTTTCTTCGACGAATGGGCCGCCGACCAGGACGTGCATTTCCGCGATTACTTCTACCGCAGCCTGCTGCCGGCCCTGAAGGCGGCCGGCAAGACGGTGATCGCGATCAGCCACGACGACCGCTATTTCCATGTGGCCGACCGGGTGATCGCGCTGGACCTGGGCCAGATCGTCTCCGATACGCGCCCCGCGGCGCCCCGGAGCGCACTGGCCTAGCCGCTTGCGGCGGCCCGGATGCCGCAAGCCGTGTCCCGGCTCACTCGCGCGCACCCCGCACCTGCTGCTAATGTCTGCGCCCGAACCGGGGCCCGCCAGCCGCCCCCGGGGGGAGCAGGGACGCGGTTCAGGCCAGAGGGATGGCTTTCCAGATCGATCCGGCCGGATCGGACGGGGCCCGAGGGGCCCATGCGTTCACCACTCCCGCCCAGGCGACGGCGGCACCGGTATGGGTGCCTCACAGGCGCATTTCACACTTACTAGGGATAGGTCTTCATGCGTCATCTGCTTCTTACCGCGTCGCTGGGCGCCGCCTTGGCCGCCTGCTCGTTCTCCGCCCATGCCGGCAATGCGGACCCGAACAACTTCTTCATCAACGCCAGCGCCGGCATGTCGCACTCCAACGTCGACGGCCTGACCGACAAGAACAGCTGGGGCTACGGCCTGAACTTCGGCTACCGCTGGCAGGACACCTGGGGCATCGAGGCCGGCTACGTCGACCTGGGCAAGCCGGAAGCCAAGGGCTTCTATTACGGCTACCCCTACGACCTGAAGCTGCACGTCAACGGCTTCACGCTCGGCGGCAACGGCCGCTGGCGCCTGTCCGACACCTGGCACGTCACCGCGCGCCTGGGTGCGTTCTTCTCCAAGTCCAAGGTCACCGCCAGCGGCGGCCTGCAGGGCGAGGATTCGGACAACGACGTCAACGTCTATGTCGGCGCCGGCATTGCCTACGACGTCAGCCCGAACTTCAGCCTGGGCCTGAACATCGATCGCTACCAGGCCAAGGCCAAGCGCTTCATCACGGGCACCAACAGCCCGCTCATGGCGTCGGCGACGCTGGAGTGGCGCTTCGGCCAGTAATGGCCTTGGCTGAAGCGCCGCTTCAGCGGATATCCCGAGCCGGGTGAGCGATTCCCCGGCTCTTTTTTTGCAAGGATCGCTGGTGTTTTGCCATCGGATGGTCTGAACTTGCACGCGGTCAATGCAGCGATACCTCGGTCATGTGGATCAATCTTCTGCCGGTCATGCTGCTGCTGTTTATCGTCATCTACCGTGTCTGCGGATGGGGCGGGAACGGCTCATTGGATCTGCTGGAAATGTCATTCGAGAGCCAGCAGGCCATGGTCCACGGCAAGCCGATGCCGGCTTCGGACCTGCTGGTCGTCCATCGCTGGCGCCCCAGCTGCATGACCAGCCGCTGGGGCGATGTCCTGATGATCGATGTGAACTGGCTCTGCCGGAGCCCCGAGGGCCTGTTCGTCCTGGGCATCGCGCAGGGCGGCGATGACGGAACCACGCCCAGCCTTTACCCGCATAAGCTGTTCCCGCGGGATATCCGCTGGGTATGGCGCAGCCTTTCCGAAGACCGGGTCCGGCAGATGCTGACGCCGACGCCGCGGATTTACCGCAAGGTCTTTGGAGTCCCGGCTCCCGGGCGTTGAGGCAGGTCCGGCGCCAAACCGGATATTCTTGGCGGCCTTGTCCAGCGGGAAATACGCCGTGCCGCATTATTCCGGTCCATTGCTGACGCTCCCGGCGGCGGAAGCGCTCAAGCAGGCGCACGCGGCGGGTGCGGGCACCTGGACCGGCTCGCTCGATCTCGGGCGTTCGAACGGCACGGCCTCGCTCCAGCCCGACGGCTGGCTGTGGAAAGACCAGCACTACCCGTACCCCGGCAAGATCAAGGACCGCACCATCTATTACTGGGACGGCGACGAGTTCGCGCCCGTCTCCCGTTTCTCCGCTTCGCTGATCAAGCTGGTGCCCACCGAATGGGGCGCGCCCACGTTCGAGATCGACGGCATCAAGATGCTGCCCACCTCGAAGGAATCCCCGATTGACGATGCGCGCCGCAAGGTGGCGCTGGTGGAGCCGCGCGGCAAGGCGGTGCTGGATACCTGCGGCGGGCTGGGTTATTTCGCGGCCTGCTGCCTGGACGCGGGCATGGGGCGGATCCAGTCGTTCGAAAAGAACCCCGACGTGCTGTGGCTGCGCACACTCAATCCGTGGTCGCCGGATCCGGATGCGCCGGCGGCGGGCGGGCGCCTGCAGCTTGCGCAGGCGGATGTCTCGCAGGCGATCGCCGCGGTGGCCGATGCCTCGGTGGACGCGGTGCTGCACGATCCGCCGCGTTTCGGCATTGCCGGCGAGCTTTATTCGCAGGTTTTCTACGACCAGCTCGCGCGCGTGATCCGCCGCGGCGGGCGGATGTTCCATTACACCGGCAGCCCGAACAAGCTGACCAGCGACCGCGATGTGCCACGCGAAGTGGCGCGCAGATTGGAGAAGGCGGGGTTCAGGGCGGAGTTGGCGCTGGATGGCGTGCTGGCAGTGCGGCGCTGAGGCTGCGGTGCGGATGGCGCGCGGGATGCCTCGCAGGTAAGCGGTGCTAAAGTTCCCCGCCTCACCCGACCCCCGCGGAGCGCACTACGCCATGACCACCCCCTATCCGATCGGCACGCCCGGCACCCCTTGGGGTCCCGCGGAAAAGGCGGCGTGGCTGGCGCGCCAGGTGAAGCACCGCAGCTACGCGGACGAAGTGCAGAGCAAGATCGACGCCCTGCGTGCGCGTTTCGACGTGACCGAATACGGCCGCCTGGACTACGCCAGCGAAAGCTATCCGCTGCTGGCGATCAGGAGCCGCGGCTGGCGCGAGGATCTACCTATCGTGCTGGTCACCGGCGGCGTGCATGGCTACGAAACCAGCGGCGTGCATGGCGCGCTGCAGTTTGTCGACCTGCACGCAGCCGATTACGAGGGGCGCGCCAATCTGCTGATCGCGCCGTGCATCAGCCCCTGGGCTTATGAGCGCATCCATCGCTGGAATCCCGACGCGATCGATCCCAACCGTTCCTTCCGCGAGAACAGCCCGGCAGGCGAATCCGCGGCGCTGATGCGGCTGGTGGCTCCCTATCGCGATCGCGTGCTGATGCATATCGACCTGCACGAAACCACCGACACCGATGAGAGCGAATTCCGCCCCGCGCTGGCGGCGCGCGACGGCAAGCCGTCCGAGCCGGGCGAGATTCCGGATGGTTTCTATCTGGTCGACGACAGCGAGAACCCCCAGCCGGCGTTCCAGCAGGCGGTGATCGAGGCGGTGGCCAAGGTGACGCATATCGCGCCGGCGGATGCCAAGGGCGAGATCATCGGTTCGGAAGTGGTGGCGCCCGGTGTGATCCGCTATCCGCTGCGCAAGCTTGGGCTGTGCGCGGGCGTGACCTCGGCGCATTACACGACCACCACCGAGGTCTACCCGGACAGCCCGCGCGCCACGCCGGAGCAGTGCAATGCGGCGCAGGCGGCGGCGGTGTGTGCGGCGATCGATTACGCGCTGGCTCACGCAGGCGCTTGAGCCGCCTGCATCTCGCGTAGGGCGCCGCGCAGCTCGTGCAAGGCGGGCGCCAGGGTTTCGGGCTCGCGCAGCGAGCGCCGCGCGGCGCCTGCCAGCTGGCGTATCCGCCCGGGCGTGGCGCCCTGATCGATCAGCGCACACGCCGATTGGCGGCAATCGAGCAAGGTGTCGGCCCAGTCCGCCGGGTGCATCGCACGTTGGCGTGCGAGCAGGCGGAAGGCACGGAAGGGTGGCGCTACCTGTTCCACCCGATCGAGCGCCGCATTGAATCGCGCCGCACCGCGGCCTTCCGTCGACGGATCCAATGCTTCACTCAACGCCGCCAGCGCGTCGGCCAGGCGCCGGCGCAATACGTCGGTGGAACGCACCGGCAATACGAACCACGCGGCCGCGATGCCGATCAGCGCACCCAGGATGATTTCCTCCATGCGCTGCCACAGCAGGCCGCCGGGTTCACCGCCGTCGAAGCCTTGCAGCAAGGCCAGTGCCACCGTCACGAACAGCGCCCACCACGCGTAACCGAACGGCCGCAGCCAGACACCCAGGAACAGGGCAGCGAGAATCAGCGCCGCCGTGGCGCGGTGATCGATGCCAAGATGCTGGCCCATGCCCAAAGCGAACACCGTGCCCGCCGCCGCGCCCAGCACGCGCATGCCGCTTTTGTAGACGACGTCCAGCCGCCCGCGATTGCCGCTGTTGACGATAAAGGCGGTCAGTACGATCCAGCCCCAGCGTTCGCGGAAAAAGAAAAAGCCGATCGCGAACGCGGCGGCAAGAGCGACTGCCATCTGGATCGCCATGCGCGTGCTCACCGCCAGCCCGGGCTTGTCCTGCGCAGCAGGCGCCGCGACGGGCGCGTCGTCTTCGTCAGCCGATGGCCGGATACGCAGCCAGCGCACCAGCAGATGAAAGACCGTCACCCAGAACAGCGCCAGCAGCGCCACCACGATCGGCACTAGCCATACCGGCAACACGCCGTTCGCCGCCGGCCGCAGATGCGGCACCGTCAGCAGCACCACGAACGGCAGCGCGATCAGGCTGCCGGCGCGCTGCGCCATCGGGCCGAAGCGGCGCAGCCAGATCGATACGAACATGCCGGCGACGAAGACCGCGGCGCCAACCCACGGGAGGTGGCGCAGCAGCAAGCCGACCCCCAGCGCCACCACACCGATCAGCGGCAATACCACGGCGGCCTCCAGCCGTCCGCGCAGGTCGCGGTCAAGCTGGCTGCGCGACAGCGAAATGCACAGCACCACGGCGAGCGTGGCCGCGCCGGCCCCGGGTGCGATGGCCAGCGCGCACAGCATGGTGGCGAGCGCCGCCAGCAAGGTGGCCGTGGCTTCGGCCAGCGCTCGCCCAAGCGCGGACGGGCTCGGGATGCGGTCGCGTGTTCTTGCGAAAACGGAGCGTGACATGGGCATCGGCGGTTGGGCGGTGCGCCATCCTAATCGCTGTGCCGAAGGACGGCGCATGCCGTTGGGCATCGCCGTCCCTGTCGCCGGTCAAGCCGGCTGGGCTAGCGCATCCAGTTCGGCCATCGTCGCCGCGGACAGCGCAAGCTGCGCGGCCTGCAGGTTTTCATGCAGGTGCTTGACCGACGAGGTGCCCGGAATCAGCAGGATATTCGGCGAGCGATGCAGCAGCCACGCCAGCGCCACCTGCATCGGCGTGGCATTTAGCGCGGCGGCGATGCGCGAAAGCTCGCCCGACTGGATCGGGCTGAAGCCGCCGAGCGGGAAGAACGGCACGTAGGCAATGCCTTCCCGTGCGAGTTCGTCGACCAGCGCGTCGTCCTGGCGATGTACCAGGTTGTAGTGGTTCTGCACGCAGACGATCGGCGCGATGCCGCGCGCTTCCGCCACCTGAGCCGCGGTGACGTTGCTCAGGCCGATATGCCGGATCAGGCCCTGGCGCTGCAGCCCGGCCAGCGTGCTGACCTGTCGCGCGATCGAACCTTCGCTCGGCGCATGGGTAGCGCCGAGGATGCGCATATTGACCACGTCCAGCCTGTCGAGACCGAGGTTGCGCAGGTTGTCGTGCACGGCGCGTTCGAGGTCATCCGGCTCCTGCGCCGGCAGCCACGACGCATCGGCGCCGCGGACCGCGCCGACCTTGGTGACCAGCAGCAGGCGCTCCGGATACGGATACAGGGCCTCGCGGATGATCTGGTTGGTGACGTACGGGCCGTAGAAGTCGCTGGTGTCGATATGGTCGACGCCGGCGGCCACGGCTTCGCGCAGCACGGCGACGGCGGCGGCGCGGTCCTTGGGTGGGCCGAACACGCCGGGGCCGGCGAGCTGCATGGCGCCGTAGCCCATGCGGTTGATGCTGCGGCCGGCGAAGGAATAAGCGAGCGGGGGCATGGCGGTTGCCTCATCAGTGGGTGCGGTGGGCACTATGAGGAAAGCCGGCCTGGCGGATAATCCGGTTCCATGTGCACGGGCTGTGCGAAGGACTGAACAATGGCCGAGATCAACGATCTCATGGCGTTCGTGTCGGTGGTGCGGGCCGGCGGCTTTCGCGACGCCGCGCGTGCGGGCGAGTTCTCGGCCTCCGGTCTGAGCGCGGCGGTGAAGCGCCTGGAAACCAAGCTGGGCGTGCGCCTGCTCCATCGCACCACGCGCAGCGTGGCGCCGACCGAGGCCGGCCAGCGCCTGATCGAGCGGCTGGCGCCGGCGCTCAGCGAAATGGAAGCGGCGCTGGACGTGCTCAACGTCTTCCGCGACAAGCCGAGCGGCACGCTGCGGCTCAACGTGCCGGCGGGCGTCGCGCGCACCGTGCTGCCGCCGCTGGTGGCCGGCTTCATGCGCGAGTATCCCGAGATCCGCGTGGACGTAGTGGTCGAGGACAGTTTCGTCGACGTGCTGTCCGCCGGCTGCGATGCGGGCGTCCGCTATGACGAGCGGCTGGAGCAGGACATGATCGCGGTGCCGCTGGGGCCGCGCGTGGAGCGCTTCGCCACGGCCGCGGCGCCGGCCTATCTGGATGCCCGCGGCAGGCCGAAGCATCCGCGCGACCTGCTCGCCCATGCCTGCCTGCGTGGACGCTTCGCCAGCGGCGCGATGCCGCTATGGGAATTCGAACGCGAGGGCGAAGTGGTGCGCGTCGACCCGTCCGGTCCGCTGGTGGTGAGTCTCGGCGGGGCGATCGACCTGAAGATCCATGCCGCGGTGGCGGGGCTGGGTGTCATCCATCTGTACGAGGAGATGCTGCGGCCATATCTGGAGCGCGGCGCGCTGGAGCCGATCCTCGAAGACTGGTGGCAGGCGTTCTCCGGGCCGTTCCTGTATTACCCCGGGCGGCGCCATCTGCCGGCGCCGCTGCGCGCTTTCGTCGATTACGTGAAGGCCGCGGCCCCGGCGTAGGTTGGGGTGGCCGCAAGCGAACCCCAACGTGGCCACACGCGGCGACGTTTGTTGGGGTTCGCTTCGCGCTCACCCCAACCTACGCCGGGCCTCGGTGTTACAGCTTGAAGTTCATGCTCAAGGTGTACGTGCGGCCGTTCTTGTACGCGTTGTAGGGCTGGCTCGGCGTGCCGTTGTAGACGAAGTACGTTTCGTCCAGCAGGTTGGTGCCATCCAGCTGCAGCCGCACGTGATCGTTGAGCTGGTACGACACCGAGGCATCCAGCTGGCGGAAGCGGCCGGTGATCTGCTGCGATTCCAGCACGCCGATCTGCGTGAAATACGGCGAGCGGCGGCTGAAGGTGACGCGTGCGCTCCACGGACCCTGCTCGTAGTACGGCGTGAGGGTGAAGGAGTTCTTGGAGTTGTACGGCAGCGGGAAGTTGTTGCTGGTGTCGTCGTCCGAGTAGGTGTAGTTCGCCGCCAGGCCGAAGCCGTAGCCGAAGCTGGCCTGATAAGTGAGCGACACGCCCTTGACCTTGGCCACGCCCGCGTTCACCGGCGTCACCATCTGGTACACGGCGTTCTGCTGTGCGGTCAGGTCGTAGTAGGTGCGCGCCACGGTGTCGTACAGCACGTAGTCGCTGATGCGGCGGAAGAAGAACTCGGCCGACAGCAGGCTGTTCTCCGCGAAGTACCACTCGGCGGTGGCGTCGTAGTTGGTGGACTTGTACGGCTTGAGGTCGACGTTGCCGGAGGAGCCCGTGTGGGTGCGGTCGTCCAGCGCCACGTACGGGGTCATGTCCTGGTAGCGCGGGCGGGCCAGGGTCTTGGCGGCGGCGAAGCGCAGGGTCAGGTCGTCGCGCACGTCGTAGGCGATGTTGAACGAGGGCAGCCACTCGTTGTAGCGGTTCTTCTGGTCGACTGGCTCGTACTGGTTGTTGGCGATCACGTTGTAGCCGGTGATGCCGTTGCGCGTGTGGATGTAGCGCGCGCCGACATTGCCGCGCCAATCGGTGCCGCCGAAATCGCCCTGGATATAGAAGGCGCGATTCTGCTCGGTGATCGCATAGGTCGCCTTCGGGTCCATCGGCGCGCCGGTGAACAGCGAATTGACGTAGTTCTTCAGGCCGCCCTTATCGATCTGCACCCAGCGCGCCATATTGCCGGCGGGGCTCAGGCCGTCGAGATAATCGCTGCCGGTCATGCCGCCCTGCAGGTTGGCGAGCGTGACGCCGCTGTTGTCGAGCGTGGGAATGCTGGCGGCGTAGTTGGTCTGGCCGTTGAAGTGGTTGCTGCTCTTGACGCCCAGCTCCACCGTATTGAACGGCCCCAGCGCCACGTCGTGGCTGAAATCGGCCTGGAAATAGCGCTCGCGGTCGTAGCTGGGCGCGCGGCTGAAGCCGGCGCCGTGGGCGAGCATCTGGCTGGCGTCGGTGGGGTCGGTGTTGTAGTTGATCTGCGGATGCTCCCCGGCCAGGTTCCAGTTATAGCCGCCGTAGCCGCGGAACTGCAGGCTGTAGATGCCCTGCGAGCCGCCCGAGGAATTGGTGTAGCCGATCTGGCTGGACGCATTCCAGCCTTCGCCGTGCCAGTCGGCGCGCAGCTGCAGCGCACCGGTGTTGACCTTGGAGAAGCGCTCGTAGCCGTCCAGGTAGGTGGGCGCGCTGGCGCCGTACGAGCCGCCGGTGGCCACGCCGTTGGCGACGTTGACCGAGGTGGCAGCAGGTGCGCTGCCGGACCAGTCGCCGTAGCGGCTCTGGTTGTAGTTGTCGAACTTCTCGGTGACGTACAGGCCGGTGAGGTTCAGCTCGAACGACTGGTTCGGCTTCCACTGGATGCCGGTGGCCACGCCGTCGCGCTTGCGGTGCTGGGTGAACAGCGCGGTGTTGATCGCGGTCGGGTAGGTGAAGCTGCTGCCCGGCGGCACCACGCTGGCCGGGAACTGGTGGTTCGGATCGGTATCGTTCGGGTCGTTGGCGCGCTGGTAGCCGAAGATCTCGGTGCCTTCGCGATGGATGATGCGGTCCGAATGCATCAGCGAGCCGAGCACGCCGAAGGTGCCTTCGTCGTTCTTCCAGCTGTACAGCACCGAGGCGTTCGGCTTGCCCTTGTCGGCGCGGTCGTTGTAGCCGTAGCTGACGGTGCCGGTGAGCGTATTGGCCTTCAGGTCCAGCGGGCGGCGCGTGTTGACGATGACCGTGCCGCCGATGCTGCCTTCGTCGATGCGCGCCTGCGGCGTCTTGTACACCTCGGCGGTGCCGATGATTTCCGAGGTGAGCAGGCTGTAGTTGAACGAGCGGCCGTCCGGATGGTTCGGATCGCTGGTCCAGTTGGTGGAGGCCACGGTCTGGCCGTTGAGCAGCAGGCGGTTCAGTGCCGGATCGGTGCCGAGGATGCTGACCTTGTCGCCCTCGCCGAAGTTGCGGTCCACGCTGATGCCGGGCAGGTGCGACAGCGACTCGGCCACATTGGTATCGGGGAACTTGCCCACGTCCTCGGCGGAGATCGCGTCGATGATCGAATCGGAATTGCGCTTCAGGTCCAGCGACTTCTGCAGGCTGGCGCGGATGCCGCTGACAGTGACGGTCTCCAGCTGCCTGGCCTGGCCCGGCTGGGTTTGCGG
Organism: Dyella sp. SG562; assembly: GCF_011759495.1. Classification (NCBI taxonomy): domain Bacteria; kingdom Pseudomonadati; phylum Pseudomonadota; class Gammaproteobacteria; order Lysobacterales; family Rhodanobacteraceae; genus Dyella; species Dyella sp. SG562. Next base: position 775,164 of record NZ_JAAOYS010000002.1, read on the forward strand.
CTGGGTTTGCGGCTTGTTCGGGTCGTTGCTCTGGGCGGGAGCCGTGCCCGCGTCCTGCGCCATCGCCGTGCCGGCGCACAGCAGGGCGGACAGGATGCTGACGGCGAGCGTGCTTCTGCGGTAATCCATGGTCGATGCCTCCGATCGGGGGTTTGTGCCGGGTGTCGGGCACCCGTTCGTTTTCGTGGGGCGAACGAAACCGCACGAGCTCCAGGCTCGTGTGCGTCTGTCCGCCGATTGCTCAGTTCCTGCGCCGCGCTTCTTGTGGCCGGTACGTCAGTCCCCCCGACTGTCGATACCGTCCCGCGGCCGCTCCGTCGAACCACTCCCTTTCCACGGAGGCGTGCCGCGCAGTCTTAGGCGTGCCCGATAACGTTGTCAACGAATTTTTGCCACGATCTAAACGACGGTGGTCAACATCTAAGCTATTGAGTGCCTGAGTCTTTATGGCGCATCGCAAAAATTTGGAGCGTCTAATTTGAATCGATTCAAGCAGGGCGCCGATGTGCGCGTTTTGCAGTGCACACATGACTCGTTCTTAAAGCTGTGCCGGGGAGTTTTGTCCGGATGGCTGCGGAAGGCATGACGACGTTGTCGCAGCCGCGCCTTTCACGCGGGTGCGGCCATTGGAGCGCGGGCCAGCAACCAGGCCAGGGAGCTCGCTGGACAACGAGGGAAGTTTGGGGATGGCGCGGCGTCCGAACGCCTGAGCCGCGCTTACCGCGGCGTACGCAGAATCGAATGCCGCAACGCATCCTCTCGCTGCAGTTCATCCAGCTCGCTGGTCTCCACCGTATCCAGCACCGTATGCCCCGGGCGATGCATGCCTGGATGGTCGGCGCTCTCGGCGGGGTCGGGGACGACGTGCGTTTCGGCGGGAGTCTTGTGAGTCATGGGCGCAGCCGCGTGGGCGGATCCGGACGGGAATCCGGATGATGGGGGCGGGGATGGCGGAAGTCACGTAGCCCGGCCGGCGAAGACGCCACTAGAGTCCGGCGGACGCGTGGCTCGCCCGCGCATCCTAAGGGGAACCACCATGGCAAGGACCACGCTCGCCGCCTGCATCGCCGCAGCCGCCCTCTGGGCCGCCGGCGCGCAGGCCGCGCAGACCGCCCAGGAGCGCCTCGACGAGGCGGCCCGCAAGGAGGGCAAGGCCTTTATCGAGGCCGGCAATGCCGAAGGCCTGTCCATCGCGGTGGTGAAGGACGGCAAGGCCTCGTTCTACGACTTCGGCACCGTCGAGCGCGGCAAGGCACGCGCACCCACCGCCGACACCGTCTACGAGATCGGCTCCATCACCAAGACCTTCGGCAGCCTGCTGCTGGCGCAGGCCGTGCTGGAACACAAGGCGCAGCTGGGCGACGACATGCGCCGCTACCTGCCGCCCGGCGACTATCCCGGCCTGGCCTACGAAGGGCGGCCGGTAACCTTGCAGCAGCTGGTGTCGACTACTTCGGCGCTGCCGGACAACCTGCCGGAGTCGCTGGCGCTAGCGGCCAGGCAGGCCAAGCCGGGCGAGGCTCCGTTCGTGCTCGTGGCAGGACTCAATCGCTACACACCGCCGCAGTTCCTCGCCGATCTGCACGGCGCGAAGCTGCAGCGCGAACCCGGCAAGACGCCGGCGCATTCGAACGTCGCGGCGCAAGTGGTGGGCCTGATCGATGCGAAGCTGCTCGGCAAGCCGTTCGAAACCCTGCTCGCCGAGCGCATCGAGCGCCCGCTCGGCATGGCCAGCGGCACCGACAAGGCGCGCGCCGCGCAGATGGCCGTGGGCTACACCAATGAAGGCCGCGTGGCGCCGGTATGGGATGCGCCGGTGACGCGTGCCGCCGGCGGCCTGCGCTACAGCTCGCGCGACATGGCGAAGTACGTGGCGCGGCAGCTCGACGAAAGCGATCCGGCGGTGAAGCTCACGCACCAGCCGCAATGGGGCGACCCGGGCGAGTTCGCGATCGGCTTCAACTGGATCATCGACACCACGATCGAAGGCCAGCGCCATTTCGTGCATTCCGGCGGCACCTTCGGCTTCGCCAGCTTCATGGAGGTCTATCCCGGCACCGGCTACGGCGTGGTGCTGCTGGCCAACCGCAGCGCCAACAACACGCAGGGCCAGCTGCAGATGGCGGCCAACCATATCCGCGACCAGGTGTTCGGCAAGCCGGCCGCGGAGGCGGCGCTGGAGAAGGCGTTCGCGGAGCACGGCTATGGCGATGTCGCCGGTACGGTGGCCGAGGTGGCGCGCACCTATCCAGGCCTGCACCTGAGCGAGAACTACCTCAACGGCTGGGGCTACCGGCTGCTGCAACAGGAAAAACGGCCCAAGGATGCGGTGCAGGTGTTCGCCTACAACGTGGCGCAGCATCCGCAGAGCTTCAATCCCTACGACAGCCTGGCCGAATGCCAGGAGGCATTGGGCGAGCGCGAACACGCCATCGCCAATTACCGGTTGTCACTGGAGCGCAACCCGGACAACGAGCATGCCAAGACGCGGTTGGCGGAACTGGCGCCGGCGAAGCCATGATGGCGTTGGCAGGGAGCGGCGCTTGTGTTTCGATGGCCGCCGCTCTTCGCTGCCGCTCTCGCCAGGGATTCTCATGATGTTTCGTTCGGCCGCCATGATGGCGGCACTCGTTCTGCTCGCGGCCTGCTCGAATGGCGCCGCGCCTTCTGCTTCGACCCATACAGCCGCACCGGCGCCCGCAGCCACGGCGCCGCCTGTTGCCGCCGCACCCGCCACGCCGCCGGCATATGCGCTGGAAGGCACCGAGGTGCGCGACCTGCCGTCGAAGATCCTTGGGCGCGATTACCAGCTCGACGTCTACCTGCCTGATGGCTACGCCGAGCATCCGGAGCGCAACTATCCGGTGGTCTTCGTCACCGACGCGCCGTATGCCTTCCCGTTGATCCGCAGCATCGCCCGGCGCGTCGGCGACCACGGCAACGGCCTGCGCGACTTCATCCTCATCGGCCTTTCCTACGCCAAGGGCGACACGCCGAAGTACAGCCGCAACCGCGACTACACGCCCACGGCGAAGGGCCCGTCCAGCGCCGAGTCCGACATGCCCGGCCGCGCGCCGCTGTACGGCGAGGCGGAAAACTACCGGCGCTTTATCGCCGAAGAAGTGTTTCCCTTCGTCGCCAGCCATTACCGCGCCGACATGCACGACAAGATCTATGCCGGCCATTCCTATGGCGGCCTGCTCGGCGTGCACATGCTGCTGACCGAGCCGGGCATGTTCGAGCACTACATCCTGGGCAGTCCGTCGCTGCAGTTCGACGGCAAGGTGATGTTCGAGCGCGAACGCGCCTATGCGGCCAGCCATAAAGACCTGCCGGCGGATGTGTTCATGGCCCTGGGCGGCTTCGAAACCGTCGATCCGGGCTCGCCCGACAAGCGCTATCACAACGCCGTGGACATGGTGCGCAATGCGCAGGCCTTCGAGCGCGTGCTGAAGTCGCGGCATTACCCCGGCCTGCATATCCGCTCGGTGGTGATCGGCGACGAAGACCACCTCACCGTCTTCCCCACGCTGATCACCCACGGCCTGCAGGCCATGCTGACGCCGCCGCAGGAACCCGCCGCGACCCGGTAACTCCCGCCGCGCCTCCGTTTGCGGCACGATACGGCGCGCGCCCTGGGGACAGGGAGGGCGCTGATCCGGCGACCAGCCACCACAGGGGGACAATATGAGCAATCCGTACGAGGCGCCCAAGGCGCCGTTAGGCGACACGCTGCGCAACGATCCGGGCATCGAGCAGGTCGCCAGCGGCCAGAAGCTGGTGATCTACGCGATCCTGGTCTACCTGGCGATCATCCTGGTGCGCGGCGCCGGGGAAACCATCGCCGGCCTGCTGGCCATCGCTTCGCTGGTGCTGTCGCTGATGGGCATCCTGCGCATCAGCAGCGGGCTGGGTTATGGCACGGGAACGAAGGTGATCCTGGTGATCCTGATGTTCGTACCGCTGGTGGGATTGATTACGTTGCTGGTGCTTAATGCCAAGGCCACGAATCGGTTGCGGGAGGCGGGGTATAAGGTGGGGTTGTTGGGGGCTAGTCGTTGAGAAAAGGGGAGATTTTTTTGGAGTTGCTGTTGTTTTAGGACTGCCCCTAGAGGTGGAAAATCATGGATGAGGGTTTGATCACGTTCGACGGCGGGCCGTCGTGGAAGATTTCGATATAGGGCCGGGGTTGCGGTGCAGCCTCGGTTTTTTTTGTGGGTAAAAGTTTTGCTTGCTCGAAGGAACTGGGTATGAGGCGTTGGCTGCTCGCGGTGTTCTGTTGCGTATTCGGATTGATGTCGGTTGCTAACGCGCAGAACTGGAATACGTGGAAGTTGGGTACGCAGGCCAGCAGCTATAACCAGCTGATGTGGTCTGAGGCTGATGCCCGTGCGTTCTGGCAGCCGTATCTGGCGTCGGGTTGGCCGTATGGCGTTCCGACCTGCGTGCCTATCGGGTGGAGGGAACTACCTGAAAATGCGACGCATGGTGTTCATCAGTACACGCGCTACATGATCGGCGAAACAAGTTGTGCCGATTCTTCCGGTCATGCCAGCCTCTATACGGTGGCTACGTATGAGGTCTATACCTGCGACAACAACTCCGTCTGGTCTTACTACAAGCCGTCAGGCGAATGGTTCTGTCGAGAAGGTTATTACCTCACTTTGGCAGGTAGTGAAGCCGATAAAGGGCAGTGCCAATGCGAGCAGGGGCGGGCGGCGACGAAATATCCCATTGAGATGGGCTCCGGGAACATGTCGGAGTCGGCCGTTGACTTCGTGGACGGCGACGGCGGGTTGACCTACACCCGCTACTACAACAGCAATCCACTGGCTCCCGATCTTGGCAGATATGGCTGGCAGAACGAGTATGCGTCCAGACACATTTACCCTTTAAACAGAAGTCTGAAGTCGTCTCTGCCTAAGGCGACGTTCCGCGCTTCATCGACTTCTTCGGTCTATGGCTCGGCCGAAGAGGCCTGCGTCCAAGGCGTGAGCGATATCGTCCAAGGCATTGGCGGAAGTGCACCCAACCCCAACTTTGCGGGGGTTACCGCGACATACGCAGGGAGTGGCAAGTGTCAGCTCTCCAATGGAGCGGTGGTTTCGGTGCTCAACACCCTTGGCGCTCTGGCGTACTCGAAGCCCATGGGGGACGCGGCGATTGCTTTCTCCGTCTTCCGTCCCGATGGCCGCTATTACCACTTCGTCTGCTACAACGGTACCTGCTCATCAACTGGCCAGAGCGCCATTTCCCTCGCGGCGACTAGCGCCGGATTCACGCTGACCGCCGAAAATGGCGATGTCGAAAGTTACGACGTGAACGGCAATCTGCTGCAGATCGTCCGGCGTGACGGCTACACAAGAACGGTTGCGACGACGTTTGGACCCAAGTCGGATATGGGCCAGGTCAGCTCCGTGACCGACAGCTACGGGCGAGTGCTGAGCTTCAGCTACTCCACCGCCGGGCTGCTCGATCAGCTCACCTTGCCCGATCAGACGACTGTGCATTACGCGTACGACAGCATCGGCCGCCTGTCTTCCGTGACCTATGCGGATGGAAAGTCGGTCGGCTACAAGTATGAGGCCACGGGTTTCCCTCAAGCTTTGACTGCCTGGGTGGATGAAGCCAACTCCACCTACGCCACCTGGACCTACGACAGCACCACCGGCATGGCGACCGGCAGTGCGCTCAATGGCAATGTGGACACGAGCACCCTGAGTTACAGCGGCGACGTAACCACGGTAACCGACAATCTCGGCGCCCAGCGCAATTATAACTACCAGAGTATTGCCGGTGGCCGGCGGTTGATGTCGGTCAGCGGGCCCGCATGCAAGGAATGCATGGGGCAAAGCATGACCTATGACGCCAATGGCTTTCTGAAGACGGCCAAGGATTGGAATGATGTCACCACCAGCTACGTTTTCAACGCACAAGGCCTGCTCCAGCAGCGCGTTGAGGGCGTAGGGACGGCGACGCAGCGTACGGCCAGCATCGGATGGAATGCGGCCCTTCGCGTACCTCTGGCGCGGACACTCAGCGACGCCGGCGGCACTGTCGTATCCAGCACCAGCTGGGTTTACAACGCGGCCGGATGGGCGCTAGCGCGCTGTGACATCGATGCTTCAACGGCCGCCAGCTACACCTGCGCTGTCACCGGGGCTGTCCCTGCTGGCGTGCGTCGCTGGACCTATACGTACTGCGATGCCGTGGATGGCACGCAATGCCCCCGCATCGGTCTGCTTCTCAGCATCACCGGGCCGCGCACCGATCTCACGAGCACGGCGCACTACAGCTACTACCTGAGCACCGACGAATCAGGTTGCGGTACGGCCGGCGGTGCTTGTCACCGGGCGGGCGATCTTTATCAGGTCACCAATGCCATTGGGCAAGTCACCACCATGGTGGCCTATGACAAGAACGGCCGCGTCGTCCGTCAGCGCGACGCCAATGGCGTCCTGACCGATTCGACCTATACGCCGCGCGGCTGGCTGTCGACCCGCACCGTCCGCGCGAACGCGGACGGCAGTACCTCGCCGAACGACGCGGTCACGCAGATCGGCTACACGCCTTACGGTGCCGTCGCCTCGATCAAGGACCCGGACGGCGTGCAGGTGACCTACACCTATGACGCCGCCCATCGCCTCACCGATATCACGGACGCCTTGGGCAACCGCATCCACTACACGCTGGACGCCGCCGGCAACAAGATCAAGGAAGAAACCTTCGACGCCAGCAACACCCTGCGCCGCTCGCTGGCCCGCAGCTACAACACGCTGGGGCAGCTGACCGGCATCAAGGATGGCCTCAATCGCACGGTCTTCGACGCCAGCTTCAGCGACAGCTACGACGGCAATGGCAACCTCGTACGCAGTGCCGATGCGCTGGGCATCCAGCGCAAGCAAGGCTACGACGCGCTGAACCGCCTGGTCAGCACGATCGACAACTACAACGGCACCGACACCGCCACGCAGAACACCCAGAGTGTCTTCGCCTATGGTCCGCGCGACGAGCTGCAGGGCGTGAGCGATCCGGATAGTTTGAATACGACGTACGACTACGACGGGCTGGGCAATGCCACCGGTCTGCACAGCCCGGACACCGGTACGTCCACCTACGTTTACGACGCCGCGGGTAGTCGCATTCAGACCACGGATGCGAGGGGCGTGGTCAGCCATAGCACCTACGATGCGTTGAACCGCATTACCGGGACCACCTATCCGACCAGCTCCGCCAACGTCAGCTATCACTATGACGAAGCCAATAGCGTTACCGGTTGCACGGGCTCCTATCCAGCCGGCCGCCTGACTAGCATGGTGGAGACAGCGGTCACCACGGTCTACTGCTACGACCTCCGTGGCAATGTGGTGCAGAAGCGCCAGACCCAAGGCACCAACGTCGATTCGGTCAGCTACACCTATACCCTGGCGGACCGCCTCGCTAGCACTCGCACGCCGGATGGAACCTTTATCCAGTACGGCCGCGACAGCTTAGGGCGCATCAATGTGGTCACCGCGCAGCTGCCGGGTGCGGGCAGCGCCGGCAACGTGGTAACCAATGTCAGCTACCTGCCGTTCGGTCCGATTGCCAGCTACACATTGGGTAATAGCCAGACGATCACGCGTAGCTACGATGCTAACTACGCGGTGACGGATGTCGTCAGTCCGGCGTTGAATTTGCACTTCGCCCGCGACGCAATGGGCAACATCACGGCACTGGGCAATGCGCCGGGTGCCAATCCGGCGATTGAGACCTATAGCTACGATCCACTGTATCGCCTGACCGGCCTCAAGGATGCACAGGGTCAAGCGATTGAGGCCTATACGTACAACAAGACGGGTGATCGCCTCAGCAAGTCAGCCAGCGGGCTGGCGACCGGTACCTACGGCTATCAGGCCGGTACGCATTGGCTGGCGAGCATAAATAGTAGCGTCCGGACGTATGACGCCAACGGCAACACCACGGGTAATGGGACGGGTGGTGACACGTTTGGCTACGGCTACAACGATCGCAATCGCATGACGGTGGTGCAGCGCAATGGGCAGACCGTGGCGAATTACACCTATAACGCGATGGGTCAACGTGTCGCCAAGGCCGCTGCCGTCAATCAGCGCTTCGCCTACGATGAAGGCAGCCAGCTCCTCGGCGAGTACGGTTTGACAAACCGTAACTACGTCTGGCTCGACAACTTACCCGTGGCGGTAGTGGATACGAGTGGCGCCTCTGGCACGGTGCATTACGTTCATGCGGATGCGCTAGGTACACCGCGTGCGGTCACTGACGGCACGGGGTCTGCGATGTGGCAGTGGGGTTATCAGGGGAATCCGTTTGGTGAGGCAACGACCACGGCCAGCGGTGCGTCTCTCAACTTGCGTTTCCCTGGGCAATACTTCGACGCCGAGTCAGGGTTGTATCAAAACTTGAATCGCGATTTCGATCCCACTATTGGGCGCTATATGAGGAGCGATCCGTTGAGACTAGGTGGCGGTCTGAACACCTATGCCTACGTTCATAGCAGGCCGTATGGAAGCATCGACCCTCTTGGGCTCGCCAATCTCTATATTTGGAAAGGCTACGACGGTGACTGGGGCCACGCTGCGTTGATGCTTGATGACAATACCTACATAAGCTGGTGGCCACAGCCCACTGATCGTGAGTACCCGCTTGGCTCTTGGTTGGATAGCTACTTTGAGGTAGACGCGATCGCTGGTAACACATTTGATCATGACAATAGCTCAAGGGAAGGCGAGGGCCGTCGCCCGACCACCACTATTCATCTAGATAACCTTGATGAGGATGCCATCAGGGATTGGTGGGCTAAGTTCTCGAAGAGCCACAAATACAATTCGGTCTCCCAAAATTGTTCTACAACCGTTATGGATGCATTGCGGGCGGGTGGATCTGGAAAACATCTTATCGGGTATCCGAGTCCTTTAATCTGGGATCCGGAAGATGTGCTCGAGTATGGGCGCGCGCTACATGAGGTGGGTCAAGGTAGTCGCGATTTCACCGCTCCGAGTCAAATGTGGCCCTAATCATTGCAAAAATGAATGGACTAAATTTCGCCAATGCCGGAGAGAGTTATGCCGCGATTTATGATTTCTCACCTACTGCGCGTTCTCGGCGGAGGGGTATTTGCTCTTTCTTGCGCGTCATGTGGCCAGCAACACTCATCGAGTGGATCTACGCCAGTTGATACGGCTGCATCAATGGCCTGCGTAGAGATGAGTGCGGACTCCAAAGCGCAATTAGTGGCAAACATCGCGAAAGTCAATCTTGGTGATTCCAAGGCCTTGGTGGAATCGATCTTGGGCGTGCCCGATATAAGAGAAGATTTGACAAATAAACAGGCCACTCATGTCTACGGTGCGACGTCGTACTACGTGGTGAAATCCTGTGCTGGCAAGGGCAGGGTGAAATATGGTGACACCTTCGTCCGACTTTACTATCACGCAAGCGGGGATCTGTTTGCTATAGAGGCGATCGGGGTAGATGGCATTGAGCATCGAACAACCCTTCCCCCGCCATCAAAGGGGGAATGACTAGAGTGAATAATGGCCGGGAGTAGTTACGAATAAGGGGCCGGTGGCTGAGGTATCCCCACGTTTCCACCAGCCAGATCAGTAAGTTGGCGCGACAGATATAGATCGAAGTGCGCGCATGGCGCAGTCTTCAAGGCGACCA